>JAVKCD010000019.1:718636-1077954 GCA_040222855.1 Phycisphaeraceae bacterium | reverse complement strand
GGGGGCGGGGCCCCGCGGCCCCCCCCCCCCCCCCCCCCCGCCTGGGGGGGGGGGGTTTGGGGGGGGGGGGCTTTCGGGAAACCTAGGGGTTTGGGTGGTATAGAGAGCCAACTAGGTTGAGGGGTTGTTGCGCTAGGGGCTTCCCTAAGGGCAGATTTAGCTGTTCGTCAGGCTAGAGAGGGGGTGCCGCCAGGCGTATCCGTAAGTTGCTTTTCAATATGAACTTGCGTTGAAGATAATCTGAGGGCGTGCTGGGGTGAGGTTCATGGCGCGTTAGGGTTGGGGAAAAATCGAGCAGATGAGGTAGCCTCATGTTGACACGGTCCTGTGGTGAGGTATGTTTAGGTATGTCACTAAGGGCTTCCTGGCCCAGGCCATTATACGTGGATGGTGACGTGGAGAGGGATGTCAATGTGACAGCCCTGAGAGGAACCTGAGAAGGAAGTTAGCCTGCGGGAAAGTCGATATGTGTTGCGGGTGGGTCCGCACGACTTTCCAGCGAAACAGACGAACACCACGTTCGAGGAGAGGTATCACCATGAAGACTTCGAAGCTTTTGTTTGCATCGGCTGCGGCCGGTATTGCGTTGACGGGATCGGCTCAGGCCGGCAATGTCAAGGACGTTCTATTCAACCTGGCCTCGACAAATGGCTTTGCTGGCGTGCCGGCTGCCTACGACTTCAACGACATCAGCCTGTCGACGAACCTGAGCGGTACGACTCCTGCTGCTCCCGGTGACGTTATTGAGGGCATCTTCACGATCGATTCGATCTCGCTGACAACTCTGGGCGGCACGCTGATTGACACGGTCGATCTGTCGTCCACTGACGTCGAGGTTTTTGGTCGTTTTACGCTGACCATCGGTGCGGGTGCGGCCGTAAGCGTTGCTGATTTTCAGATTTTTGAAGATGACCGTGTTGACGGTGTCCGCTCGGTGACGGTTCCCAGTGGTTTGACCGGAACAACTGGCTACAACAGCGCCAGCTGGGGCGGTGGAGTGGGCGTTGACGCCCAAGGCAAGAGCCTCTTTGCTGGTCTCGATATTCTGTCTGGTGGCTCTTACAGCCTCATCCCGATCGGTACTGATCTCGCGATCATTCCTGATCTGGATATCGCCGGTGGCACGATCCTTGATCCCAGCTTGGGTGTGACTGGTCGGGTTGGCGGCACGGGCACCATCTCGCCAACGTCGACTGCTGGTGAGTTCACCGACCGTGCGAGCTTTAAGTTCAACGCTACGGTCCTGCCCACCCCGACCGCTGCTATGGGTGGTCTGGTCCTCGCGGGCCTGGCTGCTGCCCGGCGTCGTCGGATCGGCTAATCACTAGCCTGCTGAAATAGTAATAAGCAAGGGACTCGGGTTCGCCCGGGTCCCTTGTTTTTTGGTGCGCGGCGGGTGGTGGTTACATCGCGGAGACGAGGTCGTGTTTGACTTGGAGGTAGTCGTGGATGGGGGAGTTGGCGATGGTTTCGGGGGTGATGCGGACGCGGTTGGCGTAGAACTCGGGGCCGATGGGTGGGTTGGCGAGGTGGGCGAGGCCGCGGGGGAGGCGTTTGGCGGCGGTTTTTAGGTTCCAGTCGAGGTGCAGGAGGACGACGGGGAAGTCGTTGACGGTGGCGTAAGATTTGGTTTCGCCGATGACCTCGAAGCCGAGGAGTCGGGTGTAGAAGGGGACGTGTCGGGGGTTGACGCCTACGACGGCATCGACGGCACCTTCATTGACGGCGTAGTGGGTACAGAAGCGCATGAGTTCGAGGATGGCGTCGATGGAGCGGAAGAGGTGTTCACGGCGGTCGGCGAAGAGGCCGAGCTCGACGAGGGTTCGGCCCTCATCGCGGAGTCGATTGAGTTCATCGGCGTAGACAGATTCGACGGGGAGGCCTTCGGGGCCGTCGATGTAGACGCTCATGGTGCTGACGGTGACGTTGTGGATGCGGCCGAGGGTCACGAGCGTTCGTTCGTTGATGGCCTGTGGGACGAGGTGGAGTTCCTGGGGGTTCTCTGGGATGAGTCCAGCGCGGCGGTAGGCGTTGTAGACGAGTTTCCACGCTTCGGCTGCCTGATCAACCGACCTGGCGACGTCGAAGGTGAGGCCAGAAACGGAGATGGAGGATTCGAGGTCGGTGGTGTTTTCTGTTGGGTTGTTGGGCGCGTTGTCGGCCATGGGGCGCTCCGTTGATTGGTGCGGTTGCTCCGGAGGGGTCATCGGTCTGATGTGGGGGGTGCTGAAGGGGACAGACTGCCTATCTTGCCAGAGAATGTTTTTGTGGCTGGTATTGGGTGGTGATTAGGGGGTGGTGGGGTGTCGATAGGTGGGTTGGGCGACGGTTGCCCTTTAGGGGATTTGTGTGATGAGCGGTGAAACGGCTGATGTGCGGGCTTTTCTCGGACGGTTGTCGGGCGTGATTGGTGGGGATCGGGTGGTGACGGAGGACGGGGTTCGGGGTCGTTATGGGCGGTCGACGATGGGGGCGGATCGGACGCCTGGGGCGGTGCTGTATCCGGTGACGGCGGAGGAGGTGTCGGCGATCGCGGCGGCGGCGGATGCGACGGGGGTGAAGCTGCACACGATCTCGCGGGGTCGGAACTGGGGTTATGGGGATGCGGGTCCGGTGGCGGCGGGTCAGGTGCTGCTGGACCTGTCGCGGATGAACCGGGTGGTGGAGGTGAATCGTGAGCTGGCTTATGCGGTGATCGAGCCGGGGGTGTCGCAGGGCGAGTTGAGTGCTTATCTGGAGGAGCACGCGCCGGAGTTGTGGGTGGATGCGACGGGTGCTGGGGTGGGATCGAGTCTGGTGGGGAATACGCTGGACCGGGGGTTCGGGCATACGCGGTATGGGGATCATTTCCTAACGTGCTGCGGGATGGAGGTGGTGCTGGCGGATGGTCGGGTGGTGCACACCGGGTACGGGCATTATCCGGGTGCGCGGGCGGCGCATGTGTATCCGTATGGGCTGGGGCCGATGCTGGATGGTTTGTTTGTTCAGTCGAACCTGGGGATTGTGACGCGGATCACGATCTGGCTGATGCCGAAGCCAGAGGATTTCTGTGCGTACTTCTTCTCGGGAGATCGTGAGGAGGACCTGGTGGATATTGTGGATCGGCTGGCGCCGCTGCGGATGCAGGGGTTGTTGCAGAGCACGATTCATATTGCGAATGACTTGCGGGTGTTGTCGGCGCGGACGCGGTATCCGTTTGATCAGACGGGTGGGGTGACCCCCCTGCCGGAGGATGTGCGGGCTCGGTTGAAACGAGCGGGGATGATCGGGGCTTGGAACGGGTGCGGGGCGATCTATGGGTCGAAGGGGACGGTGGCTGCGGTGAAGAAGCAGTTGGGGCGTGTGCTGCGGCCATACAAGGTGAAGTTCATCAACGACCGGCGGCTGGTGTTGGCGGAGACGGTGCAGAAGGGGCTAACGTGTGTTGGCGCTGGCAAGTGGCTGGGCGAGATGCTGGCGATTCTCAAGCCGGTGTATGGTTTGCTCAAGGGTGTGCCGTCGGATGAGCCGCTTCGAGGGGCGGCATGGCGGGTGCGTGATCCTGAGCCGGAGAAGGCGATGGACCCGTTGGATGTTCATGCGGGATTGGCATGGGTGTCGCCTGTGGTGCCGAATCGCGGGTCGGATGCGAAGGAGCTGATGGAGTTGCTCGAGCCGATCTATGCGGAGTATGGATTCGATACGCTGGTGACGTTCACGATGATCACTGAGCGTGCGATGGTTTGTGTAAGCAACATCTCGTATGACAAGCGGATCGCTGAGGAAGCGGAGCGGGCGCAGGCGTGTTATGAGGCGCTAATGGCTGCGTTGATGGGTGCGGGTTTTTATCCATACCGGACGGGGCCGGGTGGGTACGCGAAGATTCGTCGAGAGGGTGATCCGTACTGGGACCTGGTGTCGTCGATCAAGCAGACGATGGACCCGAACGACACGATCAGTCCTGGGCGGTATATCGCGCCGTTGGAGGGTGCGGGGAAGAAGGGGCTGCGGAAGGCGGGATAGGTTGGCGTCACGAGGTTGTGGCGTGATGGCTCTGCCAGATGTGGAGCGCGGCCTGATGGAGCAGGCTGTGGCGTTCGGCGAGTTTGTGGTGGTCGTGGTCATAGCCGCCGCCGATGACAGCGGCGATGGGGATATCGAGATTCAGACATGAGTTGAGGACGAACTTATCGCGCGTGAGGATTCCGTGGTCGGTGAGGTTGAGGCGTCCCAGGCGGTCATCGGCGTGGACATCGACGCCCGCGTCGTAGAGCACGAGATCGGGCTGCGTGCGTTCCAGGAGGTCGGGGAGGGTTTGTTCGAGTAGGTCGAGATAGGCAGCGTCGTCGAGGTGATCGTCTAGGGGGAGATCAAGGTCTGAGGCTTGCTTACGGAGGGGGAAGTTCGAACGGCAGTGCATCGAGAAGGTGACGGCGTGGGGCTCGTCTGCGAGGGCGAAGGCGGTGCCGTCGCCTTGGTGGACATCGAGATCGATGATGAGGACACGGGCAGCCCAGCCTTCGGTGAGGGCGGTGCGAGCTGCGACGGCGAGGTCATTGAGGATGCAGAAACCGGAGCCGTGATCGGGGAAAGCGTGGTGAGTCCCGCCAGCGGTGTTGCAAGCCAGTCCGTGGGTTAGTGCCTGCTGGACGGTGAGGATAGTCCCGCCTACGGCGGTGATCGTGCGTCGGACCAGATGAGGCGACCAGGGGAGACCGATGCGGCGGAGGTGGTCATCCGTGAGTGTGCCGTTGATGAAGGCGTCGAGGTAGTCGGGGGTGTGCACCAGCAAGAGGTGTTTGAGGGAGGCGGCTTCGGGTCGGTGATATTGCGCGTGTTGAGAGATGCCGAGGCTATCGAGTGTCTCACGGAGAATGAGGAACTTGGGCATGGGGAAGCGGTGCCCGGACGGCACGGGGGCGTCGTAGTGCTCGGAGTGGATCAGGGGGAGCCGTGGTATCACGGTGAGATGTTAGGACCCGATCTTGTCCTGCTGCATGTGTGAGACGGGGCTTATTGCTTGTAGTGGGAGACCCAGCTGAACTCGCCGGGGTCGAAGGATTGGGTGACCTGGCGGGCTTCGTCGAAGAGGGCTTTGGTTTCCTCGGGGGGCAGGGGTACGGGTTTTGATTTGATGATGCGGATGGTTTGTTCGAGTTGCTGGATGGAGTCGGCGCCGATGACGGCGGTGTCGACGTCCTGGTTGATGGCGAAGCGGATGTAGGGGGTGATGTCGGCGACGTGTTTGGCTCGGCCGGCGGCGAGGACTTTCATGCCGAGGACGGCGAGGTCTTTGTTGCGGGCGACGGGGATGACTTCGGCGGGGAAGCTGTAGTTGTAGGCTTCGTTGAAGAGGCCGATGGGCAGGAGGACGGCCTGGAAGGGGTAGTCGTTGATGGCGTGGATCATGTTGTGTTTGAACCAGTGGCCTGAGACGCCGACGTTTCGGATGTGGCCGGCGGCTTTGAACTCGTCGATGGCTTTGAGGACGCCTTGGGGGTCGAGTGCTTTCTTCAGGTCGTTATCGTCTTCGAGGGAGTGGATGAAGAAGAGGTCGATGGTGTCGGTCTGGAGAGAATTGAGGGATTGTTCGATGTCACGGCGGGCGCCGTCGTAATCGCGTTTGGATGATTTGGTGGCGATGAAGACGTTGTCGCGGTGCCCGAGGAGGGCTTTGCCGAGGCGTCGTTCGGATTCGCCTTTGGCGTAGTTTGAGGCGGTGTCGAAGGTGTTGACACCTAGCTCGATAGCGCGGTGGATGAGCTCGATGGCCTGAGTCTCGGTGATAACGGAGTCCCATTTGACCCCGCCTAGGGTGAGGAGGGAGGCTTGCCAGTCGAGCCCGCGGAGTTGGCGGGTGGGCATGGGGGCGGTGAGGGTGTCGTGAGTGGTGGGTGTGGTGGTCATGTGATCATCATAGGGTTTGGGCACCTTGGATTGGTTGGGAGCGAGGGGTGGTCTGTCGCGGATTAAGGGGCGTTCTCCATTTTCACTGAGTGTGCGAGAGTGACTCTACTCGGCTGTTGTGGCGTTTAAAGTTCGCGGATGAGTCGCCAGATGGCCTTCTGAAACACATCCTTTTGAAACGAAGGAAGTAGGCCTGTTACTGGAGAGGGTGCGATGATGAAACTCATGGGTGCTATCGCTCTGACCGGCGTGGTCGGTCTGGCGGCGGTGTCGGCTCAGGCTGGCTCGGTGGTCAGCCTTCCGCTGACTGGGCTGGCGGATCTGACGGACAACAATGACGGGACGGGGACGACGACGGGTGATGGTGATCTGCTGGTGTTCGAGGAATATTCGAACCTGACACTCGGCGACGTGCTGAGCTTTGTTGGCGGGTCATCGGGGTATGAGGAGGTTGTGCCGGGTGTATCGAATGACACGGGCGTGTCGATCTTCTATCTGCATTACGATCCGGATCATAAGACCGGCGGGAATCTGAATCTGACGTTTGATCTGGGTGCGGAAGTCCTTGGGTTTATCGGGGTGGACGGTCTGATGAACAGCTTTGACGGTTTTATGTCGTCGATGCCTACGGGCGCGGTGCATCTGCCGGGCGCGACGGCGACTTCGGTTCTGTATCCGACGGGTCGATCGGCTCGCGGGGCGGGTCCGGGCGGCGGTGGTGGCAGGGACCTGACGACGATTTTTGGTTCAGAGGTGACGGCTTCGTGGCATGTTCCGAAGAAGGCCGTGATGGATACGGCGCGTCTTGTAGTTCGGAATGAGGTGGCCCCCCCGCCTACGGTGATTCCTTCTCCTGCGGCGGCGGGTGCGGGCTGTGTGCTGCTGGGGTTGCTGGCGGCCAGGCGTTCGCGGCTTTGACGTGATTGATGAGGAGTTTTGAGCGCCGTGTCCCTGTGGGGCGCGGCGTTTTTTATGGCTGGGTTGTGTTGATTCGGAGGTCGTTGATTTCGATTTCGATGCGGGTGACGCCTTGCCATTCGGAGCGTTTGGGGACGCCGGCGAGGTCGATGCGGACGCCTGGGGCGAGTTGGTCGGCGAGGTCGCCCATGCTCCAGCCGACGGCGCGGATGCGTTGTCGGGAGTTGGGGTCGGCGAGGCGGAGGGCGAGGTGGTTGCCGGTTTTGCCCATCTGGCGGGGGTGGTCGTCGATGACGAGGTTGTCAAAGGACCAGCGTGGTGCGGGGTTGGAGCGGCCGAAGGGGCCTAGGCGGTCGAGCTGGTCGCAGAGTTGGTTGTTGCAGTCGGCGAGGGGGAGGGGTGCTTCGAGGTCGAGGGTGGGTCGGAGTTGTTCGGGGGTGAGTTGGGTATTGACCCAGGCGACGAGTCGGTTGCGGAGGTCGTTGACGTTGGCGGCGGGTAGGGTCATGCCGGCGGCCATGTCGTGTCCGCCAAAGCGTGTGAAGCAGTCGCTGCAGGTTTGAAGACCGTCGAGGATGGAGACACCATCGACGGAGCGAGCGGAGCCGGTGGCTGTACCGTCGGCGTCCTGGGTGAGGACGATGGCGGGTCGGCCGAAGGCTTCGACGAGTCTTGAGGCGACGATGCCGAGGACGCCTGGGTGCCAGTCGTCGCCGAGGAGGACGAGGGCGCGGTGGTCGGGGGAATCCCAGCCGGCGTCGGTGACTTGTTGTTTGGCCTGATCGACGATGGTGCGTTCGGTGGTGCGTCGTTGGTTGTTGACTTCGGTGAGTTCCAGGGCGATGTCTTCGGCTTGTTCTGGAGTGGGGTCGGTAAGGAGCTTGAGGGCTTCGCCGGCGTGGCCCATGCGCCCGCAGGCGTTGAGTCGTGGTCCCAAGACGAAGCCGACGTGGTGGGCGGAGACTTTTTCGGATTCGAGTTTGGCGGCGCGGATCATGGCGGTGAGGCCGATGAAGCGGGTGCGCTTGATCTGGTTGAGGCCGATGGAGGCGATGACGCGGTTTTCGTCGAGGAGAGGGACGACATCGGCGACGGTGCCGAGCGCTGCGAGGGAGACGAGGTCGAGCATGAGGGCTCGGAGGTCAGGTGAGAGTTTGTCGGAGCCGGTGTGTTGTCGGGCGGTGGCCCAGGCGAGTTTGAGGGCGACGCCTGCGCCGCAGAGTTCGGGCCATGGGTAGGGGGTGTCGGATGGGAGTCCGGGGTGGACGAGTTCGTGGGCGGGCGGGAGATTCTTGGGGTCGAAGCCGTGGTGATCGGTGATGATGAGTTCGGCGCCGGCTTCGATGGCGGCGCTGGCGGGTTCGACGGCGGTGATGCCGCAGTCGACCGAGATGATGAGAGGCTTGCCACCCGCCCCGCTTTTCGCGTGATTCTTCTGGGCGGTTTTGGTGAGGTGGAGCAGGGCATCGGCGTTGAGGCCGTAGCCTTCTTCGAGTCGGTGCGGGATGTAGGTGGAGACGTTCGCGCCCAGCGTGGTGAGCATGTGCCAGAGGATGGCGGAGGCGGTGACGCCATCGACGTCGTAGTCGCCGTAGATGATGATGGGGCGTTTATCGCGGATGGCTGCGGTGAGGCGTTGGGAGGCGGGGGTGACGCCTGGGAGGAGGTCGGGGTCGTGGAGGTGGGTGAGTCGAGGATTGAGGAAGCGGTCGGCGTCTTCGGGGGTGCGGATGCCACGGGCGGGGAGGAGGGCCGCGACGAGGGGATGGAGTCGAGTTTCGCGGGTGAGGAGGTCGAGTTGAGGGTCGGATGGGGTTTGGGGCTGGCGGATACGCCAGCGTTTGCGTGCTTCGAGGGTGGCGAGGGTCATGCCGGAGTCTACTCGATGAATGTGAGCGGTCGTTGGCGTCGTTGGCGTGCGTGGCCGATAATATAGGGAGATAGGCTCGGAGAGCCTTGTTGTCTCATGGATGAGAGGTTTGGGCATGCATTGGATGGACTGGCAGCGTTATCCGGCGGCGGCGTTGGGTTTGTTGAGTGTGCTGGCGATGTTGCTGGTGCTGGCGGTGGGTGGATGTGAGCGTCGAGACCTAGATGGGTGGGGTTGGGAGCCGTTGTCGCGGACCGACCTGCGGCCCTTGTCGAAACCTGAGGCCCAGCGCGTGCCGGCGAATCGGGCGTTGGCGGTGCCGAATCTGCGGCGGGGGCCTGCGGTGGCGGGTGTGACCGGTGAGCCGGTGCTTCGTGTTCGTATTCAGCGGGGTGAACGAGGGGTGCGGATCGAGGATGCGGGGCCTTATGAGGTTGGGGTCGTGACGGGTCCGGGGTCGCTTCGTGAAGGTCGAGTGATGCGGGGCCCGCTGGGGTTTGCACGGGCGGCGGATCGGGTGCTGGTGACGGATGGGTCTGGAGCGACGGCTGGGTTTGAGGTGTCTTCGGTGGGTGTGCGACGCGCGGATGGTGGTGCGATTCGGCTGGGGACGCGAAGCTATCCGGGTCTGCTGGCGGTGACGCCTGCGTGGCGATCGGAGGCGGGGAGCGATCGACTGGACGTGATGAATCATGTGCCGATGGAGACGTACCTACCGGGGGTGCTGGTGGGTGAGTTGTATGGGAGTTGGGAACCGGCGACGTTCCGGGCGCAGGCGGTGGCGGCGCGGAGTTACGCGGTGTTCTCGGCGTCGATGACGGCGAGTCGGACCTATGACCTCGAGTCGACGACGGCGAGCCAGGTTTATACCGGCGGTACGGAGGCGGCGAAGCCGCTGGCGGCGGCGGAGGCGACGCGTGGGGTGCTGCTGGTGTATCAGGGTGCGGTGGTGCCGGCGTTCTACTCGGCGGATTCGGGTGGGATCGCGCAGAGTGCGTGGGATGCGTTTGGTGATGTGGTGCAGATGGCCCCACTGCGGGCGCGGATGCACTACGACGTGGGTGCGGACTCTCCGCATGCGCGGTGGGGTCCGATTGATCGGAGTCTGGCAACGCTCAGCGATCGGATTGTGGCGTGGGGTGTGGCGAACAACCACGCTGTGGGGCGTAAGCGCGGGCTGGTGAATCTTGAGGTTACGGAGCGGACAGTTGGGGGTCGGCCAGTGCAGTTTGCGGTGGTGGACCTGGATGGCGCGGTGTATACGCTACGGGCGGAGCAGTTTCGCAATGCGTGTAACTTCGCGCGTTCGCCGCTGCCGGCGTTGGATCGGAGTCAGGTGCTCAAGAGCAGCTTTGTGGAGGTGGCGGTGCAGGGGTCGAGAGTGGTATTCTCGAACGGGCGTGGGTTTGGCCACGGCGTGGGCTTGTCGCAGTGGGGAGCGCAGGACATGGCGGAGCGCGGGTATGACCACGATGAGATTCTGGGGTTTTATTATCCGGGGGCTGAGTTGCGTAAGGTGTATTAGCTCTGTGGGCACGCCTGCAGCGTGTCACAGGCACCCGAATTAGCATTCCAGAATATGCATCACGGCTTTAGTGTGCAATATGATCGAGGATCTCGATTGTGCCCGCGATGACCTGGCTGGGGGCGGTGAAGTCGGCGTGTTCTTTGAGTTTGGGGTCGGCGTTGGCGGGGCAGGCGAACCATGCGACGGCCTGGCGGATGGCGAGGTCACCGAGGGTGTCGCCTATACCGGCGGCGCGGTCGTGGGTGAGGCTGGTGGCGTCGAAGAAGCGTTGGATGCCGGTGGTTTTGGAGATATGCAGGAGGTCACAGTTGATGTAGTTCCACGAGCGTGAGATGCGGAGGGGCCAGTTGCGTTTTTCGGCTTCTTCGCGGATGCGGGGCATGATGGGGTCGAGTGCGTGGGGGTCAGCGTGGTAGGGGGAGATGGAGGCTTCTTTGCCGGGCTGGATGACGATGCCGGCGTCTTTGAAGGTGGCGATGATCCAGTGTTGGGCTTCGGCGATGGCGTCGAGGTGGGTGGAGGTGATGGCGGGGTCCATGACGTAGACGTGGTCGCGGGGGTAGAAGAGGTAGACGCCGTTCTCGCAGATGATGGGGAGGTCGAGGTTGTCGATGAGTCGGGTCATGCACTCGGCGAAGGGCTGGGGGCGGCCGGTGCAGAGGGTGATGTGGGGCCGGTCGGCGTGCTTACGGGCGAGGCGGTTGTGGTCGGCGAGTTTGGCGAGGCGCGGGAGGTCGAGGGCGTCGGTGTGTTCGGAGACGAGGCAGCCGTCGACGTCGGAGAGGATGACGTCGAAGCGTGGGTGGGAGGTGGTGAACGCGTCGGTCACGGCGGGGTCCGATCGGGTGAGGTGAAGCGATGTGCAGGGAGTATGAGGGTAGCGGACGCGCGCGTCATGTGACGTGGCGTCTGGTCGCGGGTGTGTGGGGTTGATGAGTTCTCAGCGGACGAGTCGGTCGGCGGAGAGGTCGGAGGGCAGTTTGGACTGATTACGGGCGAGCCAGTCTTCGCGATTGTAGTGTTCGGTGATGAAGCGGACGGCTTCGTCGGCATCATCGGTGAGATGGATGAGGTCGAGGTCTTCGGGGCTGATGGTGGCGTACTTGTCGAGCATGGTGGACTTCATCCAGTCGATGAGGCCGGTCCAGAAGTCGACGCCTACGCAGACGATGGGGAACTTCTCTATTTTCTCGGTCTGGATGAGGGTGAGGGCTTCGAAGAACTCGTCCATGGTGCCGAAGCCGCCTGGGAAGAGGATGAAGCCGCAGGCGTACTTGACGAACATGACCTTGCGGACGAAGAAGTAGCGGAAGTTGAGTTTGTGGGTCTGGTAGGGGTTGGGGTCCTGTTCGTGGGGGAGGGCGATGTTGAGGCCGACGGAGATCCCGCCACAGGCCTTGGCACCGCGGTTGGCGGCTTCCATAATGCCGGGACCGCCGCCGGTGATGACGGCGAGCTTCTGCTCGCAGACTTTCTGTCCGCAGGCGACCGCTTTGACGTACATCGGGTCGGTTTCCGGGGTTCGTGCTGAGCCGAAGATGGTGACGGCGGGACCGACCTCGGACATGACTTCGAAGCCATCGACGAACTCGGAGATGATGCGGAACATGCGCCAGGTGTCGGCGTGGAATCCGCGTTCGAGAGCTTGAGTGTCATTCATGGTTGGTATTCTCCGTTCGCGCGAGGACGCTTGGGGCTTGTTGGCCCTGTCGGCAGAGGTCCCCGGCGTGGTCATGTTCGTGCGAGCGAACGAGGGTGAGCCGAATCAGGCGGCCTGCTTGGCCTGGGCCTCAAGGGCGGATTTAGCCTGTTCGGCGATGAGGTCGAAGGCCTGTGGGTCGGCGATGGCGATCTCGCTGAGCATCTTGCGGTTGAGCGTGATGTTGGCGAGCTTGAGGCCGTTGATGAAGCGGGAGTAGGACATCCCACGCATCTTGCAGGCGGCGGAGATGCGGAGGATCCAGAGCTGGCGGTAGTCGCGCTTGACCTGGCGGCGGTGCTCGTAGGCGTAGGCCCCAGCGCGATAGACGGTTTCCTTGATTCTGCCCCAGTGGTTACGACGTGCTCCGCGGTTGCCCTTGGTTTTCTTGAACCAACGGACCTTGGACTGTCGGCGGGCAGCACCCTTGGATGCACGTGGCATGGCGAATCTCCGTCAGGACACGCAAGTGCGTGTCAGTTAAGGCTTTACTTGGAATCTCCGCTGGCTTTGGCCTTTTCACGGACCCTGTCGGCATCAGCCTGCTCGATGTACTCGATGGAGCGGACCGGCTGGTGGAGCATCTTGGAGAGGCGTTTAATGTCGCCTTTTTTGGCAAAGTTCTGCTGACGGCGCTTTCGCATCTGCTCGCCGGTGAGGCCGGAGTTGAGATGCGAGGTGCCGACGGGTCGGAACTTCACGCGTCCTTTGGCGGTGATTTTCACACGCTTGAGGAGGCCTTTATGTGTCTTCATTTTGGGCATAGGACGCCTCTGGCTTGGGGTAGCGAGCCGCGTAGTGTAGCGGGGGTCGGGGGGGGGTGCAAGGGGTAGAGGGGGCGGGTAGTGGATGAGCTGTGGGGCCGTCGTGGCAACCTGGTTGGTTCGTTATTGTTTTGCCAAATTTTAGGAGGGTTCATCCGATGGTCTCAAAGGTCGCTGGCCATGGTGTTTTGATCGGCTGCGATGGATTCGAGACGTTCGCCTTGGGCAGGATGTGGTCCGTCCCCTATCTTGATCTTGCAGCCCGGCCGTGCCCACGAGTGTCTGTCAGAGGATCAGGAACAGCTGGAATCTGGTGGCCTGTTTCGACGTTTTCGGATGATTGGATAGATCACCATCGGGATGGTGAGGGCATAGGCGGCGAGTGTGGTGAGGGTGGCGGCCAGGAAAATTGAGGGGGCGTTCGTTTCGGCGAGGAGTGAGGGATCAACTGTGAGCAGAAGGACGAGGGCCATGGTGGCCGAGAGTGTCAGGAGTTGGAGAGCGATGTCCATTCGAAGGTCGAGGACGCGGGCACGGATGGCAAGCGTGGTCGTGACGGCGTGTCGGGCGATGTCAGAGAGGATGAGGGCGGCGATGACGCCAACGGTGCCTACCAGTTGATGAGCGGGGAGGACGAAAGCGGCAAAGGTGAGGATTTTTATCAGGTTGCCAGCGAAAAGGGCGCGACTTCGGCCTAGGGAAAGCAGGAGTGAACCAAGGTTGCTTTCGCTGACCTGGATGAAGATCAGCAACGCGAGGATTTGGGCCATCGCTCCGGCCTCGAGGTATCGATCGTCGTAGAGGAGGGTAATCACGGGCTTAGCGAGGACGATCGCCAGGAAGGTGATGAGTCCGGAGCCGAAGAGCAGGGGCAAGCGGACCTGGTTGACCATGTCGGCCAGACGCTGGTGGTCGCCCTGGGCTTTGGCGAAAGCTGGGAAGAAGACCCCACGATCGATACGGGTAACTAGCTGGACACACATCATCACAAGACCCAGGGCGATGCCATAGACGCCCAGGGTGCCGGGGTCGACGAGTTTGCCCAGGACGATGCGATCGGCGGTAAGGCCGAAGAATGTGACGACGGTGCTGGCGAAGATCCATTTCCCGAACTTCGTGAGTTCACTGAGGGCTTCGCGGTTGATGACAAGTCTGTGAGGGTGTCCTTTGAGCATGATGAAGCTCAGGGCCGAGCTGATGGACACGCCGATGAGCGGGCCTGCAACCAGAGCCCAGACTGAGCGATCCACCAGAGCCCAGGTGACCATGGCGATGGCACCGGCGAGCTGCCCGACGAGCTGGAAGGCGGTCAGGCGACCGATCTGGAGGTGGCGGGTCGCCCGGTGTACCGCGGTGGACTGGAATCCGGCGGCCATGGCAGTTAGCCCTGCGACGGGGATAAGCTGAGCCAGCATGGGCTCGTTGAAGAAGATGGCCATAGGCCAGGCCAGGACCATTGAGATGAGGGACAGGATGACGCCGCGGATGATCTGGATGGTCCAGGCGGTATTGAGGAAAATGGGATCGTCACCGCGGCGGTTCTGGGTGATGGCGGGTCCGATGCCTACGTCGGAAAACATCTGAAGTCCGGTGATGACGACGCTGATGAGCTGGGCGAGACCGAAGGCCTCTGGGAAGAGCATCCAGGCGAGGGCAAGGTTGGAGCCGAGTCGGAGCAATATGGCAACGGCTGCACCCGCGACGGACCAGATGGAACCTTTGAGGGCGGCGGCACGGAGGCCCCCGCCTTTGAGGATATACATGCCCGGCAGCTCGGTGAGACGGTCCTTGGTTCGGCGAGACCATGAGTCCGCAGGCTCGATGGGGGCGGATTGTGCGGGGTTATCGGGCATGCGGGTGTGCTGGCGGCGCTGAGGAGGGGCCGGTTGGGGCGTACATCGGTATCATCGGCAGGGGTGGGGTTTAAGGATAGCTACGGCGTTGAGGTCCGCTCGGTTTGCCGGGGCGGGCTGGAGCGGCTAGTTTTCGGTGTTCCACAGGTTTAAAAGAGGATTCGTCCCATGAAGGTCATTTGCGATCGGGGAGCCCTGGTCGAGGCACTCAACACGGTATCGGGCGTTGTTTTGAGTCGTACGCCTAAGCCGGTGCTGCGGTGCGTGAAGCTGACGGCGGAGGCGAGCCCGCCGATGCTGACGCTGGTGGGCACGGATACTGAGGTGACGGTGACGCTCAAGACCGAGCGGATCGAGGTCGCTGAGGCTGGGGAGGCGTTGATTCCGGCGGACAAGCTGGGGCAGATCGTGCGGGAGTCGATTGACCCGACGATCGAGATCGCCACGGATGAAGAGTCAGCGGTGATCACGGGTAAGGACAGTCGTTTCAAGGTCTTTGGGTATCCGGTGGCGGATTTTGCTGCGGTACCAGTGTTCAAGGGGGATGCTGATTTTGAGATCGGTGCTTCGGACCTGCATCGGCTGATCGCGATGACGATATTTGCGACGGCTCGGGAAAACAGTCGGTACGCGATCAATGGCGTGCTGCTGGAGCGGACGGGCAACAAGCTATCGGTGGTGGCGACGGATGGTCACCGGCTGGCACTGGCCAAGGGCTCGTGCAAGGGTGGTTCGGGAGAGACGCGGTCGGCGATCGTTCCGACCAAGGCCTTGAATCTGCTGCTGAAGCTGTTTGATGACCCGGAGCAGACGGTGCGGTGCCGGATTGCTGACAACCAGATCTTCTTCGCGACGGATCAGGCGGTGCTCGTGTCGAATCTGGTGGAGGGGAACTTCCCGCCTTATCAGGACGTGATCCCGAAGGATGGCGACAAGAAGGCTGAGGTCAGCACGGATGTGCTGGTGTCGGCGGTGCGTCGTGCGGCTCTGCTGACCAATGAAGAGTCCAAGGGCGTGCGGATGGCGTTTGATGAGAGTGGGTTGACGCTTACGAGCCGTGCCCCAGAAATGGGTGAGGCGGAGATCAAGTCGGAGTTGTCGAGCTACAGCGGTGAGCCGGTTGAGATCGGGTTCAACCCGGCGTACATCCTGGATGCGCTCAAGGTCGTGGATAGTGAGAAGGTCACCCTTGAGCTCAAAGCGGCGAACAAGCCGGGCGTGATGAAGACCGAGAGTCACTTTCTGTACGTTGTCATGCCCGTGAGCCTGACCTGACGCGAGTGATGGGCATGGACGAGACCTTCGGCTGGACAGATTTTGAGGACATCGCGCTGGGTCTGGTCGAAGCGCATCCGGACCGGGATCCGGCAGTCATCAGCTTTCCTGAGTTGCGGAAGCTGGTGGAGGGCCTGGAGGGTTTCGAGGCGGACCCGGACCACCGAGTAAACGAGCAGATCCTTGAAGCGATCCAGTCGCTGTGGGTCGAGGAAAATCAGGAAATCTCGGGGGACGAGGAGGACCGACCGGGTTTTCGTCCGAACAATCCGTTCCGCTGAGCGTTGATGGCGGGATGCACCGGGTCGTGTCGAGTAAAGTAGGCAAATGTCAGATTGTCCTGTTCAAGAGCCTCCGGCGGCGGTAACAACTGTGCCGGAGGAGCGTGCGCAGGAGGAGGGTTGGTGGACGCGGCTGTATCACCGGTGGGAGGCGAGGCTGTCGCGGTTATCCACACGCAATCGTTTCTGGCAGAAGTTGTTTTCGATGATGTTCCTGCCGTTGGCGTACCGGAGTGGCATCCGTTTTTTGAGGGGTGATGAGAACAGTTTTTCGGCGATCCTGCCGTTTCGTCGGTTCAACCGGAACTGGTACAACGCGATGGCGGGCGGGGCGCTGCTGGGCAACGCTGAGGTGGCGGGCGGGATGTATGTGTTTGAGAAGTGCGGGGCGGATTACACGGTGGTGTGCAAGCATCTCGAGTACACGTTTCGGCGGCCGTGTTTCGGCCCTGCGGTGTATCGGATCACACCCCACCAGGACATCGACGAGTTGCTGGCGACCGGTCAGGAGTTCAATCTGACGGTGGATATGCAGATCCTGCAGATGGTGACGTCCGGGGATGAGAAGGAGCGTCGGGTGGGTCAGAGTGTGGCGACATTCCATGTGACGCCTAAGACTCAGGCCCGGAGTCGTAAGCTGAAGCTGGTGACTCGACGGGACGCGAGGCCTGAGAGCAACGGTCAACCTTGAGCACTGACAGCGCCACCACCGAGACACCATGACGCGAGAGTCAACTGAACAGACAGACCGGGGACATGCTCCGTTGTGGATGACGCTGGCGTGGGCAGGGATGCTGGCGGCGTCATGGACGTGGGTGATCGGCATGTTCCTGCCGGTAATGCTGGTGCGAGACCACGGCTTGCTCGGTTTTCTCGCCTTTGCTGTGCCGAACATGCTGGGTGCTGCGGCGTTTGCGTGGTGGGTGACCTCCGCTCAACGAAGCGAAGCGTTTGTCGGGCTTCATCGACGGGCGGGGATGGGGTTTTCGGATGTGACGATCATGTTCCACGCCTTCGGGGTGACGTGCCTGATCCTGCCTTTGTTTGGATGGACCTGGGCCTTGGGAACTGTCGCGCTGGGTGCGGTGGTGTGGGGGCTGGCGGTGTGGTCGATCGTTAGCGTGGCCTGGTTGGGGTTGGCGCTGGTGGGTGTGTCCGTCGCGGTGGTGGGGCTGTTTCTCCAGCGGGCACCGGAGCCGGGGGCGATAGTTGATCTGGCGATCACGGGTGAACGTGCGGTGTCGATGCTGTGGTTGCTACCGGTGATGGCGGGCGGGTTTTTGCTCTGTCCGTATCTCGACCTGACATTCCATCGGGTTCGAGAGCGGTGCTCGGTGTCGGCAGGGAAGCTGGCTTTTGCGATCGGCTTTGGCGGGCTCTTCGCGGTGATGATCGTTCTGTCGGTGTTTTATGCGCCGTATGTCGTGGACCTGTTTGCTGCCGAAGGACCGGTGGTGTTGCCAACTGCGGTGGTACTCTGGCTGGGGATTCATGTGTGCGGGCAGACGGCGTACACCGTGGGTCTGCATCTGCACGAGGTGACAAGTCGGCGTGGGGGGCACGGCGTGTTTCGAGTGATGGTCTTCTCGATCGTCGCGGCGGCGGCGGGTTTTTGGGTGTACGGTGCCCCGCTGGAGTTGCGCGGTGAGCGGATCGAACTGGGCTATCGCTTGTTCTTGTTGGCGTATGGATTGCTGTTCCCGGCGTATGTGCTGATCTGTGTGGTTCCCCCGCCTCGGGTAATGGAACTGCGGATGGCGTGGCGGGTATGTCTGGTGACCGTGATCGTGGCGAGCCCGATGGCGTATGCGGGGTTCGTGGATGGTCGGCAGCCGTGGTGGAGCCTGGGGGCACTCGGCGTCATCGGTCTCGGCCGATTGGCCCTGCGTTGGGTTCCTACGGAACACCGACCGTTGATGGCGGCTCGTTCGAGTGGCGATCAGGCCAAGGTCTAGCCCCTCCCTACCTATCGCCGTGATGCCTTGTCAGTCTCGGTTGTGTGCTGTTTTGCTTACTTTTACTCACCCCTCAGCCATAGAGATGTTTGTATGTCGTTGACTTCCGGTCGTGTGACGTTTTGTCGGTATCTGGTCGAAGGGGACGCACCCAAGAGCGTGGATGATGTGGCGGTGTCGATCCTGGAGGAGCACGCTTTCGTGGCGTCTGCGGTGCCGGACGCTCGCGAGCCTGAGGTCGGGTTTGTCACGGCAGAGCACCTGCTGGACACGCAGTTTTCGCTGGAGAAGATTGGTTGGGGCAAGCCGAGTCGTCCGTTGCTGCTGGCATCGATCCGGATTGATACGCACAACCCGCCCAGTGAGCTGCGTAAGGCTTATGAGCGGATGAACGCAATGCCTGCTGGGATGGGCGAACCTCCTGCGAGCGCGGACGAGATGGCCGAGCATCAGATCAGTCAGGAGCGCGCTGCGGGGAAGTTCCGCAAGTCTAAGTCGGTGCCGTTTCTCTGGGACCTGTCGCGGGGTGAGGTCTTGCTAGGTACGGCGGCGAAGGGCACATCGGATGTGGCGGTGTCGCTGCTGACGAATGCGTTTGCGATCCGGATGGTGCCTTTGACGGCCGGAAAACTCGCGGAGCATGTGATGGGCAAGCGTGGAGGCAAGCGTGATCTGGAGGATGCGCAGCCGTCAGCGTTTACCGGTCCGCCGAGTGGGAACGAGCATGCTATGACGGGGCCGAAGCGATCGGGCCCGCCGGTGCCGTGGATGGCGAAGGCCGTCGATCTTCGCGATTTTCTGGGTGATGAGTGGCTGCTGTGGCTCTGGCATCGGTTTGAGTCAGCGCAAGGCGCGATTGATCTGGCCAAGCGACCGGGGGACAAGGTGGATCAGCCCCAGGGCTTCGTCGCGATCACCAAAGCGCTGGATATGGAGTGCGCGTGGGGGTTGGCGGGCAAGCAGATGCTGCGCGTTGATACGCCAACGCGCCTGGGCGAGGCGGGCGAGGCGCTGCGGAAGGGCAAGTGGCCGCGCAAAGCCGGGCTGCTGGTCTCGGATGGCGAATCACACTGGGAGATGACGATGAACGCCGAGATGATGTCGGTGAGCAGCACACTGCTGCCCGAGATCGAGGATGTCGAAGATGAGCGAGGGCGGATCAACAAGCGGTTTGAGTTGATCCTGGACCTGGCGGCGTGGATCGATCGAGCTTATGCCGGATTCATCACGGAGCGACTCGATGACGGATGGTCACGGAAGCGATCAGCCCTTCGTCAGTGGATTGAGTCGCGATAGCGAACCACGACCATACAGCCTATGAAGAGGATGATGATCGAGGTCGGCTCAGGCACGGCGTGCCGTAACTGAAGTTGGCAACGAGAAGGTGGATATCGCTGAGACCGAGTTGGCCGAAAAGTGGTACGAATCAGCGTCAGCCGCTGGTGCGCAGGGCGAGAATCAGCTCAACCTTGCCGATGTGCTCACCGAGTTTCTCGGCGATCTCTGCGGGGTCGTGGCCTTGATCGGCCAGGGTGTGAACCGAACGCGTCAGTGTCTGCATCGGGTTGGCTGAAGCTGGCGTGCCCGCCGAGTCACTGGTCGATGGAGTCGGGCTGGGTTTCTGGCCATGCCTGGCTTCGAGCTGGTTGAGCTGATCAATGCGGATCTCGGCCTCCTGGATCAGGCGTTCGAGGCGAACGGTCTTGGCGTCGATCTGACTGCTGAAACGGCGCGTGAGTTCTTCGACTTCGACCATGAGGTTGCCCAGATCATCGCGGAAGCTTTTGCGCTGCTTGAGGTCTTCGAGCTGGTCGCGGGCGGGGGTCCTCGGGGCCTGGCGCTTACGGGCAGCGAAGCTAAAGAGCGCCATCAGGATGAAGAGGATGGCGACGACCGGCAGGAAGTTGCGGAGGGTGTCCATCTACCGTTTCCCCCCTGCCGTGAGGAACCGCGAGGTGGCTTCGGCGTCGATGGCGGCCTGAACCAGACGCAGGGGTGTGCCAGACCGCTGGGCGAGTTGAGCTGCGTCTTCGTGTTCGCCCCGAGCGACCAGGTCCTGGCCATCGCGGGAGCCGATCTTGACGCGGGCTTCCCCAAAGGGTGTTAAGACGGTCTCATGCCGGCGGTCGAGGACGGTGCGTTGCCACGTGCGGGTACGCACGCCGAAGGAGCCGGTCAGTTCAAGGAGCAGGGCTTCAAGACGGCGCTGATCGACCGGGTGGACCAGAACCGAGAGCATGACCCCCGGGCGGTTCTTCTTCATACCGATCGGGGTCCACCAGGCGTCGAGGGCACCGGCGTCGAGGACGGCCGTCACCGTGTGCCCGATGGTCTCGCCTGGCGCATCGTCGAGATTGACGACAAGCTCAGTGACCTCGGCGGGAGAATCCTGATGTGAGGCGGTCTGGACGGACAAGCCGTACTCCTGCATCGATTCCCGAGGCACGAACCACGGGTCTTCGTATTATCGGGCTCATGGCCGGTCACTCCACAAAGGTTGCGCTCGATCCGCTGGTCCGTGAGACGGCGGTCGCCCTGCGAGAACGCTGCGGGTTCGACCCGCGGTCTGAGCCGGTGATCGCCGTGGCCTGCTCGGGGGGCGGGGACTCGCAGGCCTTGCTGCGGGCGTTGTGTGCCCTGGCCGGTCGGCGAGGTTGGCACCAGCGGGTGCTTGTGGCGCACGTCAATCACCATCTGACTGAGCAATCTGACGAGGCGGACACGTTTCTCAGGCAGCAGGCGACTGATTGGGGGGCTGACTACGCGGTGCGGTCGATTCACCCGGATCGGCATGGCGGGAATCTCGAAGCGACGGCCCGGAAGCAGCGCCATGCGGCACTGCGGTCGATCGCGAGAGAGCACGGGGTGCGAACGGTGGCCTTGGCCCATCACGCGGACGATCAGCTCGAAACCATGCTGATGCGGCTGATGCGTGGGGCTGGCCCGAGAGGGCTGGCGGGAATGGCGTGGTCAAGGCAGTCGGCGGCGGGCGATCTGGCCGTGGTGCGGCCGATGCTGGGAATCACCCACGCCGAGATCATCGGTTTTCTGGAGCGGCATCAGGTTCGGTGGTTCGAGGACCCGCTCAACAGCAAGCAGCACCTCAGGCGGAATCGCTTGCGGGCGGACGTGTTGCCGGGGCTGCGGACGCTGTGGCCTAAGGGGCATCGGCGGGCACTTGAGACAGCAGACCAACTCCGGGAGATGGCTCAGTGGATGGCCTCGCGGGTAGAGGCGGAGCGATCTTTGTTCACGCCATCGGGACACGAACTGCGGGCGGATCTTGCTGCGCTGGCTGGGCTTAAAGCCCCTTTGGCTTCAGCGTTGCTGCGTAGTGTGTTGCTCGAATCAGGAGTTCGGGCTGATCGGCTCTCCGCCCGGATCGTGCGGGAGATCGCAGAGGCAGTGTCTCAATCGCCTGCGCAGCCGTCCTCCTGGACGCTGGCGGGGGGTGTGGAAGTGATGGTCAATCACCGGTCGGTGGTGATCCGTCGCCCTGCTTCTTGAGGATCGTCTGGGGGGCCTCGTCGCGCCAGCGGATCTGCGGGGCGTCGCCCCAGAGCATTTCGAGGTCATAGTGGGCCCGGGTCACCGGCTCGAAGAGATGAACCATCACGCTGGAGAAGTCGATCACGCGCCAGGTCGAGTCGGTGTCGGTCTCGGTGCCGAAGCGTTCGATATCGTGCTCCTTGGCCAGTTCGACAACACGACCGGACACGCCACGGAGCTGGCGATCGGAGGTGCCGGAGGCGAGGACCAGATAGTCGGTGATCTGGCTGATCCCGCGGACGTCGAAAACCAGGACATCCTCGCAGTGCAGCTCAGACAGCAGGCGTGCCGAGAAACAGGCAAACTTACGGCTCGGCGCATCGGGGTAGAGCCTGCGGATGGGCGGGGAAGGCTCATCCTCGAGTTCATCCAGGAGCTCTTCGGGGTCTGACGGGCATGGCTGGGCGTGGTCGTCGGTCATGAGTGCGGGCGTTCTCGCTTCCTCGCGGGGTCTCGGGCACGAAAAACCCGGGCCTCCCGGCCCGGGTGGGTCATTGTAGGGTGGTTCGGAGCACAGCGGGCGCGATCAGCCCAGGCCGATCCAGGAAGAGACCTCGGGACTGTAGCGGACGATCAGACCGGCAAAGACCACCGAGACGATCGAGACCAGCTTGATCAGGATGTTCAGTGACGGCCCGGAGGTGTCCTTGAACGGGTCGCCAACGGTGTCGCCCACGACGGTGGCCTTATGGTCAGCCGAGCCTTTGCCGCCCTGCTCGCCGGTCTCGATGAACTTCTTGGCGTTGTCCCATGCCCCGCCGGCGTTGGCCATGAAGATGGCCACGGCGAAGCCGCAGACGAGGGTTCCGGCGAGAAGACCCATGGTCCCGGGCACACCCAGGATCAGGCCGGTCGCGATCGGCGTGAAGAAGGCCAGCAGCGAGGGCATGACCATCTCCCGGAGAGCCCCGGTCGTCGAGATCGAGACACAACTGGCGTAGTCGGGGTACTGCTTGCCCTCGAACTGGGTGGTATCGGGCCACTGATTGGGATCAGCTATCTGGGCCTCCGTCATGCCATCGAGGGCAAAGCCCTGCTTCATGAGCCCGAACTGCCTGCGGCACTCGATCATCATGCTCGAAGCTGCGCGGCCGACGGCGTTCATCGTCATCGCGCAGAAAACCATGACCAGCATCACGCCGATGAACAGCCCGCAGAGAACCTTGGGGTTCATGATCGAGACGTCGTAGAACTCGAGGAGCTGGGTGATGTCGGCAGCGCTCGCCGGGAGAACCTCGAAGTCATACAGCTCAGGCCCGATCGTGAGTTGGGCGTCGTAGAAGCGCCGACTACCGTGCTGCAGGATGGTGATCTGCGCGTCGCCAGCGTCGAGCGCCGTCTCGATGAGACGACGGTCCTGATGAGAGAGCAGCATGCCCGCATCCACCTTGCCGGTGCCGGGATCCACAATGCGAAACAGGCCGTGGCCGAGGTAGCCGCCCTCGAACTTCACGACGCCCGGCTGGAGACCATCAGTCGCCGCGGCCATCTGGGCGGCGATGGGTTCGGTCATCGGCAGCGTATGAACCTGCTGAGTTAATGCAGCCTGAACCGTGATGACATAGGCCGCGAGTAGCGCGAGCGCTGTGAGCGCCGCCGAGCCAATGGCGAAGCCTTTTCCCGTCGCGGCGGTCGTGTTGCCAAGGCTGTCGAGCATGTCGGTGCGCTCGCGGACGTGCGGGGGCTGGTGGGTCATCTCGGCGTTCCCGCCCGCGTTGTCGGCGATCGGTCCGTAGGCGTCGGTCGCGAGGGTGATCCCAAGCGTCGCGAGCATCCCGACGGCGGCAATACCGACACCGAACACGCCCAGCAGGAACTCTTCGGACCCGCCAGCGAGGTTGAACGCGAGAAGGATCGCGACCACCACCGTCAGCAGCGGAACCCACGTCGAGGTCATGCCCTCAGCGATACCAGCGATGATCACCGTCGCGGGGCCGGTCTCGGCCTGCTTGCTGATGCGCCGGGTGGGGCTGTGTTCATAGGAGGTATACAACTCGGTACCTCGGGCGATGACCAGACCCGCCACGAGCCCGGAGACGATCGCCCCCCAGATCCCCAGAGCGCTGACCTGCTCAATCGAACCAAGCAACCACTGCAGCAGCGCGAAGGAGCCGAGGATGATCATCCCCGAGCTGGCAAAGACGCCGGTGTGCAGCGAGCGCAGCAGCTCGGCAAAACCCGCACCCTCACGGGCGCGAACCATATAGATCGCCGCGATCGAGCAGAGAATGCCGAGGCCCGCGACAGCAGGAGCGGCCACGACCAGAGCCGCTGCGGCTGGAAGGTCGAGATTCAGACGCATCGCCGCGGCGGCTGCAAGCGCCATCGCGGCCAGGATCGACCCGTAGTAGCTCTCGTAGAGGTCCGCACCCATGCCAGCGACGTCGCCGACGTTATCGCCCACGTTGTCGGCGATGGTCGCCGGATTGCGAGCGTCATCTTCAGGGATCCCGGCTTCGACTTTGCCAACGAGATCAGCGCCAACATCCGCGGCCTTGGTGTAGATCCCGCCACCGACACGGGCGAACAACGCCTGCAGCGAAGCACCCATCGCGAAGCTCAGCGTAACCGTCGTCAGATGGACCAGTCCGATCGGGCCCTCGGAGCCGAAGGCAACAAACAGCACTGCGAACCAGACCGAGATATCGATCAGCGCGAACCCGGTGACGCACAGGCCCATGACCGCACCGGCACGGAAGGCGACCTGCAAACCGTCGTTCAGCGACTCGCGGGCAGCGGCGGCAGTGCGCGCCGAGGCGTTGGTGGCGGTCTTCATGCCGAAGTAGCCACAGAGACCCGAAAACAGCCCCGCGATGGCGACACCCAGGGGCGTCAGCTCCTGGTGCGTGCCCATCACGAGAGCCATCACCAGCAGAAGAGCGATGAGCACAGCGAAGACGATCAGAACGATATTCCGTTGACGTGCGAGGTAGGCATAGGCCCCTTCTCTAACCGCAGCGGCGATCCGGATCATGCTGGCGTCACCCTCGGGCTTGGCCATGATCGACCCATAAAAGAGCCGCGCGAAGACCAGTGCCAACACGCCAGCGATCGGGGCGATCACAAAGGCCAGCGGGAGGTCAGCCAGGCTTGGCGTGCTGGTCACAGCGGATGGGGTCACGGCGAGGAGGCAGGGATGCCAGAAGGCGGTCATGGTCGGAATCCTTCTCGGGGTCCGCAGGGCGAGAGCCAGCGGGTGAGGCTCGTCGAGCCTCGGGCGGGGAGGGGGGGGGCGGGACGGGGGGGGAGGGGCCCGAGCACCGCTCAGGCCCATATACATCCTATCATAGGATCGGATTGTCTTGTTAAAGATCAAACAAAAACCCCGGAGGAATATTACGATCGCTCAAGGGCTTGAAGTTCGGGAGAAAGCCGATTGTAAGTAAGCGGCTTATTTGCAAGCTTTTAGGAACGAGACGGCTTGCTGCCCGTCATCGGCGTGCTGCGCTTCACGGCCTTGCGGAGGGCCCGCTGCTTCCGCTCACTGGGCTTTTCGTAGTAGGCGCGGCGCTTGACCTCTTTGGTCAGGCCCTCTTTCTCGCAGAGCTTCTTGAAGCGGCGGAGCATCTGCTCCGCGGTTTCGCCGTTGCGTGCCTTAATCCGAATCGCCATAAAGCATTCCTTCTGGGTCTGCCTGCTTAGGGGTCAGGGGTCTAGTCGAGCCACGTATCATGGCATACGGACAAGATTCTGGCAAATGGCCGCGTGGGCAGAATCTCGTGCAGAGAAGCCATCATCGACCCTCCAATGGGAGCACCATGACACGACCGCTACTGCTGATCTTCCTGATCCTGCCAGCCCTCACGCTGATCGGCTGCTCGCGAGAGCGCCCAATGCTCGCGGAAATCTACACCCCCACCGCAATGCATCACGGCCCCGACCGCAACCCGGTCATCGTCATCCCAGGGATCCTCGGCTCACGACTCGTGGATGATGCCACCGGCAAGGTGGTCTGGGGTGCCTTCAGCGGGGACTACGCCAATCCGATGTCGTCCGAGGGGGCACGACTCGTCGCTCACCCGATGGGCCCGGGCCCGCTGCGCGAGCTTGATACCAGCGTACGTGTTGATGGCGCACTCGAAACAGTTCAGGTTCGCCTCTTCCGATTGCCGTTGATGCTCGGGGCTTACATCGACATCCTTCAGACCCTCGGCGTCGGGGGCTACCGCGATGAACAACTCGCCGAAGCCAACGCCATCGACTACGGGACTGACCACTACACCTGCTTCCAGTTCCCTTACGACTGGCGTCGTGACAACGTCGAGAGTGCGCGCGCACTCATGGCGTTCATCGAGGAAAAACGATCGCTGGTGCAATCCCTCTACGAGCGCGACTACGGCATCAAAGACGCCGACGTGAAGTTCGACATCGTCGCACACTCCATGGGCGGACTGGTCACCCGCTACATGCTCCGCTACGGCGATGCGGACCTTCCTCAAGACGGCTCGACGCCCGAAGTCACCTGGGCTGGCGCAAAGCACATTGATCGCGTGATCCTCGTCGGCACGCCCAATGCAGGATCAGCCTTGTCCGTGATTCAACTCAACGACGGCGCCAAACTCCCGCTGTGGTGGAAGGACTATCCCTCCGCTGTGTTGGGAACGATGCCGTCGGTCTATCAGCTCATGCCTCGGCCGCGCCACGGCGCGTACGTCGATGCGGTCACGCAGGACCCAGTGGACACAATCTACGATGTGGCCTTCTGGAAGAAGCACGGCTGGGGCCTGTTCGATCCCAAGCAGGACAAGGTTCTTCAATGGCTGTTGCCCGAGATCAAGACACGCGAGCAGCGCCTTGCGTTGGCCGATCTCCACGCTCGAAAGTGTCTCGAACGAGCCCGCCGGTTCCACGACGCCATCGATCAGCCAGCCGAGCGGCCCGAGGGACTCGACCTGCACCTCTACGCCGCCGACTCACGCAAGACCAGCGCTGTGCTGTCGATTCATCCGGAGACCGGTGAGCTGCGCGTTCACCGCTCCTATCAGGGTGACGGCACCGTCCTGCGCAGCTCAGCGTTGATGGACGAACGTGTCGGCGGAGAGTGGTCGCCGAGGCTGCGGTCGCCGATCGACTGGACCAGCGTAACCTTCCTCTTCAGCGATCACCTGGGTCTCACCAAGTCACCCGAGTTCGTTGATAACGTGCTGTACACGCTTCTTGAAGAGCCCGAGCGCTGAGTCCTCAAGGCCAGATCACCACCTCGCAAACCAGGTGGACGCCGGTCTGCTCAGCAACTTCCCGCTGAACGTGATCGATCAGCCGGATCAGGTCATCAGCAGAGGCTCCCGACTCCGCAGCGATGAAGTTGGCGTGCCGATCAGAAACCACCGCCCCACCCAATCGGTAGCCCTTGAGCCCACAGGCATCGATCAACCGACCAGCAGAGTCGCAGGGCTGCCCCTGATCGTCTGTCGGATTCTTAAACGCGCAGCCACATGTCGCTGCACCAAAAGGCTGCTCATACTTCTTCCGCGCGAAGACCTCTTTCTTTCGCTGGATTAGACTCACTGCCTCAGCAGGTTCTAGTTGCAGCTCGACCTCAATAATGACCAGCTCCGTGATACCCGATCGCCGGTAACCGAATGCGATGTCATCTCGCGCAATGCGCCGGGTCTGACCACGATCATCCATCACCAGGACCGAGGCCACCACATCGCTGATCTGACCATACGCCCCTCCTGCATTCATACGCACCGCCCCGCCGATGGAAGCTGGCACACCAGCGAGTCCTTCCAGCCCGCCAAGACCGACC
Source organism: Phycisphaeraceae bacterium (assembly GCA_040222855.1). Classification (NCBI taxonomy): domain Bacteria; kingdom Pseudomonadati; phylum Planctomycetota; class Phycisphaerae; order Phycisphaerales; family Phycisphaeraceae; species Phycisphaeraceae bacterium. The sequence continues at coordinate 1,050,624 of JAVKCD010000019.1, read as the reverse complement.
CGGGTCGTCTCATTCACCAGTCGCATCAGGTCGTAGCCACCGCCTACAGCGATCAGCCCATCTCGGCGATCGAGCCCCTTGAGTTGTCTAAAGGCAGGGTTCGATAGACGCACGATCACGCCCGGCACCCCTTCGTCAGCAACCAGCAGATTCGCCCCACTCCCCAGCACCCGAACCGCGATCTTCGAGGCGTGGCATCGCCGGAGCAGTTCGCCTAGAGACTCGATCGAGCGCGGATCGACCAACGCTTCCGCTGAACCGCCCACGCGGTACCACGTCAGCGGACCAAGAGGCGCATCGAAGCTGACCTCAACGTCGAGACCTTCAAACATCGAGGGATCAAGGGTGGACACGGACACATTGTCAATAATCGGCTCATCCGCTGCAATCAGAACAGGAAGCGGAGATCAAACCCGATCCCGACATCGAGATCAGGTCGATGATCCAGGTCCTGCCAGGCGGGCAGAATGATCGACACCCCCGCCGCCCACGACTGAGCCTCGTACAGAAAACCAGGGGCTACCCACAGATGCGCATCGCCGTTCGTCTCGTACACCAGACTCGACTCAAACACCAGGTACGTGCTGAAAGTCGTCTCCGCGGTGTATTCCCCAGGCGTCAACCGGTACAGGTAGGCCCCCTCAGTCCATAGCGTGTCCGCCTTCGACCCGCCGGGCAGCTCAGGACTCGCCTGACCGTCGTAGTTGAGCTTGTAGCGGAGCGATCCATTGACGCCATGCCGCCCATGAATCCGCGTGGCCACCACACCAACCATCGAGTTGAACGCATCGCTTGACTGGTCATCGTCATAGGTCGGGATATCGACCCCAAACAGCGCCGACGCGCGGAGCGTATCGACCGGACCGGGGTTGTGGAGCAGGAACCGGTACTTGCCCATGACGTGCAGGTCGCCGAAGCCCTCCTCGTTGTCGCCGGGGTCATTCAACTCGACGACAAACGGAACATGAAGGTTGACGGAGAAGTCCTTCGTGAGGCCGTAAGTCACATCGGTCCCAACATGCAGGAGATCCGTGCCGTCATCAAAGCTGTGCCACCACGCACGCTCACGGACGACCGTTCGCCCCACGCCGGGCTGCGTCGCCGCCGGCGTGTTCATTGCTTCCTGAGCCTCACTCATTGCGGGCATCATCAGCGGAATAGCCAGCACACAGACAGCGAGACGTCGCATAACAAGACTCCATATTAATCGATTCAAAGACACGCCCCGGGCGTTAACCCGGGACGTGAGGGGAATCAGGTCCCCGTGGGCGTCTCGACGCGATCGAAGGTAAACCCGCTACCCTCGACCATCCGCCGGAGTTCGCCCACCGTCACACTCGTACCCGGCCGCATCCGCACGATCACCGAGCCATCAGCGAGATTAACCTCGGCCGACTCGATGCCGTCGATCTCGAGCAGGGTCTTGTCGAGATTGTGCGCGCACAACGGACAACTCAGCCCAAGCGCATAGAGCGTGAACCGCTCGGCCTGGATCACCCGGGCGTCCTCAGCAGGCGAACCGCCCGCATCCGACGAACCCGTCATCGCGCAGCCCGTGAGCAACGCAACACTGAGAATCAAAGCAACCAACATGGGGAAGGCTCGCATCGCAGGCCTCCTTATCTTCTGGATTACTCAGGGGCGCAGCAGCTCTTGGTGCAGCCAGCCGCACACGCCTTCTTGGTTTCCTTGACAGCGCAGCTCGAGCACTGCGTCTCGTGGCCGCACGCCTTGGTCTCACTGCTGAGGATCACTTCCTCAGCACTCGAGTCGTAAGACTTGCAACCAGCCAGACCAAACACCAAAGCGAGCATCGAGACCGAGGCGATCATCGAAAAAGTCTTCATGGGAATCTCCAAAAGAGTTAAGTCAGATAAAACGTGATTGAGTACCCCGCCGGTTACACGACACGGCATGAGGCTACCGAGACAGAGAGTTGTTATCTGGGAAATGCGCAGCGCACAGGACAGCCACGCAGAGACTGCGCTAGTGACGCCAGACGCAGAGAGAAGCCCGAACCGGTGAGTCGGAGGGGCGGAGCGACTCGAGAACCCAGCTTCCGCAAACTGCATCGGGTAGTACTGGAGCAATCCACGCCGGAAACAACGCGGGAACCTTCAAGGTCTCCTGCGCCGGGACCGCTGGCAGCGCATCCTCAATAGGAAGATTCGATGGCGCGTTCTGAGCTTGACAACTCGTGCCACACCCGCACGTCAACGCGCAGCAGCACGACGATTCCGTGTTGGCCGAGGCCGAGACCGCCTTTACCGCCGAGCACGGGAACAGCACCCCGCTCACGAGCAGACTAAGAATCAACACAGACTGGGTCAGCCACTGGGTCATAGACAGTTTCATACTACAGGCGGGAAGCCCGCTCGTCTTGAACCCAACATCGACCGGATGGCTTCTATTCCTGACCCGACGACCGTTCCTTAGAAGTTCTCACTGTCCATCTCGTTACTCCACGTCCGGGCGTTGAACGCCTCGACCGCGCTGCCGTACTGGGCATCAGCCGTCGCCTGGTCGCTGACCGCCATGGTCTCGCACCCAGCCATCACCGATACACAGACCAACAAAGCACCGCACGACAGCATCATCTTGACCATCTTTCCACTCCTCGGGTTCAGGGCCCCATAAAGTAAACAGCGTTCACACGAGTCTACGCCCGTTACCGTCGTGGGCCAGCCCTTTTTGCGTGGCTGATGCCATCCGTCATTTATGATGCACCCATGCCAATATCAAAGGCCCCAAAAAACACCGCCAGCGACCTCTCCTCCAGGATTAACAGCCTAATCCCTCGGATGATCGAGCTGCGCCACGACCTCCACGCCCACCCCCAACTCGCCTATCAGGAAACCTACGCTTCCGAAGTCGTTCAACGCGAGCTAAAGGCCGCAGGCATCCCCTTCACCGCCGGACTCGCCGAAACCGGCGTCGTAGGCGTCATCCGCTGCGACCACCACGACCCCGCCGCCAAGGCCATCGCCCTCCGCGCCGATATGGACGCCCTGCCCATCACCGAGGCCACCGGCCTGCCCTACGCCTCGAAGACCCCCGGCCTCATGCACGCCTGCGGACACGATGGCCACACCGCCGCCCTCCTCGGCACTGCCCACGCCCTCGCCGACCTGGCCCGCGAGCACCCCGAAGCCCTGCCCCGTCCCATCAAACTTATCTTCCAACCCGCGGAGGAAGCCGGGGCCGGGGCCCAGCGCATGGTCGAAGCCGGCGTCCTCACCGAAGCCGTCGGCGGGTGCGCCGTGGAGTCCATCTTCGGCCTCCACGGCTGGACCGATACCGACATCGGCCAGCTCCGCACCCTCCCCGGCCCCATGATGGCCGCCACCCTCAGCTTCCGCATCACCATCACCGGCCAAGGCGGTCACGCTGCATCGCCCCACAAGGCCCGCGATCCGATCCCCGCCGCCGCCGCGACCGTCACCGCCCTCCAGACCATCGTCTCACGCTCAACCCAGCCAACGCGCCCCGCCGTCGTCACCGTCGCCACGCTCCACGCCGGCGAAGGCGCCGTCAACGTCATCCCCCACACCGCCACCCTCAGCGGAACCGCCCGCACCTTCGACCTCGCCGAACGCGAACGCATCGGCCAGCGCATCGCCGAGATCGCCCGACACACCGCCGCCGCCCACGGCTGCACCGCCGAACTCCAGACCCTCGACGGCTACCCCCCAACCATCAATGACCCCGCCGCCACCGACACCATGCTCCGCGTCGCCCGACTCGCCCTGGGCGACGCCAACGTCGCCCTCATGGACGATCCGGTCATGGGTGCCGAAGACTTCTCTTTCTACGCCCAACAAGTCCCCGCCTGCTTCGCCTTCGTAGGCGTCAAACCCCCCGAAAAATCCGACTACCCCAGCCTCCACACACCCGAGTACGACTACGCCGACGGAACGCTAACGGTGAGTATGAAGGTGTTGTGTGCGCTGGCGATGCATGACCTCGCAGTCAACTAGAACTCACGCAACTCGAAGCGACCAACAACCGATCCACCTCAGCCCGGACTCAATAACGCCACACCCAACGCCCGACACGCCTGCCGGAGGTTGTTGTCCTCGGTTACTAGCGCAAGCCCATGAGTCAACGCGGCGTCGAGATAGCTCGCGTCGTACGAGGACAACTGATGCGGACGAGCAAGCTCTGCCAGGCCGACAAGCGAGCGAGGGTCAGGATCGGGAAGAATGCGGACGCCCAGAGCATCAAGCTGGCGCAGCAGCCGATCGACCTGACCTCGGCTTAGCCTCTTCTGACGCTCACGCTTGAGCAGCGCGTTGACCACTTCAAGTTGCCAGAGCGAAGTGGCTAACAGCTCACGGCCCGACAGCAGCGCGTCATAGGCAGGCCCACCGGCCTCGTCATCCAGCAACCAGGCAAGCGTCGCAGAGGCGTCGAGAAGAACAGCAGCCGACTTCACATCCGGCCTTCATCAATCGCTTCACGGATTTCCACGGCACTAATACGAGGCATGGAAGACCGCATCTGGCGGATCGCTTCAAAGGCCTGCTCGCGGGTCATCTCAGATTCTTCAGCTAGCGGCCGGATCTCGGCAACCGGAATGCCGCGTCGGGTCAGCGTCACCGCGCGACCACTCTTCTGAACTTGGTCCACGATCTGCGACAAGTGCGTCTTCGCCTGAAAAAGCCCGATCTGCTCCACGATGACACTCCAATCAACTAGATTGTAGACTAGTTGATTCTATCGGGCAAGAAAAACAACCCCTTGACCGCCAGTCAAGGCTAAAAGTCATTCCTAAACCCCCACCCCAACCCCCTCCGGCAGCGTCAGATTCACCCCGTAGTCCCCCGGCTCGAAAAGATGAGCCTTCTGCAGGTTGAAGTAAACCTTCACATCCGCCCCCTCATCCAACTCTTCCGCAGCGATCCGCGCGGTCATCCGCAACCCGCTGGTCGTCGAGAGATACACGTCCATCGTGTTCCCCAGCGGCTCGATGACGTCGATCTTGAAACTCCCCGTCTTCGCCTCATCGTTTGCCGAGTGCTGCGGATGCAGGAACATCCCCTCCGGCCGCAACCCCAGCGTCACACTCGATCCCACCTTCTCCCGGCAACGCTCCGCCTGATTCTCATCCAGCGGGAACTTCAAACCATCCCCCTCAAAGTGCGGCCATCCGCCCTCCTCCACCAGCTTGCCTTCCGCGAAGTTCATAGGCGGGGTCCCGAGAAAACCCGCCACAAACCGATTGACCGGGTGGTTGTAGACCTGCAAGGGCGTGTCGCATTGCTGGATCAACCCATCCGACATCACCACCACACGATCACCCAAAGTCATCGCCTCTTCCTGATCGTGCGTGACGTAAATCGTCGTCGTGTTCAGCCGCTTGTGCAGCCGCTTCAACTCCGCACGCGTCTCCACACGCAACTTGGCGTCAAGGTTCGAGAGCGGCTCGTCAAACAAAAAGCACGCCGGATCACGCACGATCGCTCGCCCCACCGCGACACGCTGCCGCTGGCCGCCCGACAACGCCTTGGGCTTACGCTCCAGCAGATGGCTGATCCCCAGGATCCTCGCCGCATCCTGCACCCGACGGTCAATCTCCACCTTCGGGAACTTCCGCAGCTTCAACCCAAACGCCATGTTCTTGTACACACTCATGTGCGGATACAACGCGTAGTTCTGAAACACCATCGCGATGTCACGATCCTTAGGCGGAACATCATTAACCACCCGATCCCCGATCGCAATCGTCCCGCCCGTGATCTCCTCAAGACCCGCCACCATCCGAAGCGTCGTCGACTTGCCACACCCCGAAGGACCAACCAGCACAATGAACTCCGCATCGTTGATATGCAGGTCAATCCCCTTGACCGCCAGAAAACCCCCGGGATAGACCTTCTCGATGTTCGTCAGAACGACTTCAGCCACGGAACAATCCTCTCTGGGCCAGCCAAAGCCAGCATGGGATGAAACCTGAACAACGCCACCAGACCTGGCAACGAGGGTGAAACCGTAACCCGCAGCGTAAAACTGGGCCAGTCAAAGCCTTAACTTATCACAACCCACCACCTTCCCGCCAGCAGAATCCTCAACACGCTCAAGCCCCTACGATTCACCTCCCGAAGCACAAGCAGTATCGCGACGAAAAGAAATTCTCCCCAGAACGCCAAAAACCACTGGCAAGAGCCCGCCGAATCGTCAAAATAGCATCTCGGGCGCATGACCCAACCCCTCGGTGCGTATCCTGACCCGGATAAGCGCCAGCGACGCCCCCGCTCGTGTCGCTGATCGAGGTCGACAGAGATGGAAGAAGAGACACACCTGCGTTTGTTGGTGGTTTGATCAGGTGATGCTGGGAGGCATCCGCATGTACAACCTTTTAGAAGCAGCCATGGCGGCCGTGACGCCCATCAACCGCGCCACAGCCACCGTCAAAATCCACGTCGAAGCCCAGTTCACCCACGAACCTCTGGCCGGAGCACGAGTCCGCGTCAACGCTGGCCCTTGGGAGACCTACCAAGGCCCCGACCAGCCCCTCGTCGCCAGAGTCGTGCCCGGCAGGAAAATCCGTATCGAAGTCTCCCGACCCGGCTGGATCGACCCCCGGCCATCGGCCTGGATCGAGAACACTTCCCCAGACGGCACGATCCGTATCGGCATGATGTGATCTCCCCCCATTCATACGCAAATCCTTGCCCGGACCCCCTTTGCTCACTACCTTGACATAAGGGAGTGGGATAAAGGACCACGTATCTCGTAGGGGATGGACAAGCACGCTCATGCCGGACCAACCCGACAACCTGAGCCCTCAGACGCCCGAGCCCGCGGACCAGGGCAGCCAGCCCACCGCCGGGCCCCAAGACCTCGGGCAGGGTGCATCCCCGTCGGACACCCCGACAGCTGATACCCCGCCCTCGTCCGCCACCCCCACCAGCGACGACCCACTCACCGCCGCCATGCCCGGCATGAGCATCGTCCCCGAGGAACAACCCGCCGGCAAAGGCATCGTCGGCACCGTCATCAGCAACAAGTACAAGGTTCTCGCCACCATCGGCCAAGGCGGCATGGGCGTGGTCGTCAAAGCCCTCGACCTCCAACTCCAACGCGAAGTCACCATCAAACGCCTCAACGATGTCGCGCTGCGCTCACGCACCGGCATCGACCGCTTCTTCCGCGAAGCCCGGTCCGTCGCAGCCCTCAACCACCGCAACATCGTCAGCATCTACGAACTCGGCTCCGACGAACAAGGCCCCTACATCGTCATGGAGTTCCTCTCCGGCGGCGACCTCGAAAAGAAGATCGCCGAGAAAGAAAAGTTCTCACTCGAAGAAACCCTCGCCATCCTCAAGCCCGTCGCCAAGGGACTCGCCTACGCCCACAGCAAAGGCATCGTCCACCGCGACGTCAAACCCTCCAACATCATCCTCGACGCCGACGCCACCCCCAAGATCGTCGACTTCGGCATCGCCCGCCGCGACGATGCCCTCGACCTCTCACTCACCGGCCAGGGCATCGGCACCCCCGCCTACATGGCCCCCGAGCAGCGTAGCGACTCCAAACGCGTCGACCAACGCTCCGACATCTTCGCCCTCGCCAAAACCGCCTACCAGATGATCACCGGCGAAATGCCGGACACCATCTACTTCGACCAGCTCGACCCCGCCATCCGACCCGCCTTCGAGCACGCCCTCCAGAAAGACCCCGACAAACGACAGCCGACCATGGACGAGTTCATCGCCGAACTCGACATCCTCGCCCCCGCCCAGGGCACAGCGACCAACGTCACCACCTCGACCACCAGCGCGATGGTCTGCACAAGCTGCGACGCCTTCAACAAAATCGACGCCCGCTTCTGCCGCAACTGCGGCGCCGGCATGTTCGAGGATTGCCCCTCCTGCTCCGTCGAGAACCACGTCGGCACCAAGTTCTGCCTCGCCTGCGGGATCAGCATCGAGAAATACCACCAGGCCGAAGAGTCCGTCCGCAAGGCCCGCGGATTCCTCGAACAGGCCGACTTCGACGAAGCCGTCGCCATCGCCCGACAAGGCAAGGACTCCGGCTATCTCCACGCTGAACTCGACGCCATCGAGTCCGAAGCCAGCGAAAAACGCACCGAGATCGCACGCCTCCGCAGCACCATCGATCAGGCCTTCAAGGCCAGAAAGTTCCGCGAAGCCGGTCTCGCCGCCAGGCAAGCCCTCGAGCTCGCGCCCGCCTCCCGCGAACTCCGACTCGTCCTCTCAAAAATCCAGCAGGCCCTCTACCGCTCGGAACTCGAACTCGCCCAGAACAACGCCAACCTCGCCCTCGAACGCAAACGCTACCCCGAAGCCGCCAAGGCCTGGCAGCGACTGGTTCGCATCGACGCCGAACACCCGCAAGCCAACAAGATCCGCCAACAGATCAAGCAGCAGGAAGAAGATCACCGCCGCCGCTACCAGGAAGCCACCGCCGACCGCAAGGCCGGCCGCATGGCCTCAGCCATGACCGGCATCCGCTCACTCCGCGAAGACTACGACTGGGACCGCAACATCCAGATCGACGCCGAAGCCTGGGAAGCCCTCGAAGCCAAACTCGCCCCGATACGAACCGAAGCGCAATCCCTCGAAGACGCAGACAAACCCAAACTCGCCATCGCCCAGTGGAATAAAGCCCTCCAGATCCTCAGCAACGACGCCGAAGCACTCGAAGCCGTCAAACGCACCACCAACACATGGGCCGAACAGAAAACCCGTAACCGCCAACGTCGCACCCGCAACATCACCATCGCCGCCGCCGTCCTCGCCGTCGCCGCCGGTGCCCCCGCAGGTCTCTACGTCTACGAGCAATCCGTCACCGCCTCCACCGACCGCGCCATCACCGAGGCACAAACCAGCGTCGAGCAGGGGCAAACCGCCCAGGCACTCGAGCAACTAACCGCCGCCCGCGCCTCATCCAGCCATCCCCTCAGCCTGGTCCCCGCCTGGAAGGGTGACCGCGACCAGCGCCTAGCCCAGGCAACCTACCTCGCCATGCTCAGCCACGCCTCGGCCAACCTCAGCATCGACCAACTCGACGCCTCCCGCCAACGCTACGCCGAGGCACTGAGCTTCGCCAACGACCACAACCTGTCCGAACCCGCCGGACTCGCCGCCGTCGACGGTCTCATCCAGTACGCCACACGACTCGCCAGCGACCAGCGCTTCGACGACGCCACCGCCGTCATCAACACCGCCGGCAACCTCCTCAACGACCCCAACCTCGTCGCCGACATAGGCGACCAGATCGCCCGCATCGCCAAAGCCCGCGAAAGCGCCCGCCAGGCCGCCGAACAGTTCGCCGCCAGCCGCCGCGCCATCAACGACCCCGAAGGCTACCTCCCCTACGTCGAGTCCGGCCGCGCCGCCCTCGCCAAAGCCAACCAGGCACAAGCCCTCATCGACCAGGCCGAATCTGGCGACCGACCCCTCGAAGACCGACCCACCCTCTTCACCGATGCCGCAAGTTCATACGCTCAAGCTCAGGACCTGCTCCAAGGCGTCAACTCCGAAATCACCCGCGCAACTCAACAACGCACCCCTACCCAACAAGCCGTCAACGACGCCACCAAACTCTGGCAAACCGCCACCGCCGCAACAGGCGCCGCCGACGCCGCCCCCGGCCTCTTGCAACTCGGCAACGCACTCGCCCAGCAAGCCAGCGCCGCCACCAGCGACGACCAACGCAACTACGCCCGCGCCAACACCCTCGCCACGAACCTACGCACCACCGCCGACGCCGTCGCCGACCTCGCCTACGCCGGGCAGGCCATGGACCAGACCCAGCTCTCCGCTCTGGCCGCACTCAGCAGCACAATGTCACGTCTCAACGACACCTTCAACGAGACCGGCGACTTCTTCGCCGACTTCGGCGGGCCCACCTGGGACACGCTCAAACAACACCGAAGCACCATCAACGCCATCAGCCACGACCTCGAACTACTATTCGCCAACCTCAACAACCAGGCACTCAGCCACACACCTTCATCCGAAACCCTGCCCGCCTTCATCGACACCCTCCCCGATCAAGTCGCGGCCATCGAAGACAAAGCACAGCAGCACGTCGCCCGCTGGACCTCCATCAACGACCTCCTCCCTCTCGCCGCCACCGAAGCCGCCGCCGTCAGACTCGCCGACGGCAAACGCAACACCCTCGGCATGACCTTCGTCGCCCTCCAAGGCGGAGACGTCGCCATGGGACACGCCACCCGACGACCCGACCCCACCGACGGCATCAGCGACACCGAACTCCGCCGCTCCGGCCGCGTCGATCGAACCATCCTCGTCAGCCGCTTCGAGGTCACCCGTGGTCAGTACGAAGCCTTCCTCCGCGACCAACTGACCCGGCAAGGCGTCACCGGACCCGATCAAAACCAGGCCGTCGCCGACGCTCTCCCCTGGAAACGCCCCCCACTCATCTCCGTCGAAGGCCAGACCTTCAACCAGACCGACCGCCACCCCGTCGTCTTCGTCAGCGCCACCGAAGCCACCGACTTCTGCACCTGGCTCACCCAACGCGAAGGCATCACCTACCGACTCCCCACCGAAGCCGAATGGGAATACGCAGCCCGCGCCAACGCCGACCCCGAAGCCCCCTTCCACTGGGGTGTCCGCGTCACCGGCCGCGCCACCGCTAACGGCATCACCATCGGCGACAGCCCCACCCGCTACCAATGGGAAGCCGAGGACGCCCACCTCTTCACCGCAGAAATCGGCACAGGCGTCGAACCCTACCCGCCCAACAACTGGGGCCTCTACAACATCCACGGAAACGTCGCCGAATGGGCCACCGCCGACGACAACACCCCCATTGTCAAAGGCGGTTCCTGGGCCTGCTCCGTCTTCGACTCACGCCTGGGCGACCGAAGAACCCCACCCCCCAACACACAACTCGAAATGCTCGGCTTCCGCGTCGTCATTGAATTGCCCGAAGGCGCCCAACTCCCCACCCGACTCTACAAAGATCAATGACTCAATAACCCCCGGGCGGCTGCAACCCCCGCGACCTCAATAACACCGGCCGGGCCTCCGTAATATCACTCCGGGGAACCACCACCATCGCAAACGGGCGATACCGACCCTGAGCCGGAACCCCGCCCGGCGAGTTGTACCGACACCGCACCACATACTCCCCATCCTTCGCAAGCACCGACTCAATCCGCGCCCAGTGCCCACGTTCACTCACGTTCCCCACAGCAAACAACAACACCATATCCGATGCAAAATCTACCTGGAACCGATCCGGCCGCACCAGACCCGCGTTGTCAAAACCACGCTGCGTCCGAATCACATACAACCCCGGGAACGCCGGGCCACCAACCTCCCCAACGTGCTGACGGAGAATCGGCACCGCCCCCTCAGGAATAATCTTCGGCTGCCGATAGGTCGATGGACCACCCGCACAACCAGCCACCAGAATCATCAGCGACGCACTTAACAGCAGGACAAATCGACTCATGGCGTTCCTTCGCTTCAAGCACAAGGTCTAAGCAACCAAGAGTATAACCACCCCGCCACCAATCTCATCACATATGGATCGTCCGGCCATCCACCCCCAACGCCGCCTCCTTCAACGCCTCAGCCAGCGTCGGGTGCGCATGGGGTGCCCGGGCGATGTCCTCCGCCGAGGCATGCATTGCCATCGCCACCGCCGCCTCAGCGATCAGGTCCCCCGCCGACCGCCCGATGATGTGCACCCCCAGCAGCCGATCCGTCGTCGCGTCCGCCAGAATCTTCACCCGCCCGCCCGCCGCATTGATCGCCTGCGCCCGCCCGTTACCCAAGAACGGGAACACCCCCTTCTTGAACTCAACCCCCGCTTCCGCCAGTTGCTGCTCCGTCTTGCCCACCGAAGCAATCTCCGGCTCCGTGTACACAATCGCCGGGATCGCGTCGTAATCGATGTGCGACGCCCCCGTCACCAAGTGCTCCACACACGCCACCCCCTCTTCCTCCGCCTTGTGCGCCAGCATCGGCCCCGCAATCACATCGCCGACCGCGTAAATATGATCCGCCGACGTCTCGAAGTGCGAGTCCGTCTTGATCTTCCCCCGATCATCCACACTCAGCCCAACCGCCTCCAGATTCAACCCCTCCGTGTTCGGCCGCCGACCCACCGCCACCAGCACCCGATCAAACGTCAACGGATCACGCCCCTCCACCTGCACCGTCACATTGTGAGGCTTGCCCATCGCCCCAGTCACCCGCGACCCCAGCATGAACGCCAATCCCTGCTTCGTAAACACCTTCTGCGCCTCATCCGCGATCTCCCGATCAATCCCCGGCAGGATGTAATCCAGATACTCGATCACCGTCACCTCAGCCCCCAGCCGCCGCCACACCGACCCCAACTCCAACCCGATCGCCCCCGCCCCGATCACCGCCATCGTCTTGGGCACATCCTCGTAAGCAATCGCCTCGGTCGACGTGTCAATCCGCGCATGCCCCAGGTCCACCCCCGGCAGCGAGATAGGCGTAGAACCCGTCGCAATCAGATAGTTCTCCGCCCGCACCACTGCCCCGTCATCTTTCCCCGAAGAAATCGACACCGTCCGATCCTCGTTAAACGCAGCCCGCCCGTGATACCGCGTGATCTTGTTCTTCTTAAACAGCCCCGCGATCCCCTTCGTCAGGTTCCCCACCACCTTGTCCTTCCGCGCCATCATCGCCCCCAGGTCCAACTCCACCCCCGACACCCTCACCCCGTGATCCCCCAGATGATGCCCCGCCACCTCAAAATGCTCCGAAGACTCCAGCAGCGCCTTCGACGGAATACACCCCACCCGCAGACACGTCCCCCCAAGCGCCTCGTGCTCATCCACACAAGCCACATCCAACCCCAGCTGCGCCCCCCGTATCGCCGCCACATAACCACCCGGCCCCGCACCAATCACCAAGAGATCGTGTGTCTGATCACTCATCACAGCATCCATATCCAGAGGCAGAGCCTCTAACTTCGAGAACTTGGGTAAACGCTCAATACCGCCCAGAAGATCAACGCTCCGATAAACATGCCAACCATAACAGGTATCCCCGCGAATAACGGTACCGAGATATAGGCTGGGAGAATGACAGGATCTCCCCCAGGAAGACTGGGGAGATAGACAGCTTGCATGTAGAGAACCTGCCCAAGCAACGCAAGAAATCCACCTACGAATAAACGACGCCGAAACTGAGAACCCGCCAGAAGGCCGCTAATGAAGCATAAAATCCAATACCAGTAGGTGGGACTATCCCAAGGCTCGGTTTCACCTGTCAATGCACGACCAACTGGCCACACCAGAAAGCCCCCAATAGCTACGCCAAAGACCTTGAGAGTGATGCGTAGTCGCCGTCGATGCGCACGTTGCTTGACTACCCGAGGCATTTCATCTGATTGAGCCTCCCCACGGATCTCTTCAGGACTCTCCCCCACCTCAAGCCTCCAACAACATCCGCGACGGGTCCTCAAGCACCTGCTTCATCCGCACCAAGAACGTCACCGCCTCACGACCATCAATCAGCCGATGGTCATACGTCAGCGCGACATACATCATCGGCCGCACGACCACCTGCCCGTCCACCGCCACCGGCCGCTCCTGAATCGCGTGCATCCCCAGCACCGCCGACTGCGGGTAGTTCACAATAGGCGTCGACAGCAGACTCCCGAAAATCCCACCATTGGTGATCGTAAACGTCCCACCCTGCATCTCATCGATCTTCAACTGGTTCGCCTTGATCCGCGCCGCCAGATCCCCGATCCCCTTCTCAATATCCGCAAAGCTCATCCGCTCCGCCCGCCGCAACACCGGCACCACCAGCCCCTTCGGAGCCGACACCGCAATCCCGATGTCATAGTGATTCTTATAAACAATGTCCGTCCCCCGGATCTCCGCGTTCACCGCAGGAATCTGCCGAAGCGCATCAATCGCCGCCTTCACGAAAAACGACATGAACCCCAGCTTCACCCCATGCTTCTTCTCAAACCCCTCCTTGTACTGACTCCGAAGGGCCATCACCGCCGACATGTCAATCTCATTAAACGTCGTCAGCAGCGCCGCCGTGTTCTGCGCATTCTTCAGATGCTCCGCCACCCGACGCCGCAGAGGCGTCATCGGCACCACCTCCTCCAACGCATCCGACTCCCCCGAACTCGAAGCCGCCTTCGACGAAGAATCTGCCTTCGACGACGCTGCCCCGGTCTCCGATGACCGTTGAGACGACGATGAGGATGACGCCGGCGGGGGAGGCGCACTGATCTCAGGCTTGCCACCCGCCACATGAGCCAGCACATCCTCCTTGAGCAACCGACCTCCCGGACCCGTCGCCTCGACCTCCGACGCCGTGAGCCCGTGCTTCTCCAGCAGCACCTGCGCCGCCGGCATCACCAGCTTGCCATCCGCCTTCTGCGCCGCCTCCCGCTCCGACTTCGCCGCCCCATTCCCACTCGAATCAGCCGTATCAGATGATGCCTTCGCAGGCTCCGCCTTCTTCGAGGACGCGGTTTTCTTCGAGGACTCAGACGCCTTCGCAGCCTTCGGCTTCGACGCCGATTTCGACTTCGACCCACTTCCCCCCTCTTCCAGATAACCAATCACATCCCCCACACTCGCCGCTTCCCCCTGCTTCTTCAGCAGCTTCCCAACCACCCCGTCAGCCGGCGCAGGCAACTCCAGCGTCACCTTGTCCGTCTCGATCTCACAAAGCGTCTCGTCCTTCGAAACGGCGTCCCCCTCACTCTTGAGCCACTTGCCAATCTCAACCTCAGTAATCGATTCGCCCACTTCGGGGACGGTCAGTTCGACGGCCATGTCTCACATCCCTCAATATCGAGGGCTCCTGCTTGTTCCAACGGCGGACTCAACTCTAACCCCATACTACCCACCAGACCCCAACTGCGAACACCCGCCCCGCAGCCCCCACTCACGCATGCACCGGGGCCCCCGCAAACGCCTGCGACAGCACCTCCTCCTGCTCCAACTCGTGCGCCGCCTTCGACCCCGACGCCGGCGACGCCGACGCCAACCGACTCACATGCGTAAACGGATGACGATCATGGATCCGACCCGGGAACCGGTTCTTCATAAATGGCCACGCCCCCATGTTCTCCGGTTCCTCCTGCACCCAAGTCACAGGCGTCTCCGCCGGATAAGCCTCCAGCATCTCAAAGAACATCGGGTCCTTGAACGGATAAAACTGCTCCACTCGGCAGATCGCCACGTCCTCATGCCCACCCTCTTCACGACGTGCCAGCAGCTCGTAATAAATCTTCCCCGAACACAACAGAATCCGCCGCACCTTTCCCGGCTCGATCGCCGGGTCGTCAGGGATAAACCGACGGTACGTCCCCACCGCCAGATCCTCCAGCGAACTCGTGCACGCCGGGTTCCGCAGCAGACTCTTAGGCGTCATCACAAACAACGGCTTCCGCCAGGGCCGAACCACCTGACGACGAAGCAGATGGAAATACTGCGCCGGCGTCGAAGGCATCGCCACCTGGAAGTTGTGCTCCGCCGTCAACACCAGCCATCGCTCCAGCCGCGCCGACGAGTGCTCCGGTCCCTGACCCTCAAAACCATGCGGCAGCAACATCGTCACGTTCGACAACCGCCGCCATTTGTCCTCCGCCGATGCGATGAACTGGTCAATGATCACCTGCGCCACATTCACAAAGTCCCCGAACTGCGCCTCCCAGCACACCAACGCCGACGGATAATCCAGCGAATAGCCGTAATCAAACGCCAGCACCGCCACCTCAGACAACGGGCTGTTGTAGATCTCGACCGATGCCTGATCCTCCGACAACGCATTAAGCGGCTCATAAATCGCATCCGTCTCGGCATCATGCAGCACCGCATGACGATGCGAGAACGTCCCCCGCTGACAATCCTGACCACTCAAACGCACCCGATGACCACCCACCGCCAGCGAACCAAACGCCAGCGCCTCCGCCGTCGCCCAGTCCAACGGCTTCTCACCCGCAATCATCCCGTCCCGCGCCTCGAAAAACCGACGCAGCTTCGGGTGATGCGTAAAGCCCTCCGGCATCGTGTTGAGCTTCTTAAGCAAGCCCTTCAACTCATCCACCGGCAACCCGGTCTCCACATCCGGCACCGTCTTCTCCGTCCCGCCCACATAACCACCCCAGAACCCCGTCAGCTCAAAATCATGCGTCGGCGCCGAGTTCGCACCCCACGACTCATCCAGGTCCTTCTCAAGCACCTGAGTCCGCCGCTTCGAAACCCGCTCCGCATCCTCCGCCGACAAACCCTCGAGCTTCACAAGCTCCTCGGTATACGACTTAAGCAACGACGGCCGCGAACGGATCGCCTTGTACATCTTCGGCTGCGTGTACGCCGGCTCATCCGCCTCGTTATGACCCCGACGCCGATAGCAGTACAGATCGATCACCACATCACGCTTAAACGCCATACGGAAATCCATCGCCAGCCGCACCGTCGCCGCCACCGCCTCCGGATTCTCACCATTCACATGGAAAATCGGGATCTGCAGCATCTTCGCGATATCCGATGAATACCGCGTCGATCGCGCATCATCAGGACCGGTCGTAAACCCGATCTGGTTATTCAAAATGATGTGCAGCGTCCCGCCTGTCGCATACCCATCCAGACTGCTCAGGTTCAATGTTTCCTGCACCACACCCTCACCAATAAACGCCGCATCCCCGTGGATCTGCAGACACATGCTCCGCTCACCGCGCGTCCCCAGGTCCGCCCGATCCTGCTTCGCCCGCAATCGACCCAGAGCCACCGGGTTCACAAACTCCAGGTGCGACGGGTTAAAGCAAAGCGACAAATGCACACTCTTACCCGTGCGACTCAGCCACTTGCCCGAAAAACCCTGGTGGTACTTCACATCCCCGCCACCCAGATACAGCTTCGGATCAATATCCTCAAACTCCCGGAATATCCGCTGCGCACTCTTGCCCACAATGTTGTGCAGCACATTCAACCGCCCACGATGCGCCATCCCCAACACCACCTCCACAATCCCCTGATCCGCCGCCTTGTCCATCGTCAGGTCCAATAGCGGAATCAGACTCTCCGCACCCTCCAGCGAAAAACTCTTTGCACCCAGAAACTTCTTCTGAATAAACTCCTCGAAAATCACCGCGTCCGTCAACTTCGTCAGAACACGAATCTGCTCCCGCAGACTCAGGCCCACCGAGTTCCGAGTCGTCTCCATCCGCTTCTGAAGCCACTCCCGAACCCCAAGGTTGTCAATGTGCATGTACTGCACACCAATCGACCGCGTGTACGTCTGCTCCAGCAGCTCAATCACCTCTCGCACCGTCCACACATTCTTGCCCGGCAGCGTCGACGAGGTGATCGTCCGATCCAGGTCCGCCTCCCCCAACCCATACCAGTCCAGCGTCAACTCATCTGGCCGCGCCGACGGCTCACCAATCGGATTGATGTTCGCAATAATGTGACCACGAACCCGGTAGTTCCGAATCAGCCGGTCCACATGATGCTGCAACGCCGACGTCGTCTCGTCACGACGCACCATCGCACCGTTTGTCGCCGCCGGGCCTCCATGGAAAATACTCCCCGGCCTGAACCCAGGCTCCAGCGTCCGACGCTCCCCCAACGGGCCCGCCTGCCAACGCCGAAACTCCGCCGCCCAGTCCTCGGGCACAGACCCCGGGTCACTCAGATACTGTTCGTAAAGAGACTCCGCGTACGCAAGACTCGAACTGTCAAGCAGCGGCTGATCTGACTCATGTTCCATCACGTTCTCCACCTGCCGTCATCAGCGGCAAGTCCAGTAAGCTCCAGACTCTATCGGCCGCCAATGCCAACCCTGTGCATCTTCGTCTTCCGTAACCAATGATACCCCCCACAACGCCCACGCCAACAAACCCTCAACCACGAAATCCACCCACATGAACGCCCCCTGGGTCGAACTCTCCACCCTTGGCTTCCTCGTCATCGCCTCCATCGGCCTCGCCGCCGGCACCCTCGGCGGACTCCTGGGCGTAGGCGGGTCCCTCATCATCATCCCCCTCCTCACCATCTGCTACGGCCGCGACCAGCATCTCTACCAGGCCGCCGCCATGGTCGTGAACATCGCCGTCTCCGTACCCAGCGCCCTCCGACACCGACGCGCCGGTGCCATGATCCCCCAAGCCCTCCGCTGGATGATCCCCCTCGCCGTCGTTGGCGTCGTCCTGGGCGTCGCCCTCAGCAACCTGCCCATCTTCCAGGGACCCCAAGGCGGAATCTGGCTCGGACGACTCCTCGCCCTCTTCCAACTCTACGTCATCGCTCTCAACATCCACCGACTCCTCCAACCCTCCTCCAACACCACCGCCAACGCCCGAATCACACCCCTCGCCTCCGCCTCCACAGGCGGGGCCATGGGCGTCGTCGCAGGACTCCTTGGCATCGGCGGCGGGGCAGTAGCCGTACCCATGCAACAAGCCATCATGGCCATGCCCCTCCGCAACGCCATCGCCAACTCCGCCGCCGTCATCTGCCTCTCCGCCACCATCGGCGCCCTCGTCAAAAACGCCACCCTCGCCCAACACGGCATGCCCTGGTGGACCGGACTCCTCCTCGCCGCCATGCTCGCACCCACCGCCGCCATAGGCGGTCGACTCGGAGCCAACCTCACCCACAGCCTGCCAACACGGCAGGTCCGCATCGCACTCATCATCGTCCTCGCACTCTCCGCCTACAAAATGGCCGCCCTCTGAGCCCCCAACTGACCAGCAGCCCCACGAGCCCAGGGCGGAAGCCCTGGGGCCCCACAACCAAAACCCACGCCTTCTGCAACCCCGCCACAAAACGCCATCTCAACGCCGGAACTGCACCACCACCCGAACCGACACCCATATACGGCATAAAGATTGCAACACTCAAGTCATAACCACGACCAGCACCTACGCCCCGACACGGGCTGCCGGAGAGACAAACACCCATGACCGTCATCTGGAACCAGACCAAAACCGCCATCCTCCTCGGACTCATGTTCGGCCTCATCGTCGCCCTCGGCGCCGTCCTCGGCGGGCCCCGAGGCGTCATCCTCGCCGCACTCTTCGGCGGACTCGGCGCCATCATCTCCTTCTACTTCTCCGACAAAATCGCCATCTCCGCCATGCGCGGACAACTCGCTACCCCCCAAACCGCACCCGACCTCATCACCATGGTCGAGCGACTCGCCAACAACGCCGGCCTCCCCATGCCCAAGGTCTACATCTGCCCACAACAGGCCCCCAACGCCTTCGCCACCGGACGCAACCCCAAAAACGCCGCCGTCGCCGTCACCGAAGGCGCCCTCCAACTCCTCGACTACAACGAACTCGAAGGCGTCATCGCCCACGAACTCGCACACATCAAGAACCGCGACACCCTCATCTCCACCATCGCCGCCATCATCGCTGGCACCCTCAACGCAGCCCAGTGGCTCCTCATCTTTGGCGGAAGCCGCGACAACGTAAACCCCATCGTCATGATCGCCATGATCATCGGCGCCCCCTTCGCCGCAGCCCTCATCCAGATGGCCATCAGCCGCTCCCGCGAGTTCATCGCCGATGCCGACGCCGCCCGCATCGCCGGCTCACCCGATGGTCTCATCGGAGCCCTCCAGAAACTCGACGCCTACGCTAAACGCATCCCCCTCCAGGGATCATCCTCCACCCAGAACCACATGTTCATCGTCCAACCCCTCTCAGGCGAAGGCCTCGCCGGACTCTTCTCAACCCACCCCGCCACCAAAAAACGCATCGAATCCCTCCGAAATCTAGAACCCTCCTGGTATTCAGCAACGTAGACAACCCCAGACACCGAAGTCTCCCCCAACCCGCCCACCCCATCAACCCAGTCCCTTCTCCGGTGCCCCCGCCCCCGAGGCGGGGGTGCTTTTTCCCCAAACCCGCGAGCCGGGCCGTGTCGGCCCGGCCAGCCATGATGACGAGCCACGCGCCACACTTCGCACCGCAAAGTGTGGCTCACCTCCCCAGACACCACCAAGCCGGGTGCCAAGCACCTTCAGTGCCCAACCACCAACAATCTCGGGTGGCCGGGGTCCGGCGCAGCCGGCCCCCGGATCCAAACTCCTCACAAAACCCCACCAAAAATCCGCCCCAACCCCCGAACCACCCCCCACCTTCCTCCGTATACCCCTTAGAACATCGTGATTCTCTCCTCCGAGCCCCGACCCGTAGTCGGGGTTTTTTACGCGCCCGTCACCCCTCCCTCAACTCTCTACTCTCCTGTCTCAACTCTCCCGCAGGGCCACGGCCTGCGCAAACGCCCGACCCCGATGCTCATAGTTCGGGAACTGATCCCACGACGCACACCCAGGCGACAACAACACCACATCCCCCGCCCGCACCCGCGCCTTCGCCGCCACCACCGCACCCTCCACCGTCCCCGCCTCCACCAGCTCCGCACCGCCCGCAGCCTTCCGAGCATGATCCAGGATCACCGGCCCCGTCTGACCAATCCCATAAACCGCCCGACAAATACCCGCCGCCCGCTCCGCCAGCGCCGACAGATCAGCGTTCTTGTCATACCCACCCAAAATCAGATGTAGCCCCGCATCAGGCGCATCCGCCATCACCGCGTCCATCGCCAGCACCGCCGCCTCAGGCGTCGTCGACTTCGAATCATCCACATACCGCACCCCACCCACCACCGCCACCGTGCACAACCGATGTGGCAACCCGCCAAAACCCGCCAGCGCCGCACAACCCGATCGCATATCCACACCCATCCGCGCCGCCGCCGCCACCGCCATCCGCGCGTTATCCCGATTGTGCGCCCCAGGCACCCGCAGCTCCGGCAACGCCAGCCCCTGAAGACTCACATCGTCCAGCCACGCCAGCCGTGTCGTCCTCGGCCGCAACACCCGCGCAGCACTCGCATCCAGAATCGCGTAGTCCGTCGCCCCCTGATACTCCAGAATCTGCTGCTTACTCCCGACGTAATGCTCAAAACTCCCGTGCCAGTCCAGATGATTCGGATGCACGTTCGTCACCACCGCCACCCCAGGCGACCACCGATCATGCCGCAAACCATCCAGCATGAACGACGACAACTCCAGCACCACCAGATGATCCGCCTCCATCCGCGGGAGGTCACCCAACAACGACCCGCCCAGATTCCCCCCAAGCCACACCCGCTCATCACCAAACCGATCCACCAATACATGATGCAGCATCGCAGCCGTCGTCGACTTCCCCGCCGTCCCCGTCACACCAACCACCCTCGTCGTCGGCAGCCGCTCAACCAGCAACCGGACCTCCGACGTCACCGCAACCCCCGCTCCAACCGCCGCCCGCACATACCGATCCGTGCTCGGATTCACCGCCGGATTCACCACCACCAGATCAGCCCCCGTGAAGTCCGCCTCCTCATGCCCGCCCAGCCGCAGCCGAACCTTTCCCCCCTCAACCAGATCGCGCACACCCTCAAGACTCTCCGCAAGCTCTCCCTCAGACAACTGATCCGTCAGCAACACCCGCGCCCCCTGCTCAACCAGAAAACGCGTCACCCCCGCCCCGCCGCCGAAGCGACCCAGCCCCATCACCGTAACCCGACGATCGCTTAGCTCAGTCACGGCCAACAAGTCTATCGCGCCACTCACTCAACCAGTAGGTCAAGGTCCTGTGTCGTCGAGTTCCCGATGTGATAAGTCGCGATCCGAGTCCCCTTGGCCACCTGGAAATACAGATACAACGCGTCATCATCACCAAGCTGATTCAGCGGCAACTGCCGCGCCGATCGGATCGGGAACTCAGGGTCCGCCTTGATCAGCTGCGTGCCATCCCCCTTCAAAAGCACATAAGCGAACGGCTGGAAAATGTTGCCCCGATCATCCTTGATCCACACACCCTGAAGCGAGGCCGCCGAAGCCCGCGCCCGACCCAGAATCGAAACCGCCTGATCCTCCTCCAGCAGCACCCGGACCATCCCCAAATGGTCCGGCAGATAAAACGAATCCACCCGCGAACGCCCCGATAAACTCACACTCGGCCGAGCCACCTCGCTCTCACCCGATTGAATAAACGTCTCATCACCATCACTGGTCATCGTCAGACCAGCCGAGTTATTACGACTGATCGCCCGCGGCAACCGATTCGTCACCTCCGCAATGTCCGCAGCATGACCCGCCCGAACACCCGTCCGGTTACCCGCCTCAGCCGACCCCGTGTTGATCGCATCAACCGACTCCACCACCGCCTCAACCTTCGGCAGACCCAGCAACCCCGCCAACTGCTCAGGACCATCCTCCTGCTGAGGCAAATCCAACCGAAGATTACGCACCATCAGATACTTCGCCACATCACGCTCGCCGATCACAAACGCCCACGTGAGATTCTGATCCGGCAACGCACTGTCCGCCGAAATCCTGTCATCCGTCACCGGATACAACACCCGCTCACCCGTCTCCGGATTCTCAAGTCGCGCAAACGCAATCGGCGCAACATAAGACGACTCCCGAACACCCCGCTGACCCGCCAACAACCGCACCTGCGTAGGCGGCATACGCAGCGTGGCATCACGATCAAACGTTCCCGATCCCTTCGTCACCTTCAGATCAACCAACACCAGTTGCTGCTGCTGACCCTCCCCCAGACCCGGCAACACCCCAACCACCTCAGCCGGCACCCCCTCAACCGGCAAAACACTCACCACCAACCGCTCAACCTCAACCGTCCCAGGCGTCGCCACCAGCGAAGCATTCGGGTCATACCGCAACCGATACAACCCACTCTGCTCCCGCAACCCAGGCTGATACATAGCCATCGGCCGACCCGACGACATCGCACCCGCTGAAAGCGTCATAAAAAACTCGTCCGCGTAACGATCCGCCTCCACCCAGAGCTCCTGATCCGTCTGAGTCACCGTGCCGTCCGCGTTGTAAGCATACGGCTGATAACCCAACAACTCCGCATCAAGCGGCAAAAAACCCAACCCAATAATCACAACGCCCGCCGTCAACGTCCCCGACACCACACCCACCGCTCCACCAAAAATCGTGTCGACAATCCCAGGCATCTTCACATTCGATGGCACCACCGTGTCCGTCAATACACGAATCGCAAGCACCAACACCGTAAACGGCACCAGCAAACCCACACCCCACGCCATGTGAGGTGCCCACGGCATAAGCAGACTGACCGCCACCAACTCCCAGAACGAAAACGCCAACACCCCCGCAACAATCACCACCACCAGGTGAATGAACGACGAAAACAAACCCTGAGTCGACCACAGGATCGCCATAAGCAACAGATAAATAATGATCGCAATGCTGAGATACATAGGCTTCTCCGGGTGCCGGCGTCAGGACTTGGAACTCGCTCCGCCGAGCACGCGGGTGATCTCCTTGATATCGGTCACGCCCTCGACGACCTTCGCCAGAGCTGCCTCCTGCAAATACTGCATCCGCTGCTTACGCAGATGAGTCCGCAACGAATCCATGTCACCACGCTTAAGCAACGACCGCGCCCCATCGTCAAGAATCATCAACTCAAACACCCCAACACGACCCCGGTAACCAATCCCCATACACGCCGGACACGTCTGCGGCTTGCCCTTGACCTCCACCTGCCCCGACATCTGATAAAGCGTCTCAATCTTGTTCGCCGGGATGTTCAGCTTCTTCAACGCCGACGGGTCCGGCTTGTAAGGCGTCCGACACGTCGTACACAAGCGACGCAGCAACCGCTGATGCACCACCGCCAGCAGACTCTTGCTCGCAACACTCTTGTCGCCAACCAGCTTCAGCCACTGCGCCGCCGCCTCAAACGTCCCCTCCGAACGCATCGGAACGTACATCCGACACTCCTCGGCCATCGGTGCCAGCAGTTGAGCCGTCCGCTCATCAAACAACTCACTGAGCATCACGACCTGAGGGTCCGATCGCAGCAACACCGTCAACCGCTCATTGATCTTCTCAACCGTCGCCTCTTCCCCAAACTCCTGATGATTCACCCCCTCAACCTCAAACGGCTTCTGACGCTCCACCGTCAACACACTCGACGTATACGGATCGTGACTCTGCAGCACGCTGTAAAGCGTCGTCGTCGTCCCCTGCTGCGCCGGCGCCGTGATCAAGACGATCCCGCCCGGCTCACCAAGCAAACCAACAACCTGATCGTGCTGAGCCTCGTTGAGCCCGAGCTTGTCCAGCGGAATGTTCGCCTGCTTCGCCGGATTCACATCCATGAGCATCCGAACACCCTTGGTCGAACCCGCCGCATCAAGCGCCAAACGATGCGTCCCAAACTCACCGAGATCAACCGTCAAAATCGCCTGCTCACGCTTCCGGTGACTCGACAAATCCATCCCCGCCGCTCCCTTGATGTACTCAAACATCGCCATCGCCTTCTTGGCATCATGGTCCGCCTGCGGATAAAGCACTCCGTCAATCCGCGCCACCACCTTCCCAACCTGAGCATCAATCGTCAGGTCAATCCGGTCAGCATTCCGCGGCACCGCAAAACTCAGAATCTCCGCCAACTCAGCGTGGCTCGCCACATGAGGATCATTCCCCACCGGCACCTCGATCTGATCACCATCCGGTCCAATCAACCGCAGACTCGCCCGACGATCCGCTTGATCCTTCTTCCACGCCGTCATCTTCCGCTGCAAACCGTTAAACGACAGGTCCCACCGCGCATCAACCGGCACCCGATGATTCCTGAAACTGGCATACGCATACGGCACACCAAACAACACCGCCAGACCGATCGGAAAACCCAACCAGAAAATCGGGATCAGCAGAATCGCCGCAAAACCAACCGCTCCCGCCAGCATCTGGCCGCTGTTCCACAGCGTCCGCTGCAACCGGAAATATTCCAGATCCTTGTCAAGACCCGACACCAGCCGCGCCCAGCCAATCAACGCCCCCAGCACCAGCAGAGGCTTGATCCAACTCAGCAGGAAAACGGTCTCGGCCTGGGCTAGCGTAACCAGCGTCATGAGTCTCTCAGGTAGCCCCCACCACGTCACGCAGGTGGGGTGGGAAGCAGAAGGACAAACAGGTCAGTTCGAGGAGATGCCACGCAACCGCATCTTCAACTCCTCAGCAGAAGGCGCCGCCGACTGAGCGACGCGCGGATGAATGTAGTTGGTCTCCACCAGGTCAACAAGGCTGTCCGTAAACGTCTGCATCCCCGACTCCCGACTGTCCTTGATGATCTCCGCAATCTCATCCTCACGACCCTCAAGAATAAACTTACGCACTGGCGGGGACTGCAACAAAATCTCCACCGCCGGAACACGCTGCATCTCCGGACGAATCGTCGGCAGCAGCTTCTGATACACAAAAGCCTGCAACTGAAAAGCTAGCAAGTTCCGGATCGCCTCACGCTCCTCCTGAGGAAACAGGTCGTAAATACGACCAAACGCCTGCGTCGCCGACGACGCATGGATCGTCCCGAACACCAGGTGACCCGTCTCCGCCGCCTGCAACGCCGCCTCAAACGTCTCGCGGTCACGCATCTCGCCGATCAGCACCACGTCCGGGTTCTCACGAACCATCGCACGCAACGCATAAGGAAAGTCCGGCACATCAATCCCCACCTCACGCTGATTGATCGTCGCCTTCCGACCCTCATCCGAAAAGATGTACTCAATCGGATCCTCAATCGTCAGAATATGACACGCACGCTCCTTCGCGATGTGGTCCAGCATCGACGCAATCGTCGTCGACTTGCCCGATCCGGTCACACCACAAAGCAACACCAACCCCTGATGCACCTGGCACACCGTCTCCATCACAGCCGGCAAGTGAAGCTGCTCAAAACTCAGAATCTCAGCACTCACACGACGCGCCGCAATCGCCGAACGACCCCGCGTCCGAAACAGATTAATACGAAAACGATGACTCGTCCCCCCCGTCTCCACATCAATCCCCAAGTCAATCGACCCGTGCTCCGCGTAATACTGAAACTGCGCCTCAGATAAACCCTGCTCCACCCAACGCTCGAACTGAACCTCAGGAATCGCCGGATGATCCAACGCCTTGAGCGCTCCCTTGAGCCGCAGCTTCGGGATCTGACCCGCACGCATGATCACGTCCGACGACTCAAACTGAATCGCCGCCTTGAAAAACTTCTTCAAAGGCGTATCCGCCAACGAACGCTTCTGATCCACATGATCCACTGGCACCGGATCACCAAACGACGTGCCAAACGACGTGCCATGGGAAGTGCCATGCGACGAAGACGGAGAGGAATCACTCACAAGCAGACCTCAGTTCGAGTCTGACCGGGCATCAAAACCATCCTTGCACGTCTCCCGCTGGGCCATCCCTGCCCGGCTCCTGAGCCCGGTATCGTCGCCCGTCAACCCTCGACGGTCAAGGTCATCACGACACTAGCACCCGCACCGGCAGTCCCCGCTCCGCCAGATGGGCCTTCGTCTCCGCAATCGTGTACGTCCCAAAGTGAAAAATACTCGCCGCCAACGCCGCATCCGCGTGCCCCGCCTCCAATGCATCCGCAATATGCCCCGGATTCCCGCAACCCCCCGAAGCCACCACCGGCACGTCCACCGCGTCCGCCACCAGCCGCGTGATCTCCAGGTCGTACCCGCTCTTCGTCCCGTCCGCGTCCATCGACGTCAACACAATCTCACCCGCCCCAAGCTCCACCACCCGCTGCGCCCACGCCACCGGGTCCAACGCCACCGGCGTACGACCCCCATGCGTGTGCACCTCAAAACACGTCCCCGGCCGCTCCTCCGACTCCGTCACCGAAGCACCCGACCCCGCACGCTCCAAATAATCATCAATCGGAACCCGCTTCGGATCGATGTTCACCACCGTCGCGCACCGCCCAAAACGTCGCGATGCCTGCTCCACGATCCCAGGCGTCACCACCGCCGCCGTATTAATGCTCACCTTCTCCGCTCCCGCCTGAATCAACGCCGTCACATCCTCAACCGTCCGAATCCCACCCCCCACCGTGAACGGCATGAAACACTGCTCCGCCACCCGCCGCACCACCTCATGAATAATCCCCCGACCCTCGTGACTCGCCGTGATGTCCAGAAACACCAACTCATCCGCCCCCTGCTCGTCATAAGCCTTCGCTACCGCCACCGGGTCCCCCGCATCCACCAAATCAACAAAGTTCACCCCCTTCACCACCCGGCCGGCTTTCACATCAAGACACGGAATGATCCGGTGCGTCAGCATCCCCGAATCCTACACCCATCAACCTCAGGGTGGCCGGGGTCCGGCAAAGCCGGCTCCCGGACTGTCATACCGGATGCCACACCTTGCACAGCAACGTGTGTCCGAACACCAACACCCCCTATTGCGATCCAGTCTCAACTTGATACGCTACACAAATCAACTGAGATTGACTCTCATAACCATAAAGGACTTCATCGTGCCCAACCAACAGAAAAGGATCCATGCCACTAACCCCAATGTAGGGGGGGGCTTCACCCTCATCGAACTCCTCGTCGTCATCTCCATCATCGCCCTGCTCATCGGCATCCTCCTCCCCGCCCTGGGCAGCGCCCGCACCCTCGCAAAGGACGCCCAATCCCTCTCCAACGCCCGCCAGATCGGCTCCATCGCACTCGCCAGCTTCCTCGTCGAGCAAGACGGCCGCTTCCCCTGGCACTCCTCCGACATCCCCTCCGCCAGCCGGCCCGCCAACGGCGCCAAACCCCGCTGGGCCGACTACCTCTACCCCTTCATCCAGAACACCGACATCTTCATCAACCCCCACCTCGACCTCGATGAATCCGTCCTCGCCAAAACCTGGTGGCACCAGGCCAGCACCACCCCCGCCCTCAAAGCCGCCCAGAACCCCGCCACCGATTACTCATCCCAAGGCGACCCCGACAGAACCGACTGGGACCTCTGGGGCGGCTACGGCTACAACTACCAGTACCTCGGCAACGCAAGACCCGCCGCACAGTTCCGCAGACCCATCGAAACCGTCTACGCCTCCAGCCAAACCGTCGTCCTGGGCGACACCGCCGGCGCCGACAACGGCACCGAAGGCCAGTACGTCATCGACCCGCCCCTCCCCTCCGAACGAGGCTCCGGAAAAGCCTCCGGCTTCTACGCCAACACACGCGCCCTACCCACCGAACGCGGCGCAAACACCGGCGAGTTCGTCTTCGCCGACGGACACGCCCAGGCCATGACCGTCAACCAACTCGACGACAGCAACAACGACGGCACCCCCGACAACGGCTTCTACAACGGCTACGCCAACCCCAACCTCCGCTAATTCCCAAACCCTCTCCCAAAGGGTGACGCCTGCTCCTCGTATGCGACGCGCTTCAGCGCGTCGCCCACCCCAATCAGACTAGGACGTCTAAAAAAGACTTGGACACCTCCATCTCTCGGGTTATCCTGTAAGCCACTCAAAACGACCCAACGACCGCTCGCACAACACCTTGGAGAAGAAAGAGATGCAAAAGAGCCTGGCCTTGAGCCTCGGCTGCCTGATCGCACCCGCCCTCGCTTCATCCGCCAACGCCCTCGAACTCTATGAAGTCCTGCAGTTCGGGCCAGCGCACAGCGAGACACTCCTGGCACCAGGCGGCAGAGACACCGCCGATGGAGCCATCTCCAACTCAGCCTTCGGCGAGGAAACCCGACAAGGCAGCACCGGCAGCTTCGAAACCGAGGGCACGACCTTCATCGGCAAGAACCCCACAGCAATCGCCAGGGTCTCAGGCTCCGCCTCGCGTGCCGAAGGCGGGGCGGCCCGGAACCACGGCGCCTCAGCCCAGGCAACGCTGACCTACCAGATCGTAACCCTCCCCTTCGAAAGCGGAACTGAATACGGCTTCGACATCCCCCTGACCCTCTTCGGCACCGCCTCAATCGACGAGATGGGCTACACAAACGGCCTGGGCAGTTCCGGCGAAGGGAACATCAACGTCCTCGACAGCAACTCCATCGGGGTCTACTCGTACTCCACCGACGTCATCCCCGAATACCTCCGCCAGGGTCAGCTTCAGGACTTCGTCGGCGAGTTCTGGATGCACCCCGGAATGCACCACACACTCGAAATTCGCGCCTACGCCGACGTCGCCGTCACCTCAGGCGATGGCCCGGGATCGATCAATGTCGCCACGGGAGAGACGATCATCGACCCAACCTTTGACTTCGATCAGGCGCGCTACGACGACATGCGAGCACTCGATCCATCCCTTCCCGACATCCAGCTCGACGACGTTTTCTACCTGGGGATCACCCCGGGCTTCGTCCCCGAACCATCAAGCGCAGCACTGCTCCTGATAAGCGTGGCCGCCCTGAAACCTCGTCGCCGATAACAGAGCGACTGACCGACGCCCGACGAGACTCAACCCTCCCAACTACCCGATCCTCCACCAAAACAACAAGCCGCGACGCCCAACGCGTCGCGGCTTGTTTCATCTGAAACGAAAACCCTCACTCCACCTCAATCACCGGCCGCTCCGGCTCACTCGTGATCAGCGCCCCCATCGGCACCCTGATCACCGGAGCACCCGGACCATCAACCTCCGCCAGCCGCTTCAGCGGCTCATCATTCAGCCGCAGAAACTTAAACCCGTGAAACCACCCCTTACCCTCAGCCTGCTTCGTCGGAATCCGACCCACCTCGTTCCGAATCAGCTGCTGGATCGATTCCTCCCGAACCACCGGTTGGGCCGAGTGAATCAGCTGAATCGTCCCATCCTCATTCCGGATCACCATCGTCACATGACCCACCCACAGATTCTCAACCCCCTTGCCCCGAACAATCAACGCCAGATCACCCGTCTGCAAACCCTCCAACGCCACACCCGCCTCCTCATAAGGCAGATACCCATCAACCCGCGGCTCGATCGGGATCTCCGTCTCCACCCCAAACGTCCTCCGCAACGAAGCCGAACGATTCACCCGCTGCGAAAACGCCACGACCGCCTCCCCGCCCAACTCCCGAGTCACCTCCGTATACAACCACGCATTGTTTGGCGCCCAGTCAGACTCCGTAAAGTGATTCCTCGTCGCCACCCCGATCTGACCATCCTTGTACCGGATCCGCTGCAAAAACCCGAAAAAACTCTCCCAGTCCCAACCCAACCCCATCGCCAGCGTGTGCTCCGCATAAACCACACAGTCACCCTTCGTCAAACTGTAAAGCGGCTGCGCGTCATACAACTCAAACGGGTGCTCCCCCAGCAAAAAGATCTCGTAAGCCTGACCCTTGTTCTTCCGAGCCAGGATTCCCAGCCGCGTCCGCAGGTCCGGCTCCCTCGCATGCAAATACCTCAAATACTGATGCACCTCCCCAGGCGACATCGCATAAAGCTGCATCCGCTCCAGCCGCGCAATCACCATCGGGTCCAAACCCAACGCCCGGCACAGCTTGATGTTCTCAGGCAACATCGCCAACGGATGACCACCCAGCGCTGCCGGAACCGCTCGCTCCACCGGCCGTGACGACGACCACGCCACCCCCCGATCACGCTCCGCCGCCCGACAACCTCCAAGCACCAGCCCACCCACCATCACAACACAAACAACCATCAACGAAAGTGAACGCCGCATAACGAGAGCCTCCTGGGAACACCAAGACGGGCAGAGGAACCACCAAACATAAACCTCCATCCTATCTCACCTAGCTCAAAGTGGTGAACCACACCAGCGCGGATTAGACTCGCGCCCACCAGACACGCCCCGAGCAGGACAACCAACACCATGCACCGACGCGTGCTCATCACCGGCCTCGGCACCCTCTCCGCCGCAGGCGCAGATCACCAAGCCCTCTGGGACACCCTCCAATCCGGCCGCTCCACCATCGCTCCCATCCAGGCCTTCGACGCCTCCGGACTCCAAACCACCCTCGCCGCCGAAATCACCGACTTCAACGTCCGCGACGCCGTCCCCAAGTCCTACCGCAAAGCCACCAAGGTCATGGCCCGCGACACCCAACTCGCCGTCGCAGCCGCCGACCTCGCCGCCCGCGACGCCAACCTCCTCACCGCCGGCACCACCCAGGACACCGAACGCACCTACCCCCCCGAACGCGTCGCCGCCCACTTCGGCGCCGGACTCATCGTCGCCGATCTCGACGAACTCACCGCCGCCCTCCACCAAGCCACAGACAGCGAAGGAAAGTTCTCACTCCAAATGTGGGGGGAAAAAGGCATCGAACACCTCACACCCCTCTGGATGCTCAAGTACCTCCCCAACATGCTCGCCTGCCACGTCACCATCATCCACGACCTCCACGGACCCTCCAACACCATCACCGCAGGACAGGCCAGCGGACTCCTCGCCGTCGGCGAAGCCCTCCGCGCCATCCGCCGAAACGACGCCGACATCGCCTTCGCAGGCGGAGCCGAAGCCAGAATCAACCCCCTCGCCATGCTCCGACAACAGTTCTCCAGCCTCGCCTCCCACGGAACCGACCCACAACACCTCCCCAGACCCCTCGACCACGCCGCCAGCGGAACCGTCCTCGGCGAAGCCGCCGCCGTCCTCATCCTCGAAGCCACCGACCAGCAACCACCCCGTAACCACCCCGCCTACGCAGAACTCCTCGCCTTCGGCTCCGCCCAAGGCGTCCTCGACCAAATCCCCTCCACACAACCCGCCGCCGACCCCAAAGCCATCCAACTCGCCATCCAACGAGCACTCGACCACGCCAAGCTCAAACCCTCCGACATCGACCTCATCGTCGCCGGCTCACCAGGACACCCAATCCTCGACCAGGCCGACGCCGACGCCATGCTCCAAGTCTTCGGCGACCTCCTCCCCGCAATCCCCGTCATCACACCCCGGGCCATCCTCGGCGAGTGCTTCGCCGCCGGAGGACCCATCGACCTAGCCGTCGCCGCTCTCGCCCTCAAACACCAAACCATCCCCGCCATCACCAAACGCAACAACCCCCGCAACAACATCACCACCGACTGCCCCGCCCAAACCAAAAAACTCCAACACGCCCTGGTCTTCGGCACCAGCACCGGCGCACAATCCGCCGCCGCCATCCTCCGCTCCATCGACACCAACACCGGAGCCCAACCATGACAGGCCGCCCCCGCGTCGTCATCACCGGCATCGGCTGGGTCACACCCCTCGGCTGCGACATCGACACCACCTGGAAACGACTCCTAAACGGCGAATCCGGTGCAAAACCCATCGAAACCTTCGACGGATCCACACTCGCCACCTCCTTCGCCGCACAGGTCCAAAACTTCGACCCCACCCCACTCCTCAAAACCACCGACCGCCAGGGCCCCCTCAGCCGCTACGCCGGTTTCGCCCTCGGCGCCGCCGCCATGGCCTGGCAAAACGCCCGACTAGACGACGCCACATCCCTCGACCGCGACCGCGTCGGTATCTACCTCGGCGCAGGCGAAGCGCCACCCGACTTCGACAACTACGTCGCCGCCAACCTCGCCGGTTGGAACCCCGAAGACCGCGCTATCGATGCAAAAAACTGGGCCCAGGCCGCCACCCAGCACATGCAACCCGCACCCGAAATGGACCAGGAAACCGGACTCACCCTCACACGACTCGCCATGGAGTTCAACACCCGTGGACCCTCCTCCTCATGCCTCACCGCCTGCGCCGCCTCCACCCAGGCCATCGGCGAAGCCCTCGACCTCATCCGACAAGGACACGCCGACGTCATGCTCGCTGGCGGGGCCCACACTATGGTCCACCCCCTCGGCATGACCGGATTCATCCGACTCACCGCCATGTCCACCCGCAACGACGACCCCAAAGCCGCCTCCAGACCCTTCTCCGCCGACCGCGACGGATTCGTCATGGGCGAAGGCGCCGGAATGCTCATCCTCGAAACCGAACAACACGCCAAAGCCCGCAACGCCACCATCCTCGCCGAAGTCGCCGGATACGGCTCCACCGCCGACGCCTACCGACTCACCGACATCCACCCCGAAGGCCGAGGCGCCGCCGAAGCCATGAACAACGCCCTCGCCGACGCCAACGCAAAACCCCAGGACATCGACTATATCTCCGCCCACGGCACCTCCACCAAGGAAAACGACGCCACCGAGACCACCGCCGTCAAAGCCGTCTTCGGCGAACACGCCAAAAACATCCCCATCAGCTCCGCCAAAAGCATGATCGGACACCTCATCGCCGCCGCCGGAGCCGTCGAAGCCATCACCTGCATCCTCGCCCTCCGCGATGGCGTCCTCCCCCCCACCATCAACCTCAACACCCCCGACCCCGATTGCGACCTCGACTACATCCCCAACCACGCCCGCCAGGCCTCCGTCAACCTCTGTATGAGCAACAGCTTCGGCTTCGGCGGGCAAAACGACTCACTCATCCTCCGAAAACCCTCATCCTGAACCCATCGACCCGCCGAACAGACCTTTGACCCCCCGCTACCGCCTCTGATACCCTCGTCCCGCTGGCAGGGAACGACCCCGCAGCCACGGAGTTTGCCGCTGATGCGTTCATCCTGGTCGAAGACCGGCTACCTGCTTGGACTCACCCTCCTCGGCACCCTCACCTGCCCCGCCACCGCACAGACCGAGGGCCACTTCGGCATCCGCGAATACTGGGACGCCTTCCTCTCCATCGAAGGAAAACTCGGACCCGACCGCAACATCGGCGAAGTCGACCTCCTCATCCCCCTCACGCAGTTCCAGGACCAGCTCCTCTTCACCGACTTCCGCTACCGACTCGCCGACGACAGCTCACAAGAGTTCAACCTCGGTCTCGGCTACCGACACCTCATCACCGACAACATCATCCTCGGCGGATACGGCTTCTACGACCACCTCCTCTCCCCCAACGACAACCAGTTCAGCCAACTCACCTTCGGCGGCGAAGTCCTCCTCGAATACTTCGAGTTCCGTGGAAACATCTACATCCCCGAAGACAAAGAATCACAGTTCGGCACATTCACCAACTCCGGACTCCTCATCGGCAACACCCTCAACTTCGCCCAGAGCCGAGGCGTCGAAAAACCCCTCCCAGGCTTCGACCTCGAAGCCGGCGTCCGGTCACCCGTCAAAGACATCAACGCCTGGCTCTACGCCGGTTACTTCCACTTCGATGACTCCGGCTTCGAAACCGTCTCCGGTCCACGAATCCGCGCCGAATGGAACATCCCCACCGACATGATCCTCCCAGGATCCACCATCTCCACAGGCGTCCAGTGGCAAACCGATGACGTCCGCAACGACATCACCCAGGTCACCATCGGATTCCGCGTACCCCTCGGCTTCGGCGGGCGACCCGGCGCCGTCTCCGCGCCCCTCCCCGACTGGCAACCCAAACGCATGACCCGCAAGGTCGAACGCGATGTCGATATCGTCACCGGAACCACCTCCAAAATCGTCAA
The DNA here is from genome assembly GCA_040222855.1 of Phycisphaeraceae bacterium. NCBI lineage: Bacteria > Pseudomonadati > Planctomycetota > Phycisphaerae > Phycisphaerales > Phycisphaeraceae > Phycisphaeraceae bacterium. The sequence goes on along the minus strand of JAVKCD010000019.1, from coordinate 1,016,349 downwards.
CACCCAACCCGCCACCATCCCAGGAACCGCAGGCACACCCTTCGGCAACGTCACCGTAGTACGCGGAGACGGCTCGCCCACCGGCACGGGTACCCAGGCCGACCCCACCAGCGACCTCGAAGCCACCATCAACGCCAACGCACCCGTCATCTTCATCCAGGCCGGAGCCAGCGGCGAACGACTCGAACCCGCCAACACCCTTAATCTCCAGGACGACCAGCGACTCTACGGCGGAGGGGCCGTTCTCCAACTCGCGAATACCGACGGCTCACAAACCAGCTTCTTCCGTGTGCCCGGTAGCTCAGGATTCATCGAACAAACTGACAACCTCACCAACGTCCTCGTCGCCGCCAATGACAACACCATCGACAACGTCGTCCTCATCGGCGGAAACAACGGACTCGTCGTCAACAACGTCAACAACGTCTTCTACGCCGGCACCCTCTCATCACAATCAGGCGATGGCCTCGTCATCTCCGGCGGCTCAGACAACATCCTCATCCAGAGCACCGAAGTCGTCTTCCAAAACGCCAGCTCCCAGGCCGCGATCCGAGTCAACAACGCCTCCAACGTCAGCATCCAGAACTCAGGCATCCGGGGTCATACCAACGAAGGCATCCTCATCGAGAACGGAGCCTCCAACGTCAGCATCGGAAACAGCTTCACCACCTCGACCCCGAGTGGTGGCGGCGCAGCCGTAACAACCGCCTCCTCCAACATCCGCATCACCGATGCCGCCACCAACAACATCACCATCGAGAACACCACACTCGACTCATTCGCAGGCGACGGCCTTGTCATCGAAAACAATGCCAACAACATCACCATCAACGGCCTCTTCACCTCAGGCTCAGGAACATCCACCGACGCCTTCCGCATCACCGATGCCGACACCATCAACCTCAGCAACATCAACGTCCAGGGCAACCCATTCGCAGGTAACGCCGCCGCCAACCGCATCATGAACGCCCAGAACGTCACCAACCTCACCATCAACACCTTCGCCGCCTCCGGATTCGTCGGCGGGACATCACCCACCCAGGCCGGAATCACCACAGGCGAAATCTTCGTACTCGATAACGTCAACGCCGCCACACTCACCAACATCGATCTCGCCCAGGTCAATGTCATCTCCATTGCCAGCACACCCGGAAGCTTCGACAGCCTCGTCTACATCAACAACTCCCAGGACATCACCTTCCAGGCCGACACCACCCCAGGCGTCCTCGGCCCCGCTTCCTTCTTCCAGACCGGCGGACACTTCGTCGGTGCCCTCGTCCGCGTCGAAAACTCAGGCGGAACCACGCCCATCACCTTCGACAGCGTAGGCTTTGACCTCAGCCAGAACCTCGATTCCGCTGGTGACCCCGGTGCAGGAACCTTCTTCGCCATTGACTCCAGCACCGTCACCATCCAGGACAGCTTCTTCCAGACCAACGCCGACGCCGCCGACACCGTCCAGACCACCACCTTCGACTTCGTCGACTCCAACGTCACCATCAACGGAACCGGTAACACCTTCACCGTCCTCGATCAGGACCCCCTCACTGCTAGCCCCACCGCCATCAACACCGGCGGAACCATCACCGGCTCCATCGACTTCGACGACCCCGCCGGCACCCTAGACGCCGCCGGCTTCACACCCACCCCCTGACCAAACCCAAGACTCACTCCGGGTGCCTGGGGTCACCCCGAAGGGGTGCCCACAGAACCCCCAACCCACCGCGCCAAATACCACCCCCGTGCGCACCAACCCGTCACCAACCGGTAAGTCAGACAAGGCCAACCCAAACGCGCAACCACACCAAACGTGCGCACAAACAACCGCATTCCGGGGGCCATCGGTCACGTTTGATTGACGACAACAACCCCGAAACGGTGTTCATTTAGCCAAAAAGACTCAGTTCACACGCTCCGCCTTGAGGTCCCGCGTCATCAGCGACGAGATCCCGTCAATCGGGTCCAACCCCTCAAAAAGCACCCGATGGATCGCCGTCGTGATCGGCATCTCCACCCGATATCGCTCCGCCAGCGTCACCACACCCCGCGTCGTCGGCACCCCCTCCACCACCCCAGGGATCTCCGCCAACACCTCCGCCAGCTTCCTCCCCTTCCCTAACTGCTCACCACAGCTCCGGTTACGACCCGAAGGCGAAAAACACGTCGTCGCCAGATCACCCACCCCCGCGATCCCGAAAAACGTCTCCTGACGCGCCCCCATCGCCAGCCCCAGCCGCGAGATCTCCGCCAACCCCCGCGCCAACAACGCACTCTTCGCGTTAATCCCAGCCTTCAGCCCATCCAGAATCCCCGCCGCCAACGCAATCACGTTCTTCGTCGCACCAGCCAGCTCCACCCCCAACAAATCCGTGTTCGTGTAAACCCGTAACCAGTGCGTGGAAAACAACTTCTGCAACATCTCCGCCAGCTCCAAGTCCTCCGAAGCCGCACACAACGTCGCCGGCAGACACCGCCCCAGCTCCTCCGCCACCGTCGGACCCGATAGCGTCGCCATCCGCCGCGGCGCCCCATCCGGGTGATCCGGACCGTGCGCCGGGTCCTGCAACGCCTCCGCGATGATCTGCGTCGGCCGCAATATCGTCTCCTGCTCGATCCCCTTCGACACCGACGCCACCGGCACCCCCCCAGGCGTGTGCGGGGCCATCTGACCCCACACCGACCGGATGTGCTGCGTCGGAATCGCATTAATGATCAGCTCCGACCGCTCCAACGCCTCCCGCAGATCACTGGTAATCAGCACACCCTCCGGCAGCCTCGGCCCCGGCAGATAACGCAGGTTCTCCCGCGCCCGTGCCATCTCCCCAAGAACCCGCGGATCACGACCCCAGATACGCACCTGATTACCGGGTGCCAGGATCAGGGCACACACCGTGGCCATAGCGCCGTTGCCGATGATGGCGATCTTCATCCCCCTTTCTTAACGGAGAACCGGCTCCCGCACCACGCCAACCGACCCAACGTCCGATCATCCAGACCCAACCACATTAACGATCACAACCCTTTTTGAGTCCGAAACACAAACCTAAGGTGACGCCCAGACCCACGCGTAGCCGATGGTAAGGTGGCTCCAAGGTGCGATCGGCGCAGCCTTTGAGTACGATGCGCCCGACTCGGATCGGGTGATGATCCGGTGCCAAGACACCCCGCGGGCCGTTCGAGCACGACAGTAAGCAGGAGCATCAGGCGTGAGCATCAAGCAGCGTCAATCCAGGAAACGAACCACCGTCGGCGGGCTGATCCAGTCCACCCTCGTGGTCGCCATGGCCATCGGGATGATCGGATGCGAACTCGATTCGTACTTCGACCCCTCCGTCGTCGGCCGCTGGGAGAATACCCCCGGCGAAGCCCCCATCCTCGACCGCCTCGACATCATCGAATCACGGGATAACCAGGCCCTCCCCGTCACCCAGGTCCAGCCCAGCGACCTGGTCCCCGACGTGCAGGAATACGTCATGGGCTCGGGCGACCTCGTCACCGTGACCGTCTTCGAGCTGATCGTCCCAGGCGTCGAGTCGGTCCAGACCCGCAGGATCGACGAGACCGGCACGGTCCGCCTCCAAGTCGTCGGACCCATCAAGGTCTCGGGCATGACGCCAAGCCAGCTCGAGCGCACCATCATCGATCAACTCGAAGACAAGGGCATCCTCCGCGACGCGACCGTCAGCGTCATCATCCAGGAGTCCCGACAAAACACCTTCACCGTCTATGGCGAGCCCACCCTCGGTGGCGTGGCCATCGGCACCTACGTTATTCCCAAGCCCGAGTTCCGCCTGATGGACGCCCTGGCCCTGGCCCGCGGCGTCCCGGGTCGGACCAAGCGCATCCAGATCCTCCGCCAGGCACGCCTGACGCCTGAATCAGAGGGCATGTTCCAGCAGGACCTGGGACTCCCCGAGGAACCGGCTCCGGAACAATCACGCGAACTGATTGATGACCTCTTCGAGGGCCTTGGCGAGGAGCCGAGTGCCAGCGGGATGAGCCCCGACGCCGACCCCCTAGGCGATCTGGGCCTTGGCGAAACCCCTTCGACCAGCGCCGCCCCCTCCGCCCTGGAACGCGGGCTCGATCCCGAAGAGGGCGGTGCCCAATGGATCTACGTCAATGGCCGCTGGGTCCGTGCCGGACGCCCCAACGCCCCGGTCTCGCTCCCAGGCGAGGAAACGCCTGAGGCCGACGACCCACTCGGACGGATGATCACCCAGCGGATCATCGAGATCCCCTACCGCGATGGGCTGCTCCAGGGCGACATGCGCTACAACATCGTGATCCGCCCCGGCGACGTGATCCGCGTGCCCGAGTCCAGCGGCGGGTTCGTCTACATCGGCGGGGCCATCAACCGGCCTGGTGCTTACCAGATCCCCGGCGAACGCGACCTGACGCTCAAGCAGCTCATCGCCTCCGCGGGCAACCTCTCGGCCATCGCCATCCCCGAGCGTGTGGACCTGGTCCGCAGGGTGAGTGACAACCAGGAGGCATCGATCCGCCTGAACCTCCGGGCCATCTTCGACATGACAGAGCCCGATATCTATCTCAAGCCCAACGACACGATCAATATCGGCACCAACTTCATTGCCTCCCCGCTCGCGGTCTTTCGCAACGGCTTCCGGATGAGCTACGGCTTCGGCTTCATCCTCGACCGGAACTTCGACGAGAACGTCTTCGGGCCGCGACAGAACAACAACTGACCTCACCCCCTCTCAAGAGGGTTAACTCCCCCGGGGTGCCCATCTTTGCTATCTTGAGCCATCACGCGTGATGGCTTTTCTATGGCGTACACCGGTTGTGCGTCATCAGCCGATGGATCGGCGAACTCCCGATGGGCTCAGGACGTACAGCCCAGACCCGGCTCAGCGAGGGGCCTTTTTCGTCGATATCGAGTTCGCAAGACCGGCATGCCGCCGGATCGGCTGATGGTGCAGAGACTATGACGACGGCCAACTTATCCAGACCCCTGAGCGAACAACGCTCAGGACCGCTTCTTTCGCCCCTGAGTTGGGGGCTGGTGGCGGCGGTGGTGCTGCTGTTCGGCCTGCTGCACTGGGTATTTCTCCGGCGAACCTGGATCTTCGCCACCACGGATTCGGACTGGTCGCACGCTTTGATCGTGCCGTTGATTGCTCTTTACTACATCCGCATCCATCAGGATCACATCCGCCAGGCGATCCCGCGGGTAAGCCCGGTTGGGCTTTTGATCATGCTGGCGGGCTTTGTCGGGTACGGGCTGGGCATCTACCCGGTGCGGAACGACATGGCTCAGGGCTACTCGATGATCCTGGCGATGTTCGGCCTGGTCTGGTTCATCATGGGGCCATCGGCGATGCGTTGGCTGTGGTTCCCTGTGGCTTATCTGGTCTTTGCCGTCAAGGTCTCGGATGCGCTGTGGGAAAAGATCGCCAACTTTCTCCAGAACATCGCCGCCAACTCGTCGGCCGTGGTGCTTGAGTGCTGGTCGGTCTTTGACAGGAATCTCGCCTCGGTGACGAACCGTGGGATCACCATCGACCTGACCTTTACCAACGCCGCCGGCCAGCTCGTGACCGAGGGCATCAACGTCGCGGAAGCGTGCTCCGGGCTGCGGATGCTGATGGCCTTCATCGCTTTGGGCGTAGCCTTTGCGTTTATTCAGAATCTCCGGTGGTGGCAGCGGATCACGCTGGTGAGCCTGACGCTCCCGATCGCGGTGCTGGTCAACGTCGGCCGGGTATCGATCATCGGGGTGCTCTATATCTACAACAAGGATATGGCCACCGGCGATTTCCACGTATTTGTCGGCATGCTCATGCTGATCCCGGCCGCGTTGCTGTTCATGCTGGTGACTTGGGTGCTCGACAACCTTGTCGTCGCCGATGACGAGGAGGCGGAAGACCTGCCGAAGAAGGTCTCCAAGCAGCCGCAGGAGACCGCCGAGGAGTCCGCTGTTGATGACACCCGTTGGGTTACACCCGGCCGGGTGATGCTGGCCCTGGTGACAGGCATTGGTGTCACGGCGCTGGCTGGTCTGGCCTACTTCAGCCTGCTGTCTGCGGTCCGACCTGATGTGGTTAGCGAGAACTTTCCGGCGTGGCTCGGCTGGGTTGGCCTCGGTGTGAGCGTGATCGTGCTGCTGATCGCAGTGCTCAAGCTGGTCCCGGGTCTGTTCAAGGCTCTGCCGGGCGGTCTCGCCGGGGGTGTGGCACGACCGGTCGCCTTGATGGTGGTTGTCGGCTCGCTGCTCACGGCGACGGCGGGGCTCAACCAGGCTGTCGCGTTTACCCGGACGGTGCTGTTTAAGGAAGCGGTTCCGCTGCGGTCGCCGATCACGGCGATTCCCTTCGAGATCGGCCCGTGGAAGCTGATCGATGACCAGCGTCTGCCCAAGGACGTGGTCGATGAACTCGGCACGGAGCAGTACATCAGCCGGATGTACGTCAACACCGAGATGCACTCCGCTGATGGCGTGAACTTCAAGAACGAGCGTGAGCTGGGGATGTATCTTAACGATGCGCCGATTGGCTCGATCGTCCGCTTCCATGTCGCGTATTACACCGGGACCGCGGACACCGTGCCTCATGTCCCCGAACGCTGCTTCATTGCTGGCGGTCTCGTGGCCCGAGGCGGCGATTACCCGGTGATGAATCTTGACTCGTCCAGGCTGACCGAAGACACGCAGCATGGCGGGTACTTTGCCAGCCTGCCTGATGGCGAGCAGGTTCGCATTCCCAAGTCACAGATCGAGATGCGGCAGTTCATCTACGGCAGCGAATCGGACCCGACACGGGACATGCATGTGATGTATGTGTTTGCGGCCAACGGCGACTTCGCCGCCCGTGCCGAGGAAATCCGCATCCTCGCCTTCGACCCGCGAGACCGTTACAGCTACTACTGCAAGATCGAAATCCAGCCGCTGGGCGTCTCTGACAGTGCCAAGGCGATCGAGGTGGTCGAGAACGCCCTGAATGACATGCTCCCCGAGGTGATGGCCGCTCTTCCCGACTGGGTGGAGGTCTCCGAGGGACGCTGGCCTCTGAAGTCTGATTAAGTACGAAGCAAGCCGCCCGCGAAGTCGGGCCTGATGGAACGAGAGAGTCTGAATCCCATGGCCAAGAAGCAGCGCATCAATACGCCGTTCGTCCTCATGCTGGTTGCCGCCCTCGTCCTGGTCGTGGGCGGGGCCGGGGCGTTCTACTTCTTCGCGGTCTATCAGGACCCGATCGCTCGTGCGGCTGAGGCGCGCGAGTCGTTTGATGCGGGGGATTACCGGCTGGCGATGGAGGAGTTGGGGAAAGCGGTTTCCGACGATCCCAACAACGTCGAGCTGCTCAACATGCTCTTCGAGTTTTATCGCGATATTCCCGTCGACGATTATCAGAAGGCTCGGACCCGTCTCGACGAGATGCGATCGGTCAGGCGGAAGATCTCGACGCTCCGCATCAACGACCCCGAAGCGCAGCTAGCTCAGTATCAGTTCCTCGACCAGCTCCGCCGCGAACTGGACCCCGGCTTCATCGACTGGATCTATCAGATCGCCGACGAGAGGCTGCGTTCGGTTCAGGATGACATGATCGCACGCAAGTATCGCGGGCTCTCGACAGCGGTCCGCATGAGCCGTGGCATCGCGGACCAGACTCAGCGGGAGCAGGGGCGTGCTGATCTTGAGACTTACCTGGAGCAGAACCCTGACGACGCAGAGGCGCTCTACGGCCTGGCTTCATGGATGCTCATCGAGGCTCAGCGCATCAGCCGCCTGGCGAGTGACGACCCAGAAGTCACTGAGCTCCGTGGTGAAGCAAACGAGATCCTTGCCCGACTGCTCGAAGCCAGTGAGAACGACATCGATCGGCGGCTGGATTTTGTCACCCTGGCGCTCGTCCCCGAGACCGGGATGCGTGAGCAAGCTCAGGAGGTTTTTGGCCAGATCGAGGGCGCGATGCTCGAAGCCATCCCATCCCGGCGTGCGGTTCAGTCGGCGCTCGCGATCCTGGATCGTGGGCGCTCAGGCGGGCCGACCGTGACCGACGTTGATCCCAGCGGAGATCGCCAGTCGGCGGTGCTTGCCGATCAGGAGCGAGCCCTTCGTCTCGCGCAACGGGCCGTCGAGGCCATGCCCAATGACGCTTCGCTGCGACTACGCCTGCTGATGCTCTATCGCGCGAGTGGCCAGCCCGAAATAGCGGTTGCTACTGCGGAGGAAGTCCGCCGGCTGACCGAAGCCAAGGCCCCGCCCATCCCGACCCTGCTCTCGCGGAACACGCGGTTGATGGCGAGTCTGGAGATGGCCAACGGGCTGTTCCTGCTGGCTGATCGTCTACCTGCGGACCAGCGTCCGCCGATTCTGGATCGCATTGGTGAGTTGGCCAAGGAGTTGGAGATCACCTTCCCCGACCTTCCTCAGGTCACCATGCTCTCGGGCAAGCTCGCTTACTCGAAGCAGGATTTTCGTCAGGCCGCCATCCTCTTCGATCGCGCCTCGGCTCAGTATGGCGAGTCCAATCTCGAGGCGCTGCTGCTCTCAGCCAAGACGCGGAGGCTCCAGAAGCAATGGGGTGCTGCGGCGGACCGTCTCGAGTCCATCCTGGCCTCTCGCCCTAGCTTCACCGAGGCACGGCAGGAGCTGGTCGAGGTCTATCTCGCTGAGCAAAAGCCGGATGAGGCCCGCCGTCACATCGAAGACCTGATGGCCCGCAACCCAGGTGACGCGTTTGCGAACAATGCGATGGCGCAGCTGATCATTCGGCACGGTACTGATGCCGAGAAGCAGCAAATCCTCGAAGGGCTCAAGACCAGCGCTCAAGCCGCTGACGGCAGCATCGGGTTGCTTGGAGCGAGACTGCTGCGTGACCTCAATCGTGATGATGAGGCGGAACAAGTGCTCCGTGAGATGCTGCAGGAGGATCCCGGCAACGCTCAAGTCCTCGCCCAGGTCATGCGTTACATCGAGGACCCAGCCGAGAAGCTCATGCTGATCGAAGCGGCAGAGTCTGCGGGGGCTGATGCTCAGGCGACCGGTCTATTGCGCACGCTCGCCGAAGGCGGTGACATTAGCGAAGCCCTGACCGAAGTCTTCCAGCAGCAGGCGACGCCTTTTGCCCTAGCTATAGGTAAAGCTCGAGCCGCGATCCGGTCACGCAACTTTTCCGCTGCCCAAAGCGCGATTGATGAGGCGGCCGCGATCAACCCCGACGACAACACGATCGTCGAGCTTCGGTTCGACCTGGCGATGGTTCAGCAGGACTGGGCTCAAGCCGAACAGGTCGCGGAGCTTGCCCGGCAGAAGAACATCGACAGGGTCAACGGTGCCTTCTTCCGCGCCCGGGTGCTTGCCGCTCAGCAGGAGTTCGAGCAGGCCGCGATCGTGCTGCGCCAAGGACTTGATATTGACCGAGTGAACCCCGAGAGCTGGACGTTGCTTGGGGAGATCTATCGGCGTCAGGGCCTGCTCGAGCAGGCCGCAGACGCTATCCAGCAGGCCCTCGCTCAGCGGGGCAACAATCTCGATGCACTCCGTCTGCTCGCGGCGATTCGCAACGAGCAGGGCCGTCCCATAGAGGCTCTCGACGCTTTGCGGCAGGCATACCAGATCCAACCTCGCAACGCCGAGATCCGCAATCTGTATCTGCTTTATGAGACGCAGCATGGCCAACGGGATCTGGCGCTGGCTGCTCGAGAGCGCCTGGCAGACGATGAGCCCAATGACTACGCCAACAAGCGAGCTCTGGCCCTGATGATGGCTGAGGAGGAACGCTACGACGATGCTGAAGCGGTGGTGGATCGACTGCTCGAAGACGAGGGCATTAATCTGCCCAACGTCGCGACACAGGCCAATGTGCTGCTTCAGGCTGAGCGGGGTGACGAGGGAGAAGCTGTGATCCGCCGGTACATCGCGACGCGGGGTGCTGAGGTTGCTGTTCAGGATTATCTGCTGCTGGCTCGCTACCGACTGCGCTCGGGCAACCTGCCCGCTGCGGTCCAGGCGTACCGCGAGGGCATCGCGTTCGAGGGCGAGAACATGACCGTCAGTCGTGAGCTGGCGGCACTGCTCTTTGAGCAGGGCGAGAGCGAGTTGTCCACCGCGCTGTACATGAAGCTCCAGTCGACCTTTCCCGACGAGGAAATGCTCACACTCCGGCTGGTTGAATCCCTTCTGCGTGCCAATCGCTTGAACGAGGCTCGCGAGTTTCTGGCCCAGCAGGACCAGGCGACCGCCACCACGATCCTGCTCCGCAGCCAGCTGCTCTTGATGGAAGGCGACCGGGATGAATCACTGGTTCTGGTCAATCGGGCACTTGAGCTCGACCCGGACAGTGTGCCGGCGCTGGTCCGTCGTGCGAATCTGATCGCGTTTGATGACCCCGAGCCCGCGATCCGCGATCTCGAGCGGGCCCTGTCGATCGATGCGACTCAGACCGCGGCGCGTCTGCTGCTCTCTGATATCCGCAGGCGGTCGGGCGACTATGCCGGGTCCGCCAGCGAACTTCAGGTGGTTCTCGCCCGCGAGCCCAATCAGACCAACGCCCGCGAGAAGCTGATCCGGCTGCACATGCTCACCGGCGAGACTCAGCAGGCCCGGGCCGTCGTGGAAGAGGCCCTTGTGCTCAACCCGGAAAACACGCTCTGGCACCGCTTGGGAGCCCAGATTGCCGCCCGTCAGCAACGGTCTGCGGATGCGGTGCAGCTCCTGCGTGATGCTGTGGAGATCCAGCCGTCCTCGGCGAACGTCGGTGCCTTGCTTGGCCTGATGATCAACAACAACCGGCCTGACCTCGCTCTGAGCCTGATCGATCAGCACCAGGACATCCTCGCCGCCGAGCCGACGATCCAGGCAATCCGTGGCGAGGCGTTAGCTCGAACGGGCAGTCGCGAGGCCGCCCGCCGGGTCTTCACCCGAGCGCTGGAGCGTGCGGACTCCTACGACGAACTCAATGCGATTGCAGACCGTGTGCAGCGTTCATTTGATCTTCCGACCGCGATCGACATCCTCGTGAGCAACACCCAGAGCACCGAGCCCTTGTGGGCTCAGCTTGCTGCGGCTCGACTCGAAACCAATGATGGTCGCTTCGCCGACGCGGTGTCCAGACTCCGTGCGCTCGAGGGCAGCCTGGAGCAGAAGGATCAGGCCCTGCGTTATCAACTACTGACCCTGCTGGGCCGAGCGTTGCAGCTCTCGGGAGCCTACGCCGACGCCCGCGTGGCTTACGAGGCCGTGCTGGAGATCGTTCCGAGCGATCTGCTGACGCTCAACAACCTCGCCTTCCTGCTGGGTAACGACCTGGGTGAGCCCCAGATCGCCCTTGATTACGCCCAGCGGGCCGTGAACCTTGCCCCTCAGAACCCCAACACACTCGACACCCTCGGCTGGGTGCAGTTCAAGGCCGGGATGCCCGCCGAAGCCCGACGGACGCTCGAGCAGAGTCTGTCTTTCGGTCGGATGCCCGTGAATCAGTATCATCTGGCGGTCGTGCTCGCCGATCTCGGATCGACCGCAGCGGCACGAGACCTGCTGGAGCAGGCCATCAGGGACGCGGAGGCGTCAAACGACCCGGAGACACTGGAGAAGGCACGCGAGCGTCTGAACGCGCTCAATCAGGGTTGAACCCGAGGAAATTAAGCTATGACCGCGAATCCACTTGGTGCCAGCACCCCACCGACCCAGCCCGCTACAGGCGGAGGCTCCGTACGCTTCCGTCCGATTGACCCGATCAAGACCCTGAGGGCGAATGTGGTGCCTCTGGTCATCACGCTGGTCATTGGTCTGGTGCTTGGCGTCGCTGTGCATCTTGTGCTGAGAAGCACATCCCCCCAGTACACCTCAACCATCCTGCTGACCTATCAGACGCCGATCCGGCAAGCGAGTGACATTGGACTCGAAACTGCCCGCGGCCGAGACATCATCGAGATGCGGATCCTCAGCGAAACCCAGCGCATCCGCGGGCAGGAAGTGATGCAGCGCGCGATTGAGCAACCCTCTGTGCAAGCCACAACGTGGTTTCAGCAGTTTGATTCCCCTGATGATGCCCGTCGTTCTCTCGCTAACAACCACCTCGTGGTTCGTACGCAGCGCAACTCTCTGCTGATTGAACTGGGTGTCTGGACAGAAATCCCCTCAGAAGCCGCCCCCATTGCCAATGCAGTGGCCCAGGCCTACGACTCGATTCTCCGAGCTGGCCTGAATCAGGGTGATGAATCGGCCGTTGCCTCTCTCACTTCCTCATTGCGCCAGCTTGACGAAGATGTTGACCGTCTGCGTCGTCAGCAGCGTACGTTCCTGCAGACCGAGCGTCTCGAATCCCTCCGCCGCGAAGGCTCCGCCGCTGCGCAGGAGTTCCAGATTCTCAATGAGCAGATGACCGGGATCAAGCTCCAGCTCGAGCAGGCAACCGCCCAGTATGAGCAACTCGCGAATGCTCAGAGCCGGGGCGACGTCCAGATCGGACCGGATCTCGAGTCCGAGTTAGAGATGATGCCCGCTATCCAACGCATGAACAACCAGATGAGCCAGCTCAGGGAGGCCAAGCGAGCCCTTCTGGCTCGCTTCGGCGAGGGTCACCAGCAGATCAGGATCATTGACGCCCAGATCGCGGCCATTGAGCAAGAGAAGAAGAGCGAGAAGAGCCGTATCGCCCGCGAGATGCAGGCCGGCCGGCTCGAAACTTCGGGCAAGATCGTCGAGCAGTTGCGAGCCACGCTCGAAGGGCTCCAACCGCGCCTCGACGAGTCCTCCCGCAAAATGGTCGATCTGACCGAGCGACTCGCTCGCTACACCCAACTCGAAGACGAACTGACTCGAATGCTCAACCAGCGGCAAGTGGTCCAGAGCGAACTAGGCAGCATCCGCAATCGCCGTCAGCTTACGGACGAGCGTCTCCAGATCCGTCAGATCAGTCAGCCCAACGAGGCTGAACTGACCTTCCCCAAGCTGATGGTCATCGTGCCCGGTATCACCGTGGCTCTTCTGGGCCTGGTCACGGGTCTGATCTTCGTGCGTGAGCTTCTCGATCAGAGGGTGATGTCGCCGACCGACGTCCGCATGCTTTCCCGCGGCAACCTCCTGGGCCTGCTTCCCGACGCCACCGAAGACCCTTCGGGTTCGGGCACCATCGACCGTGTGGTCGAACGGGACGCCAACAGCCTCATCGCCGAGCAGTTCAGGCAGGTGCGTACCGCTGTGCTCCGACGGATGGAGCAGGCGGGCCACAAGTCCCTGATGATCACGGCCTCTCAGCCAACCTGCGGGACCACGACCGTTGCGCACAACCTGGCGACCAGCCTTGCGATGAACCACCGCAAGGTCATTCTTCTCGATGCCAACTTCCGCCGGCCACGTCTTGCTGCGCTGCTCGGTCTTAGTTCCGATCGCGGTCTGGCCGATGTGCTCCGCGGGGACGCCTCGATCGATCAGGTCACCACCCTGGCTGGTGAGAGCGGGCTCGCTGTGGTTCCTGCGGGCCACACGTCCAACGCCGTCTCCGACCTCTTCGATACCCAGACCTTCCGCGACCTGATCGCGGACCTTTCCGCGCGGTACGACCTGGTCATCCTCGATGCCCCGCCAGCCCTGCTCAGCTCCGATCCGGTGCTGATGAGTAAGTCCGTCGATGCCGTCGCCACTGTCGTCCGCGCCGGAGCCGACAAGCGAGGCATGGCCGACCGTATGCTCCGCCAGCTCGACGGTCACAAAGCCGAAGTCCTGGGCGTGATCCTCAACTGGGTGCAGTCCTCCGCAGGCGGATACTTCAGGAAGAACTACCAGGCCTACTACGACTACCAGAGCACCAGCGGGCCCGACCGGCTCTCCGCCTGAGTCCGCTGGAGCTTCGGGCCTCAGGCAGGGGTGATCGCGTGGCGGGCAAGGCCATCATCACAGGCGGAGCCGGCTTCATCGGTTCCCATCTCGCCGAGCACCTGCTCGCTGAAGGATGGTCCCTGCGCATCGTCGATGACCTCTCAACCGGGAGTGCTGACAACCTTCAGCACCTGCTCGGGCCTGATTGCGAGCTGATCGAAGGCCTTGCGGGTCGTGTCATGGCGTCAACGCCGAGTCTCTGGCAAGGCGTGGATGCGGTCTTTCACCTCGCCGCCTCCGTGGGTGTCCAGCGGGTTCTCGAAGACCCGACCTCGATGATCCGCAACAACATCGACGAGACCGCCATCGTCGTGGATGCTGCCGTCGAGCACGACGCCTCGCTCCTGATCGCTTCCTCTTCCGAGGTCTACGGCCGCAGCAACGATCTGCCGCTGCGGGAAGACGGGGACCTGGTCTACGGCCCGACCACGTCGTCTCGATGGGCTTACGGCATGGCCAAGGCTCTTGATGAGCACCTTGTTCTCGACGCCGTGCGCCGCAGAGGACTCCGCGCCGTGATCGCCCGGCTGTTCAACACCATCGGTCCCCGCCAGGTCGGTCACTACGGCATGGTCGTGCCCCGCTTCGTTGCCCGCGTCGTCGCCAATCAGCCGTTGGAGGTCTATGGCGACGGCACGCAGACCCGTGCCTTCTGTGATGTCCGGGACGTCACCCGCGCGATGAGTCAACTGGTGAGCAAGCCCGATACCCACGGGCGTGCCTACAACCTCGGTAGCGAACACCAGATCACCATCGGCGCTCTGGCCCAACGAGTCATCGAGCGAGCGGGCACAACGTCCGAGTTGATCCTCAAACCCTACGATGAGGTCTACCCGCCGGGGTTTGAGGAGACGCCTGATCGAGCCCCGAGCATCGATCGTCTCCGCGCCGCGATCGGTTTTGAGCCGATGATCTCCCTGGAGCAGACCCTCGATGAACTCATCGAGATCGCCCGCCAGGACAAGGTCACAGCCACCAGCATGGAGAAGCGGATATGACCGAGGCTGAGCAAGTCGCCCTCACCTTCTCCGAGGTGGTGGCCCCGTATATGCCGGTTTTTTTCGTGGCGTTCCTGGTCTCGCTGGTGATGACGCCGGTGATGCGATCCATCGCCACTCACAACAACATCGTCGATAAGCCCGACCTCATTAGGAAAAACCACATCCAGGCGGTCGCGTACCTGGGCGGGGTAGCGATCTTCCTCGGCTGGGTCGCGGGGATCGTCACCGGCTCTTTCACCGAGCCCCACGATGCCATGATGACCAACGGTCTCTCCACCATCCGCTTCCCGATGTGGATCGTGGTCGGTGCCGGGCTGATCTGCCTCACCGGGCTGATCGACGACGTGTCAGGTCTGAGCCCGCGGATGAAAGTCGCTGGCCAGCTCTTCGCTGCCGCCATGCTCGCTCACGAGAACGTCGGCGTGCAGATCGTTCACGAGCTGATCGTCGCCACCGAACGCTCCACCGGCTTGATGAACCCGATCCCGGACTGGATCATGACCGCCCAGTACGGACTGGAATACTGGTTGGGCACCGCGCTGATCGCTTTCCTGGTCATCGGAGCCTGCAACGCCCTGAATCTCATTGACGGGCTCGATGGTCTCGCCGGCGGGGTCACCGTTATCTCCGCGACCGGCTTCCTGGTCATCGCCGCACTGGTCGCGATCCAGACGTCCGACACCAGCGCCTTCGCTGAGGGTATTCTCAGCCACCCGGTCCGCCTGGTCATGTGTCTGGCGATCATCGGTGGGGTCCTGGGCTTCCTCCCCTACAACTTCAACCCCGCCACCATCTTCATGGGCGATGCCGGCTCGTTGTTGCTCGGGTTCCTGTGCATCGCCACCGTATTGATGTTCGCCACTGTCCCCGGCAAGGCCCTGCTGCTGGTGACCGCCTCGCTCATCACCTTCGCCGTCCCCATCACCGATACGTCGCTGGCTATTTTCAGGCGTAAGATGCGTGGGCAGCCCCTGTTTAGCCCCGACAGCCAGCACATCCACCACCTTCTCCGCAAAGCCGGTCTCTCGGTCAAGCAGGCAGTTCTGGTCATCTACCTCGCCGCCGGAATGTTCGCAGTCATCGGCTGCACGATGGTCGCTCTCGAAATCCGCTGGCGGTACGCCCTGGCCGCCTTCATTGTGCTCTATAGCTTCATCATGGTCACGGCTTATAAGTACGGTGAGCAGCAGTGGCTATTAGAAAAGATGAAAGGCGAATCCGCCTCAGAGGGTGATTCTGGTCCCAAACCGGCCTGATTCCGGGCTCTCGACCTTCTCCCAGAACCCGATCGGTCCCTGGCGACCCCGCTCAGCCTGCTTGCAGGTTCCCTAACCCCTGCTTAGACTGAGTGATCCGGCGAAAGGATTCGCTGGCGGGTACAAGGGTCGCGTCGTGGCGATCCGGCCCGCAGAGACTGATCTTTCAGGCAACCCGGTGGCCGCACCGGTGCTGATGACGGGGTATCGCAACCCTCGACATGCGGCAGACCTCACGCCTCGATTGGCGTGCGGAGTTTATTCGGGCCTGCGGCCCAGGAGCACGTTATGGCCTCACTCGTCAAGGATCTGGTGGAAGCCGGAATTCACTTCGGCAGCCGCTCGACCCACTGGAACCCGAAGATGGCTCCCTACATCTTCGGCAAACGCCAGAAGATGCACATCATCGATGTCAAGGAGACCGTGAAAGGTCTTCTGCTGGCGCGTAAGTTCCTCACCCAGACCGTCGCCGATGGCAAGGACGTGCTCTTCGTCGCCACCAAGCGGCAGGCACGCACCATCGTCGAGCAGTACGCCTCCGATGTCGGCATGCACTACGTCACCGAACGCTGGCTGGGCGGGACACTCACCAACTTCCGAACCATCCGCGAGCGCCTCAAGAGGCTCGAAGAACTCGAGCGCCTCGAAGAGTCCGGCGACATCGAGAAGTATTCCAAGAAGATGGAGAGCCAGCTCAACCGCGAGAAGACCAAGATCCTCCGTAACCTCGCCGGCCTGCGCAACATGACCAAGCTGCCCGGAGCCATGGTCGTGATCGATGTCAACAACGAGGTCAACGCGGTCAAGGAAGCTCGGAAGCTCGGCATCCCCACGGTCTGTCTGATCGATACCGATTCCGACCCCGAGTACGCCGACATCCCCATCCCCGGCAACGATGACGCCATGCGAGCGATCGAGGTGATCGTCTCCAACCTCGCCAAGGCCATCGCCGAGGGCAAGCACAACCGGCAGGCCGCCGCTGAGCAGGCCAAGGCCGCTGGTGGCGAAGTAGGTGAAGATGGACAGCCCCGTCGACGCAGCAAGCGCGCTCAGTTCACTGCTGAAGATGCCGGAGCACCTCCCGAGGATGAGTCCCCCGAGGCCGTTGCCAGCGCCGCGACCGAGCAAGCCGGCCCCGCCGCCTCGTGACCAAGAAACAAGCGGTCCGCGCGTGCGGACGCCATAACCTGACAACTTGTCTTTCACCGTAACTGGGAGCGACGAACCATGGCGATCACCGCCAAGGACGTGATGGCCCTTCGCAAAGCGACGGGCCTCGGGATGATGGAAAGCAAAGCCGCCCTCGAAGAGGCAGGCGGCGATTTCGATGCCGCCGTTGATCTCGTCCGCACGAAGGGTCTGGCCAAGATGGATGGCCGCACCGATCGCGAGTCGGCCGAAGGACGCATCGGCATCGCCGTGGCCGATGACAAGGCCAAGGCCGCGATCGTCGCCATCAACACCGAAACCGACTTCACCGCCAACAACGGCGACTACATCGCCATGGTCAAAGGCGTCGCCAACGAAGCCCTCAAGGCCAGCGCCGGCCCCGTCGAGAGCAACGACGCCATGAAGGCGCTCATCGACAACGTCCGGCTGACGACCAAGGAAAACGTCCAGTTTGCCAAGGCCGAAGTCCTGGGCGGGTCGAGCTCCAAGATCGGCACCTACCTCCATCACAACGGTAAGATTGGTGTGGTTGTCGAGGTCGAGGGCGAAGCCTCCCCCGAACTGCTCGCCGACCTGTGCATGCATATCACCGCGATCGTCCCCGCACCCCTGGGCGTCAACCCCGAGGAAGTGCCCCAGGAGATCGTTAAGAAAGAACGCGAGATCGCTATCGCCCAAGCCATCGAATCCGGCAAGCCCAAAGAAATCGCCGAGAAGATGGTCGAAGGCAAGATCCGCAAATACCTCGACTCCGTCGTCCTGCTCCGCCAGCCGTTCGTCAAGGACGACAAGAAGCAGATCAAGGACCTCCTGCCCGCAGGCACGACCATCAAGAAGTTCGTGCGCTACCAGGTGGGTGGCTAAACCCTCAGGAATCCACGCCGTGGCCACGGACACCGACAGCTCGCTTCTGCCCAACGCCGAGTCGATCCCAACAGGACGACAGGTCTGGGTTGACGGCAAGCTGGTGCCCTCCGAGCACGCGGCCGTCAGCGTTTACGACCACGGCGTCCTCTATGGCGATGGGGTGTTCGAGGGCATCCGCATCTATAGCGGGCGCGTCTTCAAGCTCCGTAGCCATCTGGTCCGGCTCTTCGAGTCGGCCCGCGCGATCCGCATGGAGATCCCCTGGACACTCGATCAGCTCGCCGACGCCGTCAAAGCCACCGCCGCCGCCAACCAGCAGCACGATGGCTACATCCGTCTCGCCGTGACCCGGGGAGCCGGGACGCTCGGCCTCAACCCGTTCCGCTGCCCACGTCCCGTGGTGTTTATCATCGCTGACGCGATCAAGCTCTACCCCGAAGAGATGTACCGCGATGGGATGGCGATCATCACCGCCTCGACCATCCGTACGCATCCCGCCGCTCTTTCGCCAAGAGTCAAGAGCCTCAACTACCTCAACAACATCCTGGCCAAGATCGAAGCCATCGACGCCGGCGTGATGGAGGCCGTGATGCTCAACCATCAGGGCTATGTGGCCGAGTGCACCGGCGACAACATCTTCATCGTCAAGCACGTCGCTGGCGAACCGGTGATCCGCACACCCCCGCTGCACGCCGGGATCCTCGACGGCATCACCAAGCAGACCGTCGAACAGATCGCGGTGCAGTCGGGCTACCGCGTGGAGTCGATCGATCTGACCCGACACGACCTCTACACCGCCGACGAGTTCTTCCTCACCGGAACCGCCGCCGAGGTGATCCCCGTCACCAGAATCGACGGCCGCACCGTTGGCGACGGCAAGCCAGGCGTGGTCACGCGCAAGCTCATCGACGCTTTCCATGCCCTCGTCGCGACGAACGCTCCCGAAGACTAAGAACGGCCGTCATTCCTGACACGATGACGCACCCGGGACAGCCAACCGGGTCTTGCTCCCATACCGAACGCGCCAAACACCATGTCCCTCACCGCCAACCTCGCACAACTCACCGCCAACCTCCCCGGCATCGGCGGGGTTATCAAAGAACGCCCGGAAGACTTCCTCGTCGAGGAAGCCCCTCTTTACGAGCCCTCCGGTGAGGGTGAACACGTCTACCTCTACATCGAGAAGCGCGAACTCCCGACCGCCGAGGTCGTTCGCCGACTCGCCAAGGCCTTTCGAGTCAGCCGCAACGACATCGGCTACGCCGGACTCAAAGACAAGCACGCGGTCACCCGCCAGCTCCTCTCCGTCTATCTGCCCAACCAGAAACATGAGGCCGAGCGACTCGCCAACGTCGAGATGCCCCCGCGCCTGAAAGTCCTCTGGCACACGCGCCACACCAACAAGCTCCGCCGGGGCCACCACGCCGGCAACCGCTTCGTGATCCGAATCCGTCGGGTGAACGCGACCGCTGTCGTTCACGCTCGCGCCACCCTCAAACAGATCGAGCAGGTCGGTGCGCCGAACTATCTGGGGCAGCAGCGCTTTGGCTACCGCGACAACGGCCATCACCTTGGCCGCCACCTCATCCTTGGCCGCTATCAGGACCTTCTTAATGAACTTCTGGGCAAGCCTCTCGACATCGAGACCCCCGACCTGCGCAAAGCACGCAAGGCCTACGACGAAGGCGACTACGACAAAGCACTCGAACGCTGCCCGAAATCACTGAGAAGCGACCGGCAGGCGCTCGAAACACTCCGGCAAGGAAAGTCCGCCGAACAGGCTGTCCGTGCAATCGACAAAGCGCAGCGCCAGCTCTACATCAGCGCATTCCAGGGAGCCGTCTTCAACCGTGTTCTCGATCGCCGCATCCGTGAGAACACCTTCGATAGTCTCGTTACGGGCGACCTCGCCTGGAAACACGACAACGGCTCGGTGTTCGCTGTCGACAAGGACATCGCCCGCACCGAAAACGCCCCGACAGGCCGCATCACCCGACTCGAGATCTCGCCCTCCGGCCCCATGTGGGGGCCGAGCATGCTCCAGCCGCAGGGTGAAGTCCTCAACCGAGAACTGCTCGCGCTCGAAGAAGAAGGGCTTGGCGAGCGTGATCTCCAGGCCGCCAACCACCTCAATGTCGGCGGGTCTCGCCGACCCCTACGTGTGTTCGCACGAGACATCGAACTCGAAGGCGGGGCCGACGAGCACGGACCCTTCATCAAAGTGGCCTTCACCCTCACCCGCGGAGCCTTCGCCACCATGATCCTGCGCGAGGTGATGAAAAACGACGTCCCCGACGCCTCGCTCGAACGATTCAAGAACAACGCTTCTCAATTCGACAACAACGATTGATCCACCAGCCTACGCCGCAGCGTGCTCGCAGCATCGCGCGACAGCATCCCCTCTTCATCCACCAGCCGGTTGATCTCACGCATCAGCGTGGCATCGATCGTTCCGATCAATGGCGTCAATCGTGCCACCACCTGCGCATCGCCGCCCGCGCGCGGACCGAGCAACACCAACGCCTCATAAGGCGGGAAAGCCTGCCGTGGGTCTTCCAGCAACACCAGGTCGTAGACATCGATCTTGGCGTCCGTCGTGTACGCCGTGATCACATCCACCTCGCCATCACGCACCGCCTGGTACATCAGCGTCGACTGCATCGAGACCTGCCGATCGAAACCCAATCCGTAAAGAGATCGCACACGATCCCACTCCGCACGACCAAAAAACTCGGGGTCCCCCCCGATGCTCAATCGCCCAGCGTGACGCGCGAGATCATCAATCGTCTCAAGTCCCAGCTCCTCCGCCAGCTCCCGCCGAACCGCGAGCGCGTAAGCATTCTCGAATCCAAGACTCCCCAGACACACCACGCCATGCTCGTCTCGCAGCCAGCGCGTGACCTCTATCCGAAGCGGCTCGGCCCCCAGAGGCTCAGTCCGTTTCATCAGCGTCGCCCAGATCGTTCCCGAATAATCAACATACGCATCGAGCTCGTCATTCCGCAGCGCCTCGAAGGCGACGGTCGATCCGAGCCCCGTCCGATACGCCACGTCGTAATCATCGCCCAACTGCTCACCAAGCAGATACCCGAGCACATACGACTCGTTAAAGGTCTTGGCTCCCACCTCGAACCGATCGCCACGCCCCAGGTCCAGCACCACGGCGACCGCCACCACCCCGGCGAGCAGTAACACAACCGCGCCCACCATAGCCCGCCCCATCCGGCGCTTCGACATGGCGTGCTCGATCATCCCCAGCACGCCATCGAGCACCACCGCCAGACCCGCCGCCATCAGACACCCCACGATCACCTGCTGGCTGTTGAGGGTCTGCAACCCCGCGATGATCGGATCACCCAGCGACGGCTGACCGATCAGCGTCGATAACGTCGCAATCCCCACGGTCCAGACGGTCGCCGTGCGCACGCCCGCGAGGATCACCGGTGCCGCGAGCGGGAGTTCCAGAATCCATCGCCGCTGCCCCACCGTCATGCCCATCCCGTCCGCAGCGTCCAGCAACCCACGCTCAATCGAGGCGATCCCCACCACCGTATTCCTGAGGATCGGCAGCACGGCGTACAGCGTCAACGCGATCAGTGTCGGCAGCAGGCCGATCGATCGAAACAGCGAATCATCACTGCCCGTTGCCGCCTGCAACGCTCGATTGATCTCCACCAGCACCATGTAGATCAGCGCAAGAAACGCCAGCCCCGGGATCGTCTGCATGACCGACGCTGCCCCCAGCACCGCCGCTCGAACACGCGGACGACCTCGCGCCAGCATCACCCCCACCGGCACACTCACCGCAGATGCCAGCACGATCGACACCAGCACCAGCAGCGTGTGCCATGCCACCAGACGATCCAACCCCTCCATCAGTGACCACCAACTGTTCATCCGCCACCCCCACTCGAACCCCGCGCCACCATCCCCGCGATCTTCGCCGAGCGCGCGACCGGATCGTGAATCAATCGCTCCACAGCGTCGTTCGCCGGATGACTGGCAATCCGCTCCGGAGTGTCCGCCTGAAGCACTCGCCCCTCCGCCATCACGACAACCCGATCGCCCAGCAGCAACGCCTCGCCGATGTCATGCGTGACCATCACCGTCGTCAGACCCAGTCGCCGATGAATCGCCAGATACTCGTCCTGCAGCCTCGCACGATTCACCGGGTCAATCGCCCCGAACGGCTCATCCATCAGCATGATCCCAGGCTCCGCCGCCAGCGCTCGCGCCAGACCCACCCGCTGGCGTTGCCCGCCCGACATCTGCGCTGGCAACCGATCCGCAAACTCGTCGGGATCAAGGCGAACCAGCTCCAGCAACGCCCGGACCCGATCCCGCGTCCGCGTCTTGGCCCAGCCCAGCATCCTCGGGATGAGCCCCGCGTTCTCCGCCACGGTCAGGTGCGGGAACAACCCGACTTCCTGAATCACATAACCGATCGATCGCCGAAGCATCACGGGGTCAACCCCCGCGATATCCTGATCGTCCACCAGCACGCGGCCCTCTGTCGGGTCCGTCAGCCGATTGATCAGCCGAAGCGTCGTCGTCTTGCCACACCCCGAAGCCCCCACGAGCACCACCAACTCACCTCGTTCGACCTTGAGGTCAATCCCACCCAACGCGACAGCCCCACTCGGGAACCGCTTGGCCACCGCTTCGAGCGTGATCAACCCAGTAGTTCCTCAAGCATCTCCACCGGCACATCGTCGAGCTTGTGAGCGATCATCGCCAGGTAAAAAAGCGGCTCACCCGTCGTGCTCAAGCGATGCTGATACCGCAGCCATGCATCCACCCGCAGCACCTTCCGGGCACTCAACTCCTGAATCAACGCGGCAAACCCGCTCTCATCATCGGGTGCCAGGAAGTTCTCATTGAGGTTGAACACGACCCAGCCGGGCGACTCGATCAGGTCCAGCGACTTGAGGAATGCCCCCGACGGCACATCACCGAATCCAAGTGCCGCCACCGTCGTGAGACAGTTCAGCCTCGCCTCACGGATCTTCTTCTCTTTCTCTTCAGGAAGACTCAGCAGGTCAACGATGTGATAGTCGTCATAAACCCACGGCCGGTCGCGTTCCGACGCCGCCTTGGCCTCGGGGATGATGTCCAGACCCACCACCGCGTCCGCTCCAGCATCGATCAGTTGCTCACCCACCATCCCGTTCCCGGCACCCAGGTCCAAGACGCGCAGGCCACTGAGATCCGCTTGATCATCCTGCTCAAACACGGTCTCCAGCAATCGAACCACCTGCTTCGGTGAGGTGCACTTGAGCATCCGGTAGAACAACGACTCATACAGACCAGGGTGGTGATAAATCAGGTCGTAATCATGAAACCGGATCGTCGAGGTCTCCCCATCGAGCGTCAACTCACACCACTCCTGATCCTGACTCATCAGTCCGGCCTCTGACGGCATACGGATCTCGTAACGGCCGATCGTCGCGTCAAGCGAGTTCATCTCGTCGAGCGGACGCGGGCTATTTGAAGGGGGAATCGCCATAAAAGTCTAACTTGCCTTCCTCTGAGAGAGCTTCTCTCCCTCATCGAACCAATGCCGCTTCAACCGCTTCGTGAGCGGTTTGATCGTTACATGCACATACATGGTGAACCCATGTCCTAACAAACCTCATCATGATGTCAAGGCAACGCCTTCGCATACGCCTCTCAAAATACTCCGCTAAACTCTATAAGTTCATCATTGACATAGGCTCAGGGCAGATTAACCCTACTCAGCCAAATCCGGTGATAACTCAAAAAGCATTCCTGCTTTAGACTAAACAGGTTGTTCCAACCGACACACAAATCCAACCAGGAGCCTCCCATGAAGGCCAACGATGTCCGAACCGGAAACGCACTCGAAATGGACGGCCAACTCTGGCTCGTCGTCAAGCTCGACCACGTCAAGCCAGGCAAAGGCCCCGCTTACACCCAGGTCAAACTCAAGAACCTCCAGACCGGCAACCACATCGAAAAACGGCTCCGCGGCTCCGACGAAGTGACCGAGGCCGTACTCGATCGACGTGAGATGGAGTACCTCTACGATGACGCCTCCGGCTCCGTCTTCATGGACAACGAAACCTACGAGCAGTTCACCGTCCCAAAAGACATCCTTGGCGACACCATCCTCTATCTCAAACCCAACACCCCCGTCACCGCCCTGGTCTACCAGGGCAACGTCATGTCCATCAACCCGCCCGCCGCCGTCGAACTCGAAGTCAAGGACACCCCCCCGGGCATCAAGGGCGCTACCGCCACCAACCAACCCAAAGAAGCCATCCTCGAAACCGGACTCAAGACCCGCGTCCCCGCCTTCGTCAACAACGGCGACACCGTCAAGATCTCCACCGACTCCGGCGAATACCTCGGCCGACAATAAACCCATGCCCCTCGCAATCCAATCAAACCCTCACCAGAGACCGCAGCGCCATCGTTGGGTTCTGATCATCCTCCAGGTCGCCCTACTCGTCGCCCTGTCCCTCGCCGCGCCTAGCCACGCCCAGACCACCAACCTCCCTGACGAGCTGCCCAACGCCCGTGACTACCTCAACCGCATTCAACAGGGCATCGAGCGAATCCGCGAGCAGTTGCCCGAGATCACCAACGCCGCCAACCTCATCGCAGATGACCTCGTCGAGCGTGACCTCTACCTGGGCGTCATGGGCTCCGACGGACTCGCCGCCGAACTCAGCCACCGGCCCGGTGCCCTGACCCTCGTCTCCGGCGAACCCGGCCGCACAGGCGAACCGGTCATTTACATCTTCGGCGTCCGCAAGACCTCCGACCCCCCGCTCGCCGAACACCTGCGCAACCAGGTCGATGAAGCTCAACGGCTCCGCGGCTCCGGCGTACTCATCGGCATCGCGCCCTTCAAAACCCTCGAACAACACAACCTCCTCGAACCCGCCCAAGAAGCCGTCGATGTCCTGATCGATAACGATGGCCACGACCAGCCGCACGGTGCCCCGACGCTCACCGTACTCAACACCATCGCCGCATGGACCCTCCAGGCCGAACTCTTCGCCGCCTGCACACGCCGAGACAAAGTCCCCGTTGTCGTCATCAGCGACGAACTCGACCGGCTCCAGCGGCACTCCTCCCGCTACGCCGGTCAACGCTTCATGCACGACCGCTGGCTCGAACCCATCCCGCCCCAGACCCTCGGCGACGCTTACCTGACCGAGACCAGCAAAGTCCTCCGTAACATCGGCACCGCCTCCTGGCACACCCTCTCCGCCGCCGCCCGACGCGCCGGTCGCTCCCTCGCCGATGGCGGGTCCATCTTCGTCCTCCCCGGCGGCCGTCAGCCCCCGCGACACCTCGGCAACCAGCTCGCCGATGACCCCAACGCCCTCCGCTCCTTTAACAACGCTCGGCCCGGCCAGCGTGACATGGTCATCGCCTTCGGCGAGCACCACCCACCCAACGACCCCTGGTGGGGCGAGCAGGGTCGCTACCGCTCCGCTGGCCGAGGCGTCGTCTGGGTGATCGCCAGCTACGGCCAAAGCCACAAGCAGCTCCGCCCTGGCGACGCGATCATCGACACATGGGGCCCCGTAGGCGACGCCGTCGTCCGCATCGAACCCCTCGACCTCAGCCTCGGCCCCGTCTCCGCCGTCACCACCGAGACCATCGCCTGGATGCTCTCCGCCCAGATCCCCGCCGAAGCCGACTACCTCCTGAGCCGACGCCTCGACCGCCGGCCATAACCTCAACATGACCACCCCTCACCTCTACGACGACCTCGCTCACCTCTGGCCAAAACTGTCCCCACCCGACGACTACGCCCCCGAAGCCGAGATCATCAACGAACTGCTTACCCAGCACTTCGGCGACCGCCAGCTCCACCTCCTCGAACTCGGCGCCGGCGGCGGGCACACCCTCTATCACCTCAAACATCACCACCGCTGCACCGCCTCCGACCTCTCCGAATCGATGCTCGCCCAGTGCCGACGACTCAACCCCGAGCTCCCGACCATCCCCGCCGACATGCGTACCCTCAGCCTCGACCAGACCTTCGACGCCATCCTCATCCACGACGCCATCGACTACCTCCTCACATCCGATGACCTCCTCTCGACGTTCACCACTGCAGCCAACCATCTCCCCGTGGGCGGGCTGCTGATCCTCGCTCCCGACCACACCGCCGAGACCTTCGACCCCTCCGACACCGCGACCGATGAGCAGGAAGATGACCACCTCACCACCCGCCTGACCTCCACCGTCTCTCCCCTCGACGCCAACCACACCTACGACCTCCACCTCACCATCGAGATCACCGACCACCAGACCGCCCGGACCACGACCCACCACGACCACCACCGCTGCGCCGCCTTCCCCCTCGACACCTGGCTCAAGCTCCTCAAACAGGCCGGCTTCACCCCCCACCTCCCCGACACCGACCTGCCCTGGATGCTGATCGCCGCCGTCCGACGCTGATCGATACCTCAGGGTGGCCGGGGTCCGGCGCAGCCGGCCCCCGGATCCTGCTCCTATCACCTCTGTCCTCCCCTCCCGTTACCATGCCCCCCCGCGCGACAAACCAAACGCGCCCAACCGGAGCTCCCCCATGTCCCAGGCCACCCCCTCGATCGCCCCCGACCAGAAATCCATGGAAGACATCGTCGCCCTCTGCAAACGCCGGGGCTTCGTCTACCCCGCTTCCGAGATCTATGGCGGGATCAACGGCTTCTGGGACTACGGCCCCCTCGGCACCGCCCTCAAAAACAACATCCGCGACTGGTGGTGGCGACAGACCGTCGAATGCCCCCCCATCGGACCCGACGGCGAACCCCTCACCATCGTCGGCCTCGACTCCGCCATCATCCAGAACCCCAGAACATGGGAAGCCTCCGGACACGTTGGTGGGTTTAACGATCCGATGGTTGACGACACAGAGACGAAGCAACGAGTACGAGCCGATCATCTTTGGATTCTTTGGTCGTATCAAGTTCCAGAGGAGGAAGTGAAATACATCGAAGATGCTGGGCGAGCATCTGAAGTGATCCGCAGCCTGGATGTCTTCCAACTCATAGAAGGCAAGCCAGTCGCTTCCTCCATCGGCAACACACCTTCTGAAGCGCTCTCGGAGTTCCTCAAAGCTGAGAATAAGGTGTTTGGTAAATCGAAAGCAGTTGGACAGTCGGGCGGCTATGCCGACGGCTCACACTGGGTCAGTTTCCAATACAGAGAGCATGCGGATGGCTCAATCTGGCGGTGGATCTATACGTCGCTAAATATGAGCGAGCTTGCGAAACGGCACGCTGGTATTCCCAGCCCTTTCACGCAGAAAATCGGCACCCTCACCGAGCCCCGCCAGTTCAACCTCATGTTCGAGACCTTCGTCGGCGCCATCCGCAACGAGGACAACAAGGCTTACCTCCGCCCCGAAACCGCCCAGGGCATCTTCCTCAACTACAAAAACGTCCTCGACACCATGCGCGTCAAGGTGCCCTTCGGCATCGCCCAGATCGGCAAGTCCTTCCGCAACGAGGTCACGCCCCGCAACTTCATCTTCCGCTCCCGCGAGTTCGAGCAGATGGAGATGGAATGGTTCTGCGCCCCCGACGATGCCCCCAAGTGGTACGACTTCTGGAAACACGAACGCATGCGCTGGTGGGAGTCTCTCGGCATCGAGAAATCGAACCTCCGCTTCCGTGATCACGATGACGACGAGCTCGCTCACTACTCCAAGATGTGCGTCGACGTCGAGTACATGTACCCCTTCACCTCGCCCGGCTTCGGCGAACTCGAAGGCGTCGCCCACCGCGGCAGCTTCGACCTCACCCAGCACCAGACCCACTCCGGCGCCAAGATGGAATACTTCGATCAGGAGCGCCAGCTCGCCGCCAAGGCCGAAGGCAAGCCTAAAGAAGAGATCGACAAGCTCAGCAAGTACATCCCCAACGTCATCGAGCCCGCCTCCGGACTCACCCGCGCTGTCCTCGTGCTGCTCTGCGAGGCCTACACCCCCGACGAGTCCCGCGCGTCAAAACTCGTGATGAAGTTCAAGCCGCGCTTTGCCCCCATCAAGGCCGCCGTCTTCCCCCTGGTCAACAAGGACGGCATGCCCGAGGTCGCCCACAACCTCTACAAGACCCTCCGCAACCAGCACACGGTCCAGATGGACGCCAAGCAGTCCATCGGCAAACGCTACGCCCGCATGGACGAGGCCGGAACCCCCTACTGCTTCACCATCGACGGCGACTCCCTCACCGACCAGACTGTCACCGTCCGCCACCGCGACACCCAGGCCCAGGAACGCATCAACCTCGACAAGGTCCCCGCCTTCCTCGACGAGCACATCAAGAACTGACCTCCAGAAACACCCAGACTTCCCAGTTTCACACGCTCAGCCGTTACATCCGTTAACCACACAAAAAACTCCATCAGTTAGTGGCTAACCCCCACGCATCAGTCGCGATCATCGGCTACGTTCACATTTCACGCCCTCTGGGAGGGGGGCGTGACGCCTGCAATAACTGGGAACGAGAGAGGAACCCACCACATGATTCGCAGATCCACCTATGCGCTCGCCCTCGCGAGCCTCGCGCTGGCAACATCAGCCCACGCCACAACGGTCACCTTCGACGATGTCATCACCCGTACCACCGGTGGTGGCACCGACATCGACTACAACCTTGACCACGGCGATGTGGTAACCAGCGGGGTGCTCCGAACCGCCCTTCGCCAGACCTACGGCATCCGCATCTCCGTCAACAACATCAACGTTGACCTCAGCAGCAACCCCAACGCCTACAACGACCCCGGCGTCATCTTCGACACCAGCCCGCCGACCGACCCCGGCAACCGCGACCCAGACCTCGTCTCGCCGTTCGATGGCGGGAACATCGCCAATGCCACCCTCCACAACGCCCTGATTATTCAGGAAGCCGGTGTACCCACAGGCACCCCCGATGACGAAGGCAAACGCCCCGCTGGCAACATCAGAATTCTCTTCGACACGCCAGTCGAGTCCTTCGGATTCGACATCATCGACCTCGAGAACGGGGCCGAAGCCAATGGCAGCAACATCCTGACCTTTGAGCGCATCGTCGGCTCTCGCAACGTCCGCCTCGACATCCCCTTCGCCTCCTTCATCGACAGTTCCTCTCCCTTCTTCGTCAGCGGGCTCGTCTTCGGCGATAACTACGCCAACCAGATCCCCGAGTTTGACCTCAACCTGCTCAACGGCGTGATCGACGCCAATAATCTCGCCAACGGCACCAGCCTCCCGACCTTCGACGAAGGTATCGACCGCATCGTCATCAGCCTCGGCGGGTCAGCAGCCATCGATAACCTCACCTTCACCAACTTCATCCCGCCCCCGCCCCAAACCATCCCAACCCCCGCCGCCGCCGGTGCAGGACTCGCTATGCTCGGCATGCTCCTCTCACGACGCGGCTAATCATCACACATCACGACACCACAAGAGCCCGCCCTTCAGGCGGGCTTTTTTATGTCCCCTCCGCCGGGTATCGCGCCTCATTCGACGCCATCTTCGCCTCGAACGCCTCCGAGATATCGATCTCCATCACCTCCGCCAGACTCAGCAGGTACGCCAGCACATCCGACACCTCCTCCCGCACCCGCTGGCGATGCTCCTTCTCCCCCATCGGCCGCACCGGATTCCCCTGCGGCGACCACTGAAACAACTCCATCAGCTCCGCCGCCTCAATCGCCACCGACATCGCCAGATTCTTCGGCTGGTGGTATTTCCCCCAATCTCGCTCCGCCACAAACCGGGCCACCCGACGCTTCAGCTCCGCCAGAGTCACATCCTGATCAGCCACCATCACGCTCCTCAAAGTTTCTCAAGAAAAACACCAGTTTAAGCCCTCAACCCCCTCGAATCTTCTGGCAACCTCGTTACGATGCGCGCTGCGGATGGGCTCAACTGAAGAAAATCAATACACCACCTGGGAAAACGATGGCGGCCACGCCGCCAACCCATGGAGCCATCACGTGTTCACGCCCGCCCATCTCACCAACAACGACCGCGGGCGCGCCAGCGAACTCAACCGACAGCTCAACTGGATCTTCGTCGCCTGGCTCTTCGGCTCCTGGTGGCTCTGGACCATCCAGGGCTCCGCCATCACCATCTACGGACTCGAACTCGGCATGCCCGACTGGGCCTTTGGCGTCGCCGGTGCCCTGATCTTCCTCGGACCCCTCGCCCAGCTCCCAGCCAGCCTCTTTATCGACACCATCGGGCACCGACGAATCTTCTTCCTCATCTCACTCTCCGTCGGCCGGGGCATGTGGGTCATCATCGGACTCCTCCCCTGGATCCTCCCAGGACTCGAAGACTACTGGTGGCCCATCTACCTCGTCCTCTTCGGTATCTCCAGACTCTGCATGGACGCCGGCGGGCCCGCATGGCTCAACTGGATGTCCGATGTCATCCCCCGACGCATCCGCGGAACCTACTTCGGACAACGCCAGCGATGGGGACTCCTCCCAGCCATCGGGGCTACCTTCATCGTCGGATGGATCC
This sequence comes from Phycisphaeraceae bacterium, assembly GCA_040222855.1. Taxonomy (NCBI): domain Bacteria; kingdom Pseudomonadati; phylum Planctomycetota; class Phycisphaerae; order Phycisphaerales; family Phycisphaeraceae; species Phycisphaeraceae bacterium. Next base: position 985,716 of record JAVKCD010000019.1, on the reverse strand, counting down.
TCCAACTCACCGAGTCCCACGCCGCCGAATACCTCCTCGCCGTCACCTCCGCCTTCATCGCCCTCGCCGGCGTCATGGGCGTCATCGACATCCTCTGCTTCATGCCCATCCCAGACCCCGGCCCCAAACACAAGAAACAAAACCCCACCCCGCTACGCTCACTCCTCGTCCCGATGCTCGACCCCCAGTTCCGCTACTACCTGGGCTTCTCCTTCTTCTTCAACATCGGCATGGGCATGATGGGTGGATACGCATTCCACTACGGGATCGAAGTCCTCGGCTGGTCCGCCCTCAAAATCAACATCCTGCTCCTCGCCATCCCCTTCGTTCTCAAGTTCCTGATCATGCACATGTGGGGGCCCGTGATCGACAGAATGGGCAACAAACCCGTCCTCATCATCGGCATCATCCTCGTCCAGCCAGGCTCGATCCTCTGGCTCCTGATGACCCCCGAATCCATCTGGCCCGGCTACGCCCTCGTCCTCATCGCCAACGTCGGCTGGACCGCCATCGAACTCGCCGGCTTCAACTTCCTCCTCGACATCTCTGGCAACCGCAAGCAACGCGAAGGGCAACCTAGACAGCGATCCGGCTCCGCCTATCCCGCCATGAACGCTCTGTGGGTCTCCCTCGGCGGGATGATCGGCGGGCTCCTCGGGGCCTTCTACGCCTACGAGTACGCCGACCTCTACTGGGTCGCACCCATCACCGGCTCCATCATCACATTCCATGCCATCGTCTTCGGCATGGTCCTCATCACACGCATCCTCTCCCTGCTCTTCGTGCTCCAACTCAAAGAACCCCGCGCCAAAGGCACCCGCGAAGCCATGGTCTTCACCAGTTCTATCTTCTATTCCAACATCCGCGCCAGCGTCCTCGCCCCCACCAAAGTCGCCGGGAAACTCCTCGAAGCCAGCTACCGCCTGCGACGCTGACCCACACGATCGACAGAGATCACAAGAAAACCTGCGGGAACCCGACAAAGCCTCCGAACGTCTTACAATAGGCCGTGGCGTCATACCGACCCCACCTATCCGCCCCACCGCTGGAGACCGACCATGACACGCATCACCACCCTCCTCGTCATCACCCTCATCACCCTCACCGGCTGCAAATCCCAAGGCGGAAAAGTCGGGGCTGGCGAAGTCACGCAGGGCGAACGCGAATCCACCCGCATCCAACTCGTCGAGCTCGAAGAGTTCGCCGATCAGGCCGCCACCGACCTCATCCGCGACCTCGCCGAACTCCCCGAACTCGGTGCCCAGACCCGCAACACCCCCGAACTCAACGGCGTCACCCCCAAACCCACCATCTTCATCGGCGACCTCGCCAACCAGACCGACATCGTCTCCACCCGAGACTTCGAGATCGTCGCCCGAAAAATCACCTCCACCCTCCTCTCGTCCCGCGTCGGACGCGAACAGATCAAGTTCATCGAACGAAGCGCCCGCGTCAACGCCATCGCCGAGTCCGAAGGCGTCACCCGCACCCCACCCACCCTCGAAGGCGGGCAAACCTACGCCCTCACCGGAAACTTCTACCGCTCCGCCCGAGGCGACACCCAGTCCTACTTCCTCGAATACACCCTCATCCGACTCGAAGACGGACAGATCGTCTTCTCCACCACCTACGACTCCAAACGTGTCATCGACAACTAAACCACGATGACCCCCCGTAACCCAACAACCCTCCAACGAGCCCCGGGCGCAAGCCCGGGGTGCTCGCGTTGGACGCTTTTGGTACTCACGCCATTCCTCCTCGCTGCACTCCTCACCGCCTGTGCCGAACCCGTCCGCACAACCCGAACCGACACCGAAGACTTCTCCCGCATGAGCTCCGCCATCGCGCAGGACCTCCTCGCCGCACCCGCCATCGCCGAGCGTCGGCCCGATTCACAACCCTGGGTCATCGTCGCCGACCGCATCGAAAACCTCTCATCCGAAGTCCTCTCACCCCTCGAACGCAAAGCCACCATCCGACGCATCCTCAGCGGAGCACCGCTCAAACAACTCGCCGACAACAAAAACATCACCTTCATCGTCCCCATGGACGACGTGCAAAACGCCCGCAACACCGGCATCCCCGAACTCCAGCAGCTCGCCGCCAACCGCCAACCCACCCACCGACTCGCCGCCACCTTCCGCTCAGCGACCCGAGCCCAGGCCAAACAACGCACCGACGCCTACGACTGCGCCTTCGAGCTCCTCGACCTCCAAACCGGACAACTCCTCTGGACCGGCTCCATCGAGTTCAAACGCGCCGCCGTCGGACACATCTGGGACTAACCCCACACCGGGACACGCGATGCCCTACCGCGACCCACATCCGATCAGACCGAACCGGCGCGCCTCAGGATGGTACTTGTCGTTCATCCTCCTGATCCTCTGCTCGCTCCTCACCGCCTGCAACAAACCCCTCGACCCCCGCATCGCCGACAGCCTCTACTCCGGCAACTACGCCCGCGCCCGCGTCGCCATGCAACAACAGATCACCGACGACCGCTCCGACCGCGACTACGTCCTCGACCGCATGCGCACCGCCCTGCTCACCATGGCCGACGGCTACCCCCACGCCGCCAACCTCACCTTCGAGCAGCTCTACGACACCCTCCGCATCCAGGGACTCAACGCTGACCGCACCACCGCCTCCATCGTCATCAACGAAGGCGTCAAAATCTGGAAAGGCGAACCCTTCGAGCAAGCCCTCGCCTTTACCTACTACGCCATGCAGCAAGCCTCCCTCGACACATGGGACAACAGCCGCGCCGCCCTCGACAACGCCCTGTTCTACCTCCGCGACTTCGGCACCGACGATGAGGGCAATCTCCTCAATAAAACCGACATCGCCAATCGTGCCACCGGCCCCGATGCCCAGGACGACTACCTCGACGCCGGATACATCGTCGATGCCTCCAACTTCACCCTCGGCTACCTCCTCTCAGGCATCGCCAACCTCCAACTCGCTCGACCTGAAGAAGGCAACGAAAACCTCGCCTTCGCCCAGAAACTCGTCCCCCAGCTCGAAGCCACCGTCAACACCATCCGACAAGGCGACTACAACACCATCCTCGTCGTCTCATGGGGACTCGGACCCCAGAAGCGCGCCGAAGGCCTCGAGGGCGCCCTTGCCGTCTTCCGACCCCGCACCGCCTCCGACAACGCACCCCTCGAAGTCCAGCTCAACAACAACACCATCGGCACCTTCCCCGTCGTCACCGATGTCAACCAGATGGCCGCTGACCACCGCTGGAACAACCTCGAAGACGTCCGCACCTTCAAAGCCATCGCCGGCACTGGCCTCGTCATAGGCGGACTCGCCGCCACCAAAGCCGGCATCGATAACGACAACCAGACCCTTGTCCTCGCCGGGCTCATCGCCGCAGGCTCCGGCGCCCTCCTCAAAGCATCCGCCAAGGCCGACATCCGCTACTGCGAAGCCACCCCCCAACGCTTCTACCTCGTTCCCCTCAAACTCACAGGCACCGGCGACGACCGCATCCAACTCCAGATCGCGGGCAAGCCCGGATCAAGACTCGTCCTCGCAGGACTCTCCCCCCCCACACGAGCCCAGGCCCAACTCCGCTACGTCCGCATGCCCACCTCCCCAGGCGTCGAACAACGCCCCTGGGCCACCTCCGGACAGGTCTGCTACCACACCGACCACGCCCAACCCACCCTCCCGCTCACCGGCGACAACGCCCTACCCCTGCCTCTGGGCGGCCGAGACGCCCGTACCCCCGATGACCAGATGCTCAACGACCTCGTCCAGGCCAACCTCATCCCCAACCTCACTTGGGGCACTCTCCTCGACCTCTACCGCACCCAGAACATCAAACTCACCGTCCAGGACCAATACGGCCAGACCGGCCTCCACATCCTCGAAGGCGGAAAATCGCTCGTCCCACCACTCCCCGGAACCACCGGCTTCGCACGCCTCTTTGGCCAAATCCACCCCTCATTCAAAGGCAACAAACCCGAACCCCAGACCCAGTAACCCGGGTCGAACCAATCCGGGTTTTCCGCAACAACCCTAGAAAACCGCCGACGACCCACCATCCACAGGTAAACTAGACCAAGACCCCCAAAGGAGTACCCACCGTGAACCTCATTACACCCCTCGCCGCCGTCACCCTCGCACTCAGCCTCCTGACAGCCGCTGGCTGCAAGTCAGACCCAGGCGTCAAGTCCGGCTGGGTCGCCGGCGAAGACACCTCACAGGTCATCTGCTCCGACCCCGACCTACGCAGCGACCTCCGCACCGGTCGCTACGTCGTCACCCCCGGCTCCGCCGACACCCCCCTCCAGGTCACCGTCCCCGTCCGCTCCACCGACGACGACCCGGTCGCCATCCAATACCGCTACACCTTCTTCAAGCCCAACGGCGTCCCCATCAACCACGAAGCCGCCTGGCAGACCGCCGTCCTCGAACCCGACGTTCAAGAGTTCCTCTCCGGAACCGCCGTCGACTACTTCGCCTCCGACTGGAACCTCGAAATCCGACCCGATCGATCTCGCTAAACCTATTGTCAGCAAGGTATTGAGTGCCATCACCCAGGATGGCCCGAGTCATCACGCCCCAAGGCGTGTGACTCGGGATCGTAAACGCCCCTACCCCACACCCAGCCCTCACTTGGCACTGACCGCCCCGCCCGCTAAACTACTCGGCTCGGCCCACAACGGGCCCCAGCCCCAAAGGACCACGCCATGTACGCCGTGATCGAAGACAGCGGAACCCAGATCAAGGTCGCCGAAGGCGACAAAATCAAGATCGACCTCCGCGAACTACCCGAAGACGCCAAGACCCTCACCTTCGACCGCGTCCTCTTCGTCGGCGAAGGCGTCACCTCCAAACTCGGCGCCCCCTACGTCGATGGCGCCTCAGTCGAGGCCGACATCATCGAAGAAGGCCGCGCCGACAAGGTCGAGATCATCAAGTTCCGCCGTCGCAAAACCTATCGCCGACGCAACGGCCACCGCCAGGGCTACATCGAAGTCAAGATCACCAAGATCGCTGGCTAAGCCCAACTACCACTACCGATCCAAGGACCCCGGCGACAAGCCGGGGTTTTTTATTTGCCCAACTCAACACCCCGCCACGCCTCCGACAACAGCGCCCGTGCCTCCGGGTACTGAAGCACAAAGTTCCGCCGAATCACCCGATCCGTCGGAAACCACTTCCACAGATACACACCCTCAAACCACGGGCCCGCCTCACCCGTGACCTCAAGCGCAATCCGTAGACACCGCCGCTTGAGTTCCTCCCCCTCCGGGACGATCTCACCCCTCGGCTCATCCAACCAGGGCTCCCGCGCCGCGTTCACACTAGGCGCATACCCCAACTCCGTGAACAACACCGGCCGTTCCTGCTCAGCCGAATGTAGCCGTAGCCGCTCCATCACCCGCCCCCAACTCGACCGCAGCTCAGCATCCCTCGGCCGCTCCGCATTGGATAACGGGAAATAAGCCTGCACCCCAATCACATCCAACGCATCCCAGAACGGCACCTCCTCATACACATCCCAGTTCGCCGCATACGTTAACCGCCCGGAATAAACACCACGCACCTCAGCGATCAACGCCCGCCACGATGCCTCACGATGCACCGTCCCCTGCAACTCCGTCCCGACCACAAACAAGGTCACACCACCCCGCTCAGCCAGCTCCGCCTGATGAAGAATGAAAACGCGGTACGCCTCAAAGAACCGCGCCCACGACGCCTCATCGTTAAACGTAATCTCACCCCGCCAAGCAAAAGGACTCCTCCAGTAAGCCAGATGCGGCTTGAGCATCAACGCCATGCCCCGACGCTTGGCCAACGCCGCAGGCACCAACACCATCGGGTCGTCCGCCACGACCCGATACCCCACCGAACCATCGCCGCCAATCCGCGCATATGGATGGGTCGCCACGGCGTTCACCCCTAACCCCTGTAAATCCGTCAACGTCGGCCCCATCTCTGGACCATCCCACTCCCCTCGGCCATTTCGAAAACAGCTCACCGTCATCCCCCGCACCCGCTCCGCACCCGCACCTTCCAGCTCATCCGCGACAGCACCCCAACCAGACAACATCACACCCACCACCAACACCACCGCGACCAGCCAACAAAGCCCCCTCATCCACGCCCGTCCGACCGCCCATTCCGCCCCGACTCATCCTCATCCTCAATATCCTCTTCCTCCGGCTCCACCTTCATCCGCTCACCCGCCGCCCGCCAGGCATCCAGCGTTTCATCCTGCTCACCGCCACGCTCGCCCCGCGTTCGCAACTGCCGCCGCCACGAACCGAACAACGCCATCACCGCCAACACCAGAACCACCCCCACCACGACCACCAGCAGCGCATACATCGCCACCCGAAGCCCTAGAACCTGTGCCAGCATCATCATCGCCATCAGCTCAGACTACCCGCCACCGGCCCGCGGTACCGACAACTCGTCTTCCCCGTCTCCCAAACCCGCACCTCGTCCAGCACCACACCCGACCCCACTTCGCCCTCAGACCCCGCCAGCAAACCCCAGATCACCTGCGCAATGTGCTCCACCGAAGGATTCAACCCCGCGAACGCCGCGACATCCTCATTCAGATGCTTGTGATCCAGCACCTCGATCACCCGCCGATCCACCCAGCCATCCAGCGTCTCCGCCATCGGCACACCCCCCGCCTCATCCACCTCACACCCCACCGTCACGTCCAGCCGGTAGTTGTGCCCATGCCCCGCCGGGTTCGCACACTTGCCGAACAAATCAAAGTTCTCCGCATCATCACGGTCCGCCAACGCCAACCGGTGCGCCGACGAAAACTCATAGCTATGGGTCACCAGCACGCGTTCAGGATCACTCGCCAACATCCGCAACCTCAGCATCGGGGTTAACAACAACGCCACACCACTCACACCCGCACCCACCCCAGCCTTGACCTCCGTCAACACCTCCCCCATCAGCCGCCCCATCGCCACCGGCTTCCCAACCGACACCGCCCGACCCAGCACAGGCAGCACCCGCTCCCGCACCACCCGGTCCACCAGCCGGATGTCCACCAGATACCCCGTCGCCCCGTCCGGCTCCCCCTCGTAAGCCACCGTCACCTCGTAATACCGCCCCAATCCCCTCATCGCCGGCCACGCCGCAAAAGCATTGTCCACCCCGCTCGATAACGACGCACCCCGACCCGCATCCTCCGCAGGATCATTCACACAAACCCGTACCGTCCGAGTCAACTCAACCACAACCGCATATCCTGACCAGCGTGTCCAACATCTCCCCACATCCTAGGTCCCGCCCTTCACCCCCGGGCGCTCACCTTCTCAATCATCCCTCAAGACACCCCGCACGCGCTCGGACCACCAAACCCCTCACCCTCCTTCTCCTCCTGACCCTCACCCTCCTCACCGCCTGCTCCGAGTCCGCCCCCAACCAGCCCACCGCCTCGCCCCTCTCCCCCGAAGAAGCCGCCATCGCCATCGCCACCCAGGAATCCCGACTCCTCGAAGCCAACAACACCGGCACCATCCCCGCCCAACTCCAACAAGACATCCTCAACCTCGCCAAACAGCTCCCCGACAACCCCACCGCCCAATCCCTCGTCGCGCGACTCCAACTCGCCATCGGCCAGACCCAACAAGCCTACGCCTCCGCCCTGCACGCCCTGAGTCTCGACCCCGACCAGCCCGAACTACGACTCCTCACCGCCACCATCGCCGTCGGCCTCAACCAAAACGACCAGGCCATCCCCCACCTCGACCACGTCATCGCCCAACGACCCAACGACATCAAAGCCCTCCTCCTCCTCGGCACCGCCCAACTCCGACGCAACCAACTCGACGCCGCCCAGACCGCCTTCACCCGCGCCGCCCAACTCGACCCCACCGCCAACCGCGCCCACGCCGGCCTCTCAGGCGTCGCCGAAAAACGAGGCGACATCCCCGCCGCCCTACGACACCTCCGACAGGCCATCGACCTCACCGATGACCTCGCCGACCCCGATGCCTGGCGTAACATCACCATCCGCAAAGCCCGACTCCTCCGCGCCCTGGGCCGACCCGCCGACGCCGCCGCCGAACTCCGCAATCTCCCCCCCAACGACCTCGCCACTCTCGACGCCTCCCGCGAATACGCCCAGTGCCTGACCGACGCCGGCGACCCAGGCGGGGCCGCGTCTCACTTCGAACAACTCGCCCTCATCCTCCCCGAAGACGTCACTCTCGCAGCCGAAGCCGCCCGCTGGCGCTTCCGCGCCGGCGACACGCCCCGCGCCAACGACTGGCTCCAACGCGCACGCTCCATCAACCCCACCCACCCCCTCATCACCGAAGTCGCCGACGAAATCAGCTCACCCCTCACCCCGAACCAGCCGTGATCTTCCTGATGATGTTCGTCGTGCTCAACCCCGCACGAAGATCCACCAGCACAATCTCCCCGCCATACGCATCCACCACTTCGTGACCCACCACCTGGTCCCGCGTGTAGTCCGCACCCTTCACCAGCACCTCCGGCCGGATCGCCTCAATCAAGTGCGTCGGCGTATCCCGATCAAACACCACCACATAATCCACACTCTCCAACTCACTGAGCACCAGCACCCGATCACCCTCATGATTCACCGGCCGCCCCTCACCCTTGAGCCGATGAATCGACGCATCATCATTCACCGCCACCACCAATAAATCACCCGCACGCCGCGCCGCCCGCAGATACGCCACATGACCCGCGTGCAGAATGTCAAAACACCCGTTGGTCATCGCCACCCGCTTGCCCGCACGCCGATGAGCCGCCAACTCGGGTAGCAACATCTCCACCGTCCGGATCTTCCCCATCACCTCCGACTGCCGCGACAACACCGCCAACAACACCTCATCCAGCTCAATCGGCACCACCCCGAAACGCTCCACCTCTAACCCTGCCGCCAGATTCGCCAACTCCACCGACTCACGCCACGAACAACCATTCGCCCGCGCCGCCGCCAGCATCGCCAGCACCACATCACCCGCTCCCGTCACGTCATACACCGCCCGCGCCACCGTTGGCACCAGCTCAGGCGGGTCATCACCCACCCGCAGCAACGCCCCCTGCTTGTCTACCGTCAGCACCACCGCATCGAGACCCAGGTCACTCAACAACTGGTTAGCCACCAGGTCCAGCGCCTCCACCGGATCCCCATCACCCTCCACCGCCGTCGACCGCCCCGTCGCCAGCTCCGCCTCCGTCCGGTTAGGCGTGATCGCCGTCGCCCCCCGGTACTTCCCGTAATCCGCAATCGACGCCGGATCCACAAACACCGCCACACCATGCTCCCGCGCCCGATGCATCACATGCTGACACACCGCCTCACTGAGCACACCCTTCCCGTAATCCTCCAGACACACCACGTCCACCTCACCGATCAAACCATCCACCACCTCCAGCAACCGATTCGACGCCTCACGATCCAACGCCCCCTTCGACTCCACGTCCAGCCGAAACATCTTCTGCGGGTGACGATGCTGCGCCAGCCCCACCAGATTGTGCTTCACCGTCGTCGGACGATCCCCGCACCGCACCAGCCCCTTCGCATCCACCCCACCCGCCTCCAGCGCCTCGCACAACTGCCGACCCGACTCATCCTCACCCACCACACCCACCGCCATCACCGCACACCGCAGCGCCGCCAGCTGCCGACACACATTCGACGCACCCCCAGGCCGCGTCTCCTCCCGCTCCACAGCCAGCACCGGCACCGGCGCATCAGGCGACAACCGCTCCGCATTCCCATACGTGTACCGATCCAGCATGAAGTCACCCACCACCAGCACACGCTTCCGATCCCACCCGTCCAACCGATCCAGCAGACCCTGACCATTCATCCGCGCAACCCTTCAGCAAACAAACCAGCCAGAAGTCTATCCAGCTCATCCGACCCGCGAACCACCCGCGTCCCCAGCACCACCCGAACCACCGGTAAGCCCTCACCCCCGACAAGCCCCACCAGCTTCACCCAGTCCTTCTCCGTCGTCACGATCAGCTCCGCCCCAGCACCCCGCGCCGCCGCCATGATCCCCGACACATCCGCTTCGTTGTACGCATGATGATCCGCCGCCTCCCACATCCCCACCACCTCGCCCACCCGCTCCCGCAACATCGCCGCGAACGCCGCTGGGTTCCCCACCCCACACACCCCATACACCCGCCTGCCCGACAACACCTCCACCCCCATCGCCTCACCCTCCACACCCTTCAACCCCGTCCAATCACTCTCCGACCGCATCATCGCCACACTCTCGTGAACCCCACGCACCCTCCGCTCAATCGCTCCGATCTCCCCCTCACACACCCGATCACACCGCGTCACCACCACCCCATCCGCACGCCTCAACCCCCCGACCGACTCCCGCAGCATCCCCCGTGGCAGCAAGTGCCCGAAACCCCAAGGCGTCATCGCATCCACAAGAACCAAATCCACATCCCGCTTCACCCGCCGATGCTGAAAACCATCATCCAGCACAAACACATCCACCCCCGCATCCTTCTCCAGCACCCACCGCGCCGCCCGCACACGATCCGGGTCCGCAGCGACCATCACCCCGTCACCCAACGCCTCCCGATACACCATCGCTTCATCCGAACCCATCGCCCGCGGGCCCCCCGGCTCCCGCTCCTTCAGTTCCGTGCCATACCCACGCAGCAACACCCCCGTCAGCTTCCCCATCCCCTCCAGCCGCCGGACCACCTCCACCACCATGGGCGTCTTCCCCGTTCCACCCGTCGTCAGATTCCCCACCGAGACCACCGGCCGCCCCAGGTCCACCACCTCACGCCACCCTCGGTCATACCCCAGATTCCGCCACCACACCCCTGCCCCATACAACGGCTCCAGCAACCCCAGCCCAGCCCGCGCCACGACAGCTCCCAAACCCCGCGCCTCCCCCGACATCAGCTCCGACACCCCCCGACTCAAGCCCTCCCCCCCACAAACCCAAGCTCCGCCAGCACCGGCAGCAACCGCCGCATCGGCAACCCCACCACCGTCGTCTCATCACCCTCCACCTCGATCGGCCAGCCCGCCTCCAGCCGGTCGAACAGGTTGTAACCCCCCGCCTTGTCCCGCCACGCATCCGTCCCCAGATACGCCTCGATCACCTCATCCCCAACCTCGCCCCACGTCACCACCGCCGCATCCGAAAAAACTCGGTTCACCTCCCCGGCCGGGTCCAGCAGCGCCACCCCCGTAATCACTTGGTGATCGCAGTTCATAAACCCCCGCAGCATTGCCCGCGCCTCCTCCACCCCCACAGGCGTCCCCAACACCTCGCCCCCAGCACCCACACAAAGCGTGTCTGACGCCAAAATCCAGTCGTCCCCCGGGTGAACAGCGCACAAAGACCGCCCCTTCGCCAACGCCAGACGCTCCGCCAACCCCGCCGCCGTCTCACCCCCCTCCGTTACCGGACTCAACGGGTCCGAAAACTCAGGCGACAACTGCACAAACACCACACCCGCCTCCGCCAGCAACCGCGCACGCCTCGGCGAACGACTGGCCAAAATCAATCGCGACCTCGAAATCGAGCCTTCGGTCATCACCAAAACAGTGTAAGCCACTCGCCTGTCCGGGAATAACCCACGCCCAAACACTGAAATCGCCGATCATTTTCAAGGCGGGCAAAAACCTGCCCCGATAACCATGAACGGCGGTCGGCGCAACAACGCTTCGACCCACCGCCTGTCTCTCCCAAAGCTCCAGCCGAGCCGACGGAAGACAGACTCGAAGGGCCACGACGTGCGGACCATCTCGGTCATCAATCAGAAAGGCGGATGCGGCAAGACCACCGTCTCCATCAACCTCGCCGCTGTCCTCGCCGCCAAAGGCTTCCGAACCCTCCTCGTCGACATGGACCCGCAGGCCCACTGCGCCCTCGGACTAGCCGTCCCCGAAACCCAGATCGAACGCTCCATCTCCGATGTCCTCGCCGCAGGGCTCAACGGCTCCATCGCCATCGCCGACGTCGTCTGGCAGGTCGCACGACACTTCGACCTCGCCCCCTCCACCATGGCCCTCGCCGGCATCGAACAAAAACTCGCCCAGGCACCCGACAAAGACCGCCGACTCGCCCACATCCTCTCAACCGTCGATGCCAAGTACGACTTCTGCATCGTCGACTGCCCACCCTCCATCGGACTGCTCACCTTCAACGCACTCCGCGCCTCCCGCGAAGTCATCATCCCCGTCGAAACCGGCTACTTCGCCATGCGAGGCGCCGTCAAACAACAACAAACCATCGAGATGCTCTCCCGCCGAGTCGGCCACGTCGCACGATTCAAAATCCTCCCGACCATGTACGACGTCCGCACCAAACTCGCCCGCGAGATCCTCGCCGAACTCAAAAAACACTTCGGCGACAAACTCCTACCCGTCGTCGTCAACTTCAACGCCAAACTCAAAGAAGCCGCCTCCTTCGGACAACCCATCACCGAATACGACGCCTCCTCCAGAGGCATGTCCGACTTCGACCGACTCGCCGACTGGCTCCTCGAAAACGCACCCGCCAAACCCGTCTTCGACGGACCCGCCCAAGAACCAGAACCCTCCGTCAACCCAGCCCTCTCCCGCGCCGCCGAACTCGTCGAACGCGCCCGCGCCCTCACCGCACGAGTCGCCAACCCCGTCACGCCACCCACCGAAGGACAACCTCCCCTCGCCCCACAACACGAACACAACAACGGCGCTGCCCTCGCCATCGCCGAAGCACCTCAGACCGAACCCTCCCTCGCCGAAAAACTCGCCAAGATCTACGGCGTCCGAAAAACCCAGCAAGGCATGCTTTTCGTCCAGCCCGCCAATGGCGCCGTCAAACTCGAAATCGCCGGCGATTTCAACGACTGGAACCCCACCCAAACACCCATGCGCCGCGATGACAACCTCGGCGTCTGGCAGGTCTGCCTCCCTCTCCAACCCGGCCACTACCAATACCGACTCGTCGCCGATGGACGATGGTACAACGACCCCTACAACCCCACCGTCGAACGAAATCCCTTCGGCGACGTCAACAACGTCGTCGAAATCGCCTAGCGGGACCCACTATGGACGACCCCCGCACAAAACAAACACTCGACGAACTCGCCGATGTCTTCCTCACCGGCACCGATGACACGCCCACCAAAAGCGCCAGCGATCCCACACCCGAACACCTCCGACTCTCCGGCTTCGACCACGCCGACAACAACCACGAAACCGACGACGCCCCCGACGACGACGCCCAAAAACCACACGCCATCGGACTCGAAGCCGTCATCCTCGGAAACCTCCCCGGCCTGGGCGGCGCATGGCTCACCCAGTACGCACACTTCCTCGCCGAAGACCACGGTCCCATCGGACTCCTCCACGCCGACGATGACGCCCTCGACCTCGAAGTCGTCGGCGAACAACGCGAAACCGCACCCGGACGTATCCCTCCGGGCAGCCGCGAACGCGATGACCTCGTCGAAACCCTCGACGCGCAACTCACCAACCCCCACCAGCCTCTCGCCCGCATGCTCGTCCACATCGAGCCCTACCGCGATGGCTCCATCCAGCCCGTCGCCCTCGGCCGCCTCGCCGCCTTCGACCGCTGGACACTCCTCTGCGGAGCCGATGACGCCGCCGTCGTCGCCTGCTACCGACTCCTCAAACACCTCATCGAAGCCGATCCCTCCGCCGCACCGCGCCGCGTCGCCGTCATGATCCTCGGCTCATCCGAAATCGAAGGACTCGACGCCGCCCGAAAAGTCCAGGCCGCCGCCCAGTCCCACCTCGGCATCGCCGTCGATCTCGTCGGTACCCTCGCCCGCATGCGCCCCGTCCGTACCCGTCCCGTCGCGCGCTTCACACCCGCAGCCCGCATGTGGCTCCGCTTCCGCGGATGGATGGACGACCTCGCCCACAACGAAACACCCAACCCCACACCCCTCCCCGAAACACCCCACACCCCGCATACGACCCGTGACGGAGAACCGACCATGGGCCACCCCGCACACACCCTCCCCGACATCGAACTCGAAGCCTTCCACCAGACTGACCCCGAACCAAACCAAACCGAAGCCACACCCGAAAACAGCAACGACCCCGCAGACCTAAGCGGGGGGGCAGCAAGATCACGCATCGGCAAGCTCGCCCAGCCCATGACCCGCAGCGGCCACACCCCACACACCGAAACCACCACCCCTCAAAACACCACCGCAACACCCCCCGAACCCGACCTCGCCCAACTCCTCATCGATCACGAAGACCTCGGCCTCGCCGACGCCATCAAACTCGACGCCACCTGCCCCCATCAACCACACATCAAACTCCTCCTCGACGCCGACGGCCGCCTCCACCTCATCCAGCGTCACCGCAAGACCCCCCGAACCGCCACCACCCGCGACACCACCGACACCGACCTCGCCACCCTCCACACCGCCCTCCTCGACCTCGCCGACGCCCGCCACTGGGCCACCGAACACCGCCAACTCCTCCAACTCACCCAGCGCCAGTGCCGCTTCGACCCCGAAGCCGCACCCGTCATGCACCTCATCACCGAACGCCCCGACCTCGGCCTCCAACTCACCCGCCGCCTCGGCTCCAAACTCCACCTCCACCTCCTCCAACACATCCGCCTCGCCGACCTCTCCGGCTACCACCTCACCCCCCTCACCTAACCCAACACAACCAACCATCCGGCTCCAACGAGCCCCGGACGGCAGTCCGGGGTATTCGCACCCCACCCTCTGGACCGAAGAATCAATCCAACAACACCCCGCCCCCTCCCCTCTCTCCTTTCAACTCTCTTCTCTCCACTCACTACACCCCCCCCATCTTCACCCCTCCCCCACCCCAATAAACTTGCCCCCACGCCCCCATCGGCCATCGTTATAGAACCGGGGCCTACCATTCCCGTGCGCCCATCTCGACCGCCGAGGAGAACCCATGACCGCCCGCTCCACCTGCCTCCTGACCGCCGCCCTGACCGCCTGCGTCACCACCTCCGCCCACGCTGATTCTGTGGCCAGAATTTGGAACGAACAACTCCTCGACGCCATCCGCGCCGACACCGCCCGACCCACCGTCCACGCCCGCAACCTCTGGCACCTCTCCATGG
The DNA here is from genome assembly GCA_040222855.1 of Phycisphaeraceae bacterium. Classification (NCBI taxonomy): domain Bacteria; kingdom Pseudomonadati; phylum Planctomycetota; class Phycisphaerae; order Phycisphaerales; family Phycisphaeraceae; species Phycisphaeraceae bacterium. The sequence goes on along the minus strand of JAVKCD010000019.1, from coordinate 970,630 downwards.
GCATGTACGACGCCTTCGCCGCCTTCGACGATTCCATCACCCCCTACCTCGTCGATGAAACCGCCACCCTCAACACCGACGCAGCAAAAAACGAAGCCATCTCCTTCGCCGCCTACCGCATCATCCAGCACCGCTTCGTCACCGGCCCAGGCGGAACCGGACCCGGCCGCGGATTCACCGACTTCCAGACCAAATCCCAGATGGTCAACCTCGGCTACAACTTCAACAACACCAACACCACCGGCGACTCACCCGCCGCCATCGGCAACCGCATCGCCAACGCCGTCATCAACCACGGCCTCAACGACGGCAGCAACGAAACCCTCGACTACGCCGACCCATCAGGCTACTCGCCCGTCAATCTACCCATGCGCTTCGACGACCCCGGCACCCCACAAACCGACCCCAACCGCTGGCAACCCCTCGAGTTCGTCGGCGAACGCATCGACCAGAACGGGCAAACCATCACCAACCCCGTCCAGGAGTTCCAGACACCCTGGTGGGGCGATGTCAACGGCTTCGCCATCTCCGATGCCGACCGCAACCCCATCAACAACGTCCACCACGACCAGGGGCCTCCCCCCCAGTTGAATGGAACCGGCGACGCCATCTTCCGGGAGTCCGTCAACGAAGTCATCCGCTACTCCGCTCTCCTCGACCCCAACAAGAACCACGACTACATCGACATCTCACCCGCCTCCATGGGCAACCGCACCCTCGGCAGCTACAACGATGTCGGCCACGCCATCAACCCCCACACCAACCAGCCCTACACCCCCGAACTCGTCAAACACGCCGATTGGGGACGCATCGTCGCCGAGTTCTGGGCCGACGGCCCCGACTCCGAAGCCCCCCCAGGACACTGGAACACCATCGCCAACGATGTCGCCGACAAAATGAACCAACTCGGCATCGAAAAACGCATCGGCGGAACCGGACCAGTCGTCGATGAACTCACCTGGGATATCAAAACCTACTTTGCCCTCAACGCAGCAGTCCACGACGCCGGCGTCGCCGCCTGGAACCACAAAGGCTTCTACGACTATTCCCGACCCGTCTCCATGATCCGATACATGGGACAACGCGGACAAGCCTCCGACCCCAACCTCTTCATCGAAGTCGATGGCGACCTCGTCGCCACCTACCACCCCGAAGGGCTCACCCTCGAACCCGGTCTCGTCGAAGTCATCACGCCCGAAACCACCGCCCCAGGCGGAAAACACGAACACCTCGCAGGACGCGAAGGTGAAATCGCCATCCTCTCCTGGACCGGTCCCCCAGAACCACCCTTCCTCACACCCGACGACGTCGGCGGTGTCGACTGGGTCCTCGCCACCGAATGGCTCCCCTACCAACGCGACACCTTCGTCACTCCACCCTTCGCCGCCTACGTCTCAGGACACTCCACCTTCTCACGCGCCGCCGCCGAAGTCCTCGCAGCCATCACCGACTCCGACTACTTCCCCGGCGGACTCGGCACCTACGACTTCCCCGCCGCCAACTCTCTCTTCTTTGAATACGGACCCTCCGAGCCCATCCAACTCCAATGGGCCACCTACTTCGACGCCGCCGACGAAGCCGGACTCTCCCGTCTCTACGGCGGAATCCACGTCCGCGCCGACGACCTCCCAGGCCGAATCATCGGCGCCGAAATCGGACAAGACGTCTGGGACCTCGCCAACCTCTACTTCACCGGCTCCCAAATCCCCGAACCCACCTCTCTAAGCCTCCTCGCCCTCAGCCTCCTCACCCTCAACCGCAGAACCCCCCGCTAACACCCACACCCCCGCCTCGCCGATAAACTCATCGAGGCCACCATGAAACCCCAAATCACTCTAGTCATCACCACCCTCGCCCTCACCGCCTGCTCCTCCATCAGCCCGCCCATCCCCCATCAACACGCACACACCTCGCTCAGCGCCGTCGAAACGAGCACCGTCGATAACATCGACAACACCACCGCCGAAACCGCCATCCTCACATTCCTCGCCGGCATCGATGAAACCCTCGATATCATCGAAAAAGAAAACACCAGCCACACCATCAAAAGCACCAAAGACACCACCACCGAAGAACGACTCGACCGCCTCTACAGCAACATCGATAAGCAGAATAACGCCTTCAAACAAACCCTCGCCCACCTCCGCGACCAACTCCTCAAGGTCGCCAGCCCAAAAGCCTGGGCCCAACTCTTCATCGCCGACTAAATACTGGCTGCTCACACAACGCCGCCAAGCCCCCACACACCCTAATGAACACTTAAATTCACACCCAACCCGCACTACCCTGAGCACTTGCACCCGCCATGCCCAGGAGTAGCCATGCGCAACCTCATCACCGCACTCGCCCTCATCGCCACCCTCACCGCCTGCAACACACCGCATACAACACCAACCGCCACGCCAGCCGCGACACCCACACCCCACATCACCCACACCTTTGCACCCCCAGGCGAATCCAATGTCCGCTCCTCCATCCAACTCGCCCAAGGCATCGCCCTCATCGGCACCGAAGAAACCGCCGACATCTACAAAACCACCGACCACGGCGTGACCTGGCGCAAAACCACCGACGCCGGCGACCTCTGGGACGCCGCTGACATCCGCAACTTCATCCGCGCCCACGACAACACCCTCTACGCCACCACCTCCGAACCCGCCCTCATCCTCAAATCCACCGACGAAGGCGAAAACTGGTCCGTCGTCGCTCGACCACAAGCCTCACGCACCGTCGCACTCACCCAACTCGACGATGGCACCATCCTCGCCGGACTCCGTCGCTCAGAAAACAACCGCATCAGCATCATCCGCTCCGCCGACGGCTTCCAGACCTTCGACCACATCCCCCTCTCCGACGCCCTCCCACGACAAAACGTCACCTGCCTCATCGGCCTCGGCCAAGGCGTCGTCCTTGCCGGAGTCGGCTTCGAAGCCTCCGGCAAAATCTTCAAATCCACCGACGCCGGCCTCACCTGGCGACAAACCGCCGACTTCCCCGACGCCCGCGACCTCATGCACTTCTTCACCGCCAACAACCGCATCCTCGTCACCGCCTCCGGCATCGCCACCCTCTACGCCTCCGATGACCAAGGCGAAACCTGGACCACCGCACACCAGATCTGGAATAAAGGCTTCCTCGGCGAAACCACCACCCTCACACTCAACAACCAGAAAGCCATCATCCTCAGCGCCACCGACCAACGACAAAAACCCTCACGACACGTCCTGCTCATCTCCACCGACAACGCCAACACATGGCAAGAATGGATCGAACTCGCCAAAGACAACACCGGCGGAGCCAGCAACCTCGCCGCCATCAACCCCAACACCCTCATCACCGGCACCGGCAACCACGCCACCCAAGGCTACGTCTACACCGTTACCACACAACCCCCCACCCCCTGATCCACCACCGGGTGGCCCGACTCATCGCGCAGCATGATTCGGCAACCACAACACTCGGGTGGCCGGGGTCCGGCAAAGCCGGCCCCCGGATCCCAAACACCCTCCTTCGGGATTCCACGCACCTTCAGGCGCGTGCCAACCACCCACCCGTAACAACCCCCTACCCCACACTATTTGCCAAACCACCCCGTTTTTCTCTTGGTCTACCCCCCCCCACAAGTAAAATAGATAAAGAGTCGTAACCAGCTAGCCCCGCCTCACTCCGGAGGAGACCAACATGATCACCCCCCGCCAAACCGCCTGCGCCGGACTGCTGATTGTGTGCGCCTCAGCGTCTACATACGCAGACATTTTTGAATGGCAGTACATCGACCCATTGAATCCGTCATTAGGCAAGCAGCAGTCCACCACACTCACCCCTGATGGAGCAGGGATGGTTGCCGAACCCGAAGCTTTCCTCAATGAAATTGACCTCACAAAAGCGTGGCTCGATCAGGCCAACCTGACCGATGCAAACTTCTACAGAACCGAACTCGTGAACTCCACTGTCCGCAATGCCCAGCTGGTCAGAACCTACTTAGTCCGAGCCAACCTGACCAACACCGATTTCTATGGCTCAGACCTGACTGATGCACGTTTTGACCGCGCGAATCTGACTGGCGCGAATCTCACCGACACGAACGTCACACATGCCGACTTTTCTCAAGTAACCGGTCTCACCTACCAAATGCTCCAGAGCACCCGGAGCTTCCAGGACGGCGACCTCACAGGAACCATCCTCGGATCGATCAAGCTTCACTACTGGGACTTCAACAATCTCAATCTGACCAACGCTTACTTTGGCGCCTCCGACCTGCTGGGTTCGACTTTCGCGGGATCCACGATCGTGGGTGCCAACTTCCAACGCGTCAGCAACTTCCAGTTTTCAACGCTGCAAAGCACAGCGAGCTACCAGAACCAGAATCTCACAGGCATAGTTTTACATCTGCTGGATATGCCCGGTTGGGACTTCTCTAATCAGAACTTAGCCAATGCTAATCTTTCGAACTCAGATACGACTGGCGCTAACTTTGACAACGCCGACCTATCGAACACAGACTTCAACAACGCAAAGATCTCCGCAGCAAGCATGTCAGGGGCCATCATCACAGGCGCACGCTTCTCCAACATGCAGCAGAACAGCCTCACGCAGGCCATGCTCCAGAGCACGCAGAGCTATCAGAACACCAACCTGTCGAGCCTCAACCTGGACGGCAACGATCTCACAGGATGGGACTTCAGCGGCCAGAACCTCACCGACGCCAGCCTCAGGGCCGGCAGCATATCGTCCTTCCAATCAGTCCTGACAGACGCCAACTTCAGCCACGCAAACCTGACACGAGCCGACCTCGGCGGATCCTTGCGGTATGAGCACGCCCCACGCAACAACGCCTCCTTCCGCAACACGAATCTGACCGAAGTCAACTTCCTCCGCAACGATCTGACAGATGCAGATTTCACAGACGCGATCATCCGGGGTGCGCGATTCGATCATACGGTCGGCTTCACGGTCCAGATGCTCGAGAGCACCAGCAGCTACAAGGTTCGTGACCTGCAGGATGTCTCCTTCATCGCAGCGGACCTGTCCGACGCCAACCTCGCCCGACAGAACCTGTCCCGAGCCAACTTTCAGATCGCCTCGCTGACCAACGCCAACCTCGCAAACGCCGACCTCGACGGCGTCAACCTGCGCGACACGATCATGCAGGGCACCGACCTGCGCGGCGCCCGCAACATCACCCGCGAGCAACTGGTTCGACCTGATGACTGGTGGAATCACCCTCTTGTCTACCCTTCAAATATCAACAATCTCATCTTCCCCGACGGACAGATCGATGGACTGACCATCGATATCGATGCCTCTCTTCGCATATGGGATTACCAGCCCGATCCCAGCGGGCAGCCGGTCCCAATCACCATCGTCCAGCAGCTAACGATGCTGCAGGGTTCCACCCTCAGGATGGTCTTCGAAGACAACGAATGGGGCTCGACAATCAACTTTGAAGAACCAGAGACACACGTCTCCCTCAACGGAACCCTAAGCCTCGAAATCGATAGCAGCCTCACGATCAACGACCTCCTGGCACTCAACAACACCACCTTCCATCTCTTCGATTGGACCTACGCAAATACCTCCGGCTGGTTCGATCAGATCACCACCAACACCCCTATCGGGAACTTTGATATCACGAACTTAGCCACCAGCGGCACGGTCGTATTCACAATCGACTCACTGATCCCAGGCGACACCAACCTCGACCTCACCGTCGACCTCACCGACCTCTCCAACCTCGCCGCCAACTTCGGACAACCCGCCACCTGGGCAGGCGGAAACTTCAACGGCGACAACATCGTCGACCTCATCGACCTCTCCATCCTCGCCACCAACTTCAACACCGGCAACGGCCTACCCATCCCAACCCCGGCCTCCGCCACCGTCCTCGCCCTACTCACTCCCGCCCTCCTCCGCCGCCACCGCTGACCCAACACACCCCCCCCCCAACCCTGCGACGCTCGCGCCAGCGAGCGAAGCAGGGCCACCGCCAAACATTGTCGAGTGACCGAAGTCTGACAAAGCCAGCCCCCGGACCACAATCGCCGCCTCCACGAGGCCCAAGTTTCTTACAGGCCAGCAAACCACAATCCCATCTGCCCGCTGCAAATAGATTTGGAGATGCAAAAAACCCTTATAAAATACTAGTCTTAACCGGAGGAGAAAGACATGCTTATCGTACGCTCAGCAGCCATGGGGCTACTGCTTCTATGCGGTTCCACCAGCCTCTGCGTGGCCCAAAACGGCTTCTACGGCATCGGTGACCTCGAGGGCGGGGACACCAGAAGCACCATCAACGGACTCAGCGGAGACGGGCGAACCGCAGTCGGCTCCAGCGAAGGCTCCGCTGGCTCTCAGGCCGTCCGATGGACACTCAAGAACGGCCTCGAAACATTCCTCACCTCCACCGATGCAGCGACGAGCATCGCAACCGCCACAAGCCACGATGGCTCCGTCATCGTGGGCAGGGCCGACACATCAGCCTACAGGTGGTCCAGAACCGATGGGTTCCACAGAATCAATCTAATCGGCGGCTCAAACTCGAGTGCCCAGGACGTATCAGGCGACGGACGAACAGTCGTTGGAATCTCATCCTCTCGCGCCTTCAAGTGGACCTCCGAAACAGGAGCCATCGAACTCGACGACGGCAACGGAAACAGACTCTTCGCAGCAGCAAGAGCCGTCAGCTTCGACGGATCAATCATCGCCGGCGGGGTCAATCCAAGCCAATCGCAAGGCCCCGTCTACTGGGACGCTGACCTCAAACTCCACCCCTTGGACCTGAGCGAACGACCAGAAAGAGGAAACACCCTGGGCATGACCGATGATGGGAGCCTGTTTGTAGGCGAAAGTCAAGGCAGCTTCGGCATAGCCTTCACATCCACACCCGAAGGCGGCCTATCTCGTCTGCCTCGAACAAGCTCGGACACCAGAGCAACAGACGTCTCAGCGGATGGATCGATCATCGTGGGTTACGACCCAAACGGTGCAATCATCTGGCTCGACACCACCCTCTACCGCATGGATGCCTGGCTCGCGTCCCAGCACAACCTGGACCTCCAGGGATGGCAGCTGTCGAGCGTGTTAGCCCTCTCAAACGATGGCACCGTCTTCGCCGGTCAGGGCTTCAACCCAAACGGCAACCTGGAAGGCTGGGTCGCCATCATCCCCACCCCCACCTCCGCCACCCTCCTCGCCCTCGCCGCACCAGCCCTGCTCCGCCGCCGCTGACCCAAACCCTCCCCTGAACTCTCTACTCTCTTGTCTCAACTCTCTACGCGGGCCACAGGCCCGCGTGCGCACATTCCACCGCACTTTGACCCCCTCAAACCACGTTTGATTGACGAGTCCGGTCGCCAAACGCCCCAAAACCGACCAAAAAACACGTCCAAAGGGTGGCTTGATGGCGAGAACTAGCCCGTATTCCGCAGCCCCGACGCGATCGCCTGGATCGACAGCCGCACCGCCAGCTGCAGGTCCCGGTTCTCCGCCGTCTCCTCCGTCGGGTCGCCGCCCGCCGCCACGACCGCCCGCTGACGCCGTAACAGGTCCACCTGAATGAAGTTAAGCGCGTCTACATACGGGTTCCGCACCCGGATCATCCGCTGCAACCAAGGCGTACCCTCCAGCAACCCGCCCCGACCCGTGATCCCCAGCACCGCCTCCGTCGACACCGCCACCTCATCCCGTATCATCCCCCAAATACTGAGGTTACGATCAGGGCTCTCCCCTAGCGACGCATAAAACCGCGCGATCTCCGGGTCGCACTTCGCCAGTGCCAGCTCCGCATTGTCCACCAACGCCGTGAAAAACGGCCACCGCACATACATCTCCGCAACCTCATCCTTCTCCTGATCCGACAAGGCCTTATAGCCGCTGCCAAACCCGAAGAACGCGTTGAGCAACTGCCGGCTCTGCGTCCACGCAAACGTGTACGGGATCGCCCGCAGATCACTCAGCGTCGTCTGCGCCGTCCGCCGACTCGGCCGCGACCCGATCGGCATCTGCTCGATCGCCGAAATAGGCGTAGCACTCCGGAAATACGCCACAAACCCTTCCTGCTCAATCAGTTCCCGATACGCCCCCCGACTCGCATCCGACATCCGCTGCACGATCCCCGGCCATTCCGCAGGGATCTTCTGATCGTGCGCCGCCGACGCCAACAGCGTCGCCGAAAGCACCTGCTCCAGATGCCGGTCCGCCACCGCCGGATCGTCGTACCGCTCCGCCAACACCTCGCCCTGCTCCGTCATCCGCAACCGGCCACGCAACGCTGAAGAAGGCAGACTCGCAATCGCCCGCGCCGCCGGACCCCCGCCCCGGCCCAGCGCCCCGCCTCGCCCGTGAAAGACCCGCAGCTTGATCCCATGCCGGTCCGCGATCTCCGCAAGCTGTTGCTGAGCATGATGTAACGACCAGTTCGAACTCAGATACCCCCCATCCTTCGCCGAATCCGAGTACCCCACCATCACCACCTGCTCCCCGCCCGTCGCCTCCACATGCGCAAGGTATGCCGGATTCGACAGCAACTGATCAAGGATCTCCGGCCCGTGATCCAGATCGTCCACCGTCTCCAGCAAGGGCACAATCGGCTGCGGGTACAACCGCCCCGACGCCCCGGAATCCAGCGCCGCCCCCAGCCGCGACAGGTAAAGCATCGCCAGAGCATCACTCGGCTCGTGCGTCATCGAGATGATCTGCATCCCCAGCGGGGCCTCGCCCCGCGTCCGCGCAGTCCGCTGCAACACCCGGAACGACTCCACCAGATCGTGCGTCGGCTCACTCAGCGTCGCCGCCTGCATCGCCGCAACCCGATCCATGGTCATGGGTTGCGTAAGATACGCAATCCGTTCCGCCTCGCTCATCGTCTCGATCCCACCCCCCTCAGCCACGCGCACAACCCCCGCGTCACGCTCCGCCTTCAACAACTCGTTGATCGCCGCCCGCAGCGAATCCGAGTTCTCCCGCACATCCAGCCGAAGCAGGTGCAGCCCGAACGTCGCCACCCGCACCTGCCAGTCACGCAGCTCAGCATCCGCCAGGTCGTCATACCCCAGCGACCGCAGGTATCGCTCCACCAGCCTCAGGTCCGCCGCCAGCTCCTGCGCCGAGCCGTAAGCCCCTCGCTCAGAATCAGTTGTGCGCTTGAGCCGGTACCGCACCACCGTCATCCACTGCCGCAGCAGCTCGTCATCATGCACATCCCCGATCCGCGACCGCAGCCGCGGCCACCGCGCCGCCGCCCGCGCGATCGCCGTCTCCAGCCTCGCCCCCTCAGGCGTCGTCCGACCCACCCGATGACGCGATAGCGTCAAGCGCAAATGAAGGTCCTGGCAGGCTTTAAGATGAAGCTGAATCGCCGCCCGATGCAGCCGCAGCAGCGTCCCCGCCGTCACATCAACCGTCACCGACGGGTTCCCATCCCGATCCCCGCCAATCCAGTTCCCAAACCGCAGCACCGACCGCACCGGCCGATGCCCCGTCGCGTCAATCACCGGCCGCTCCGCGTCCAACGCCCGCTCCAGGTGCCGATGAATCTCCGGAACCACATTCCAAACCGTGCGCACCGCAAACAGAGCGCGCCCCAGCTCGTCATCCACGTCAGGCCGCCGCGGCCGGAGCGTGTCGGTCGTCCAGAGACAAACCAGGTCCAGCCGAAGCCGCTCGATAATCCTCCGACGGGCTGGCCGGATCAGACCCGGCTCGTCGAGCCGCCCCAGGTTGTTACGCAGCCGCGCGATGATCCGCCGGGCCGTCTTGCGCTTGGCCTCGGTCGGATGCGCCGTAAACACCAGCTCCACATCCAACGCCTCGATCAGCGGGTCGATCTGATCACGCTCCAGCCCGCGATCGCGCAGCGCCATGATGCTCGCCGCGATCGAACCCTTGACCACGCCCCGCGCCGCCCGCTGCCGGAGCACGCGGATCCGATGCCGATCCTCCGCAAGGTTCGCCAGGTCAAAAAACAGCCCCAGCGAACGAACCACCTCGATCAGACGATCAGTCGGCAGTCCCGTGATCAGCTTGTTGATCCGCTCCTGCGACCGGCTCGGGTCGTCCGCGTCCTGCCGACGGGTCATCTGCTCGCGCAGACCCAGGATCTGCGTCCACAGGTCACGCCCCTCGTGGTCGATGATCACCTCGCGGAGCAACCAGGTCAGCAGACGGATATCCCGCCGCAATGGTCGGTCGCCAGCAAACGTCTGTCGGGCAGCAGGATCGGGCATCAATCAGGGGCTCCGCACGGGTCGAGGCCAGCGTGGGAGGGCTAGGTTTCGACGGGTGGTCAGGCTTTGGAGGGCCGGGTCTTCCGTCCCAGCGAAATCATTATACGACGCTCCGCTACGGGGTCTTTGGCATGGTCTTTGGTCGTGCGAGCGCCAGCAGGTCAGCGACCGTGCGGTGACTCTCAACCGGGTGCCGCAGTGGCTGGTCGGCGTGAACCTCGTACCGGTTCCGACGACCCTCCCGCATGCGCGTAATCACCTCGCCCTGCTCCAGGTCTTGGATGATGTTCTGCACCGCCCGCTCGGTGATCCCCACGCGAACCGCCATATCACGCAGCCGAGCCCCAGGGTCCTCCACCAGACAGATCAGCACATGCGCGTGGTTAGACAAAAACGTCCACTGCCCACCCCCCGCCCCCCCCCCGCCCCCCGCTATCGCTCCCGCCATCCGTGCGCCCCCCGCGCCCCCGCTACCCCCCGCCGCTGCCCTCCGAGCGGACCCCGACGAGCGTGGCTTCTTCTTGACTGTTGTCTTAGGCATCACCGATACCACCTTTGTGACCCGCAGGGTTTATCGCGGGATGACGAGTATACAAGACTCTCATTTGACGAAATAGACTTCGTGTATTATTCTTCTCCTGTTGGCCAGACCCGTGTAGATGATCTCGAGACCGACAGGAGCCTTAGGATGACGACGCTGATGATGCAGACCCCCGAGCAGGAGCTGACCCCCGCGATGAAACCAAGCCCCCGTGCGAACGTGTCGGCGGAAGCTGCTGTGACGGTGGCGTATGGCGACGGGATCGGGCCTGAGATCATGAAGGCCGTGCTCTTCGTGCTCAAGGAGGCGGGGGCTAAGCTCGCCATCGAGGAGGTGGAGATCGGGCAGAAGGTTTACGAGCGGGGGATCAGCGCGGGTATTGAGACGGCGACTTGGGACTCGCTGCGGCGGACGGGTGTGATGCTCAAGGCACCGATCACGACGCCTCAGGGCAAGGGGTACAAGTCGCTGAACGTGACGCTTCGGAAGAGCCTGGGGCTGTTTGCGAACGTGCGGCCGTGTCGGAGTTATGACCCGTTCATCGTGACGAAGAACCCGGGGACGGATGTGGTGATCGTGCGCGAGAATGAGGAGGACACCTACGCGGGGATCGAGCATCGACAGACGGCGGAGGTCACGCAGTGCCTCAAGCTGATCACGCGGCCGGGCACCGAGAAGATCGTGCGGTACGCGTTTGAGTACGCGAAGCAGCAGGGGCGGAAGCGGGTGACGTGCTTTATCAAGGACAACATCATGAAGATCACCGATGGCTTGTTCCATCGGGTCTTTGATGAGATTGCTGCGGAGTATCCGGAGATCGAGGCGGACGCGCAGATCATTGACATCGCGACAGCACGGCTTGCGAAGGACCCGACGGGTTTTGATGTGATTGTGACACTGAATCTCTATGGCGACATCATTTCGGATGTGGCGGCGGAGCTGACGGGATCGGTGGGGCTGGGCGGATCGGCGAACATCGGCGAAGTGGCTTCGATGTTCGAGGCAATCCACGGCTCGGCGCCGGACATTGCGGGCAAGGGGATCGCGAATCCTTCGGGTCTGCTGCATGCGGCGGTGATGATGATGGATCATGTGGGTCAGCCGGAGGTCGCCCAGGCGATCGAAAATGCTTGGCTGCGTGCGATCGAGGATGGCGTGCGGACCGGTGACATCCGTGGTGAGCATGACGCGGTGGGGACTGAGGCGTTCGCGCAGGCGGTGGTGGATCGGTTGGGCCAGCAGCCGCAGACGCTGGCGATGCAAGTGCATCATGCTCGGGAGGGTGGGATGGAGCTGTACAAGGCGAAGCGGTCGGCGAAGCCGTTAAAGGAACTGGTGGGTGTCGATGTGTTTCTCGACTGGGATGAAGCGGATCGGTCGCCTGAGGTGCTCGGGCAGAAGCTCGAGCAGGTCGCCGGTCCTGACCTGAAGCTGAAGATGATCAGCAACCGAGGCGTGAAGGTGTACCCGGAGGGGCACGCGGAGACGTTCTGCACCGATCACTGGCGCTGCCGGTTTGTGCACCCGGAGCATCCGAGTGTGATCCGACACGAGCAGGTCATCGGTCTGCTGCAGAGGCTGTCGGCCGCGGGTCTGGACTTCATCAAGACCGAGCATCTTTGTCGGTTTGATGGGGAGCTGGCGTATTCGCTGGGGCAGGGGGAATGACCCCCCCTCCGCATATTAGACTTTCAGTTTCTTATTGACATTAGTAAGCCTGGCCTGTTGTACGAGCAGGTCGGGCTTTTGCCTAGCGCGTGGTTATGTTGTGGACGCTGGTCTGGAGAACCCAGTCGAGTTCGGGTGAGGATTCGGGGTGGGGGCTGATGAGGACGATGCGGCCTTCACCGAAGGTTGAGGCGATGATGGCGGGCTGGCCGGGCATAAGGGTTGGGGCTAGGTCGTGGCTCTCGGGGGGTGCGGAGGTGAAGGTGGCGAGGACTTCGTAGTCGGGAAGGTCGAGGTTGGGAATGAGGCCATCTTCGTGGGCGAGCATGGGGCCGTTGGCGTAGCGGACTTTGATCGGTGTGGCGGGCTGGTTGAAGTAGTCAGTGCCGGCTTCGGTGAGTTGGATGGTGACGGTTCCGCGGCCCATCTGCCAGGGTCGGTGGTGGTAGGCCTTGACGATGGCGAGATAGTCGGGGAAGCGTGCGGTGGCGAGGTAGGCTCCTGCGCAGATGCCGATGTAGTGTCCGCCTTGGTGCACATAGCTTTTGATGTTGGCACGCCCTTCTTCTCCAAGGGCCTGACCTTGCGCTCGGCCGCGGCCGCCTGGGAAGACGAGGATGTCGTAGGCGGAGAGGTCGGCGGTGGTGAAGTCGTCAGGTGTGAGGAGGGTGGTAGTGACGTGGTCGAGGGAAGCGAGGGCGCGTTGGACGGCGGGTGGTCCGGCGTCGCCTGCACCGGGGCCGGTGTAGATGGCGATTTGGATGGGACGGGCTGGGGTATCGGGCTGTGGTGAGGAAGCGCAGGAGACGAGCAGGAGTGACAGGCAGATTAGAACACAGAACCGGCGCGACAGCATGTAAATCATGGATGGGATCCTACCTCCCCGGCAGGCCATCAGGAAGAGATTTTGATCGACTGATTGGTATCGCGAAGCAGAAGCCAACCGGTGATCGCCCAGATGACGGCTGCGATGAGGGTCGGCGTCGTCATGCGGAGCATAGCGAACATCGGGAGCAGGAAGGTAGCGATCTGCCAGGTGAGGGCGAGGGCGAGTCGGGCCAGGTCGGCGGTGTGTTCGGCGCGGTCGTTTTGCTTCCAGTCTCGGGGCCAGATGCCGAAGGGGCGGGTCTGCTCGTAGAAGGCTCTGAGGCGAGTGGTATCGGTGGGTTGTGAGGCGTAGGTGCCGATGATGCAGCCAAAGATCGAGGCGAGCGAGATCGCGGAGAGGGTCGCGATGTCGGTGAAGGCGTTGTTCTGGATGAAGATCGACACGGAGTCAGCCATGCCAAGTTGATAGGGAGTGGGAAGGAAGGTCCAGGCAAAGGCGGCGACGAAGCCGGTGATGACGCCCAGGGTGAAGCCGGCGCCGTTGAAGCGGGCCCAGAACCAGCGGAGGGCGAAGGGGACAAGGAAGGCGGGGAAGAGTTGAATAACGATGGTGACCCAGACATCAACGACGCCTTCGGCGAAGAGCAGGGCGAGGGTGAGGCCAGCGGCGACGATGACGGCGGAGGCGATGTAGCCGGCGATGACCTGAGCGCGTTGCGTGGGTTCGGGACGTTTGTTGCGCTGAGCGAAGGGGAGGTAGAGATCGCGGACGACGTAGGAGGCTCCGGCGTTGATGGTAGAGTCGAAGGTCGACATCGAGGCAGCGAAGATGGCGGTGACGAGGAGTCCGCGGATGACGGGCGGGAAGAGATCGGAGAGCAGGACGCCTGGGAGGATGCGTTCGGGGTCTTGCTCGCCGATGCCGAGATGGATGGCGAGGATGGCGAAGCCGAGGACCATCGGCCAGCGGAAGGCGAAGAGAACCGTCCAGAGCATGCAGAGTTTCTTGACCGTGGGAACGTCCTGCGAGGCGTAAAAACGTTGGGCCATGTAGGCGGACCCCCCCGACCCGCCAAGGCCTTCGAGGATGCCTTTGCCCGCCCAGAAGAGGAGGAAGAGGATGAAGGGCGAGTACTCGGTGATGGGCTGATCGACGCCAGCGGTCTGGGTCTGGGTGAGGCCGGAAGTGATCAGCGGCGTGGCTTGGTTGTACGCGTTGCCGGGCCACTGAGCGAGGAGTTCGGGAGTGACGTAGCCAGCGGCGGTAATAGCGATGTAGATGGCGGCGAAGCCGATGAGGGCGGCCTGGAGGACGTCGGTCCAGATGACGCCATAGAGACCTGAGATCATGGTGTAGAGCAGGGCGACGGCGGCCATAGCGACGGCGCAGGTCACGGGATCGAAGGGGAGGAAGACGGCGAGAAACTTGCCTGCTGCCGCGAGGAAGAAGACGACCATACCGATGGTGATGATGAGGTAGGTGAAGGCGGCGGTGTAGCGGGCGGCGCGGCCCTGCCAGGTGTCGCCGAAGCGCAGGAGCATCCACTCGCCGGTGGTGACAACGTGGGAGCGCTGGTGCCACTTGCCCATGAACGCGAGGAAGACGGCGATAGGAAGGACGACTCCGCCACGCATCTCGATGAAGAAGCCGTGGAGGCCGTAGAGGTAGACGAGGGTGATGATGGTCATCGTGCCGGCGGCGTCGAGGTTGGAGCTCATGCCGGACGCACCGAGAGCCCACCAGGGCATTTTGCGGCCCGCGAGGAAGTAGTCGGAGGCCCCGGCGGCGGCGCGGCGTGCGAGGAAGAGGGACTTGGCGACGAGGATGAAGAGGTAGGCCGCCACGATGAGGTAGTCAATCGTGTGCATGGGGTCAGAGTACGAGGTATGGCCTGACCTGCAAGAGTCTAGCGGTTGCTCGGGGCTATCTCGGCTGGTGTCTGAGGTTGAAGAGCGAGCTGCACTGGCTAGCAAAAATACTCGCCATGAGGCCGCGCCCCATTGAGCAATAACGGTCTATCGGTTGATATCGACGCAGCGATTGTGACAAGTGCACTCGGGTAATCGATCAATCTGTGGCCAAGCTGATATCGATGTGATTCTCTGATAGGCCTGAGGGGATGCCAGCGTCTTTGTTCTGCGATCGATATCAACGAACTTTGCGTAGATTCAAGTCGGAGAAAGCGATCCGGGCCTGGTGTGTGTGATCCCAGTAGTATCCGCCGAGGCCCAGCCGGTTATCGTCATCGGCATCAAACCAGCCGAAGTATGCATTGGTCAAGACGACATTGTCGTCTATCTTGATGGTTGCGTGCCCATCCGTGAAGCGGATGCTGAAGGTAAAATCATCATCCAGTCCATCGACATTGGCAAGCATTCTGTTACGCGATAGTTCGCCAACGCTTGTTTCTGATCGTGCGATGTCGAAGATGATTCCAAGCGGCGTACTTCGCGACCATCCGGCGACAACAACTAGTGGCCGTCTCGAGTCGGTGGGAGCTTCGATCACTCGGGCTCTGCCCGAGAGTTCCCATCTCGTGCCGAAGTCGCCGAAGAGTCTTATCTGGAGATAGCCGCCCTGAGCATCTCCGATGAGCGAGCCATCTTCATCGACTGACCATGCTCCTTGCATAGGCTGCCAACCTGAGAGGATTTTGTCTGGCTGGAGTTGTACGACCTTGTTCTGATGGAAATGCTGATACCAGTCCAGCGTAATGGCTCGGTTTGCCAGGTATTTATGGAGTAGCGGGTGAGTGTTCTCTTGAAGCAGGCCATGGTAGACCTGGAGAGCTTGATCGAATCTCTGGTTCTGGACCTGGTTGCTGGCAGTTTGGATACGCTGGGCCAACGGAGAGCTCTGAGCAAACGCTTCTCCGGCAATGTCTTCCCATGCAACCTTCGTCACGGTATCCAGGCCCGTCGGCGTGTGACTGAGTCCGCCGATGAGTCGGACGACTTCATCGTATCGTTCGGCTGCATAAGCGTAGGCGATCTGCCGCTCAACAAGACAGTTGTTGGTGAAGCCATAGGGAGCTTTTCCCAGGTAACCCTCCAGTACACGAGCGTGATCCTCATAGACGCGCGGCTGTTTGTCGTAGTCCCAGCGACGGTCTGGGTCTGACCGGGCAAGATCTATTCTGATGGCTTCGATGCAAAGGATATATCGCCAGGGGATGGCCGTATCGAAGCGTCCAGTATCAAAACACTCTCTGCCAAAGGACTCAAGAGCCTCGAAGGAGCCATGCCATCTCGGTCGGATCCCCCACTCATAGCCACGGTAGGCGGGCTCGTAGTCAAACTGGGCCTGGACGGCCCTGTCGAACCACTGACGCATCTCGATCTCTGCTGAGCCGATGCTGGCGCCCATCGCTACGGTGATCATCTGCGTTGGAGCTTCGGGGAGTGTGGGGTCTTTGGTCCAGGCTTTCGCAAGATGTCCTCTCGCTATGCTTAGCTGCTCATGAAAGGCGTTCCATTGCTGCTCGTTGACGGTGTCGGCAAAACCCGAGCCTCGATCCTGCCAAGCTCGCTCGACATACGCGGTGCCAAGGGCTGTGTGATAGAG
The DNA here is from genome assembly GCA_040222855.1 of Phycisphaeraceae bacterium. Lineage (NCBI taxonomy): Bacteria > Pseudomonadati > Planctomycetota > Phycisphaerae > Phycisphaerales > Phycisphaeraceae > Phycisphaeraceae bacterium. The sequence goes on along the minus strand of JAVKCD010000019.1, from coordinate 953,805 downwards.
CCAAGTTTCGATCCCATCGGCTCGTTCGATTGCATCGATCAGCGTTATCAGATCATGCTTCTTGAGGTCGTCGGCCCATTGAGCGATCCATTGCGCGTAGACACGTCGCTCAAAACCATCTGCCTGCTGAAGTGCCTTGATGCAGGATTTGATAGCTTGCTCAAGCATCAGAGGCGTCAGTGGATTATCTGGATCGAGTTCAGCGAGACCGCTATGAGCATTCTTTGCCGCCAACCAGATGCGCTCGGTTGGATAGCCCTGCTGCCGAAGAGAATCGACGACTGGGATCAGTTGCAGGTCAGCCTGATCACGAGAGATATTGCGGGCGTTGACATCACCAAGCATGCGCACGCGAACGTAAGCGATGAGCGGATCGTTACAGCCAGTCGCAATCGCGCGCTCCGCTTCTTCGAGAATTGTGGTGGACCACTCGTCCGGGCGCATGTAGCTAACGGTGGACCAATATGAGGCGACCTCCTCCAATGCCTTTTCAGCGGACTGGTCCCAAGCGGGACTCCGCAGGCCATGCTACCTGTAGGCCACCTGGAGTTGCTGATTGAAGTGGTCACGGTAGGCCAGCCGAAACTGAGCGTCGGTCGTGGGAACGTGGTCTTGAGGAGGCGCTCCTGCTGCAGGGCATCCGGTCTGGACGGCAAGCAAAAGGGCTAGAATTCCCGATAAGACCCTGTCGTTAATCGCTGACATGCTGGCAGTCCTCAGACGTTACTTGGCTTAGGCTATCGGGGCCTGTACGCCGCGGGAAGAGTGCCAACGGAGTTTTTGCTAGAATAGGAATCATGCGGGCGTAACTCAATTGGTAGAGTGTCAGCCTTCCAAGCTGAATGTTGAGGGTTCGAGTCCCTTCGCCCGCTTTGAGCATCAGCGCTCCCCGAGTCGCCTAGAGTCGCAATAGACAACGACTTACGACTCTCCCCCCCTGTACCACCACCCGTCACCCCCTCGCCAGCTTGAGCGCCCTTGAGCGCTTGTGAGCGCGTGTTGCGCTGACGTATGCGCTCACATGGCCCAGCCTCGCCCCGGTTGCCGTCGGTGCCGGTCGCCACCCGGGTCTCGGCCACGCCAACCTCATCCATCGCGTTCACCGCCCCGGCCGCGTCATGCAACGACAGCGCCGTGTAGTGCTTGAGGGTCGTCCGGTAGTCCGCGTGCCGCATGATCTTTTGCGACACCTGCGGGGTCGCACCGGCCCGTGCGAGTCGGGTGCCCAGGGTCGTCCGCAGGGCGTGTAGGTCCACCACCCTTCCTTGATCGTCCGGCACAACCGCCAGCTTCGTATCGACCCTGCGCCGCTTGCCCTTACCGATCATGACCGGCTCGCCGTTCTCATCCAGCACCGGCACCCGCTCGGCCAGCCCCGCCAAGAAGAAGTCCAACAACTGAGTCCGGCCGTCTACCTTGACCCCGAATACACGCCCGTCCCCGATCGCCCGGGCCTCCTGCCGTCGTCGCTCCAGCGCCCCGGCAAGCTGCGGGTGCATCGGCAACAGATCGGTCCGCTTCGCCTTCCCGCCCCTGATCGTGATCGTCATGCCCTCGAAGTCAATATCCGACCACCTCAACCGCTCCAGGTCTCCCCGGCGTAGCCCGGCCAGCACCGCCGCCAAATACCACGCTTCCCGCCCACGCCCCCGTGCAACCTCCAGCAACCGCCCCAACTCATCGTCTGTCAGGGGTCGCCGGACCCGTCGCCGGTCTGATTCTTCATCCTGCCGGGGCACCACCTTCAGCGGGTTCACCTCCGCCCGGCCGGTCATGACGCACCACGTACAGAACACCACCGCATCCTGCCGGTAGTGGTTGACCGTCCGTGCCGATCGCCCCAGATCACTCAGCAGCGCCAGCCGATTCTCGAGCGCGTCTGCGGTTAGGTCACTCAACCGCTTGATCCCGTGATCCAACAGTGTCCGCAGGTGCATCGCCTTTTGGCTCACAGTCTTTTTGGCTTGCTTCGCACGCTCACAATGCTTCAGGTAGTCCTCGATATGCCGCTCCAGGCTGCGCCGTCCCTCGGTCGCCACGCGATCCAACCGGGGGTCCACCACACCCGACCGCTTCAGCGCCGCGTCCTCCACAAACTTCGCCAGTATCCGCTCCGCCGCCGCTCGGTCCGTCGTGCCGGTCGATCGCACCTGCCGCTTGCCGTTGTAGTCGGTCCAGCACGCCTGCCAGTTCCCCTTGCCCTCCCGCTTATAGAGTGATCCGGTGCTGCGGGGTCGCCGTGTTTTTGTCTTAGACTTCCTCGGCATCGGTCAATCCTTTCTCGGCCGGGGTGCCCGGCGCTTTCGCTTCAACGCGACCTCGAACCCCAGCACCCCCGCCAACCTCTCCAACGTCTCCACGCTCAATCCACGGTCCCCGGTAGCGAATAGCTGGAGCGCCGATTGCGACATCCCCGCATCAGCCGCCAGCCGGTTCACCGATCGCACGTCGGCCCGGACCGCCCGCCGTACTTGATCGAATAGATTCATAAGGCACATGATAACACGATTATCACTCACCGCAATAGTCCTCTCTGATCTCGGCCAGCGCCGTCACCATCCCCTCGATCTCGGTTCCGCCCCCGTCCACCGTCACGATCGCCACCCGCTCATCCCATGCGTCCCGCGCCGCGATCGCACGCCCCCGTGACAGCGACCGCAGACGGCGCAGGATCGTCCCCACCTCAGCCCGCACCAGCATCGCCGTGATCGGCTCACGCTCGCGTCTCAGCCGTTCCACCAGGTCCTCGGGGGTCTCGGGCCGGACCCGTGCCCTCAGCCGGTCGCCGTCCAGCCACACCGACACGCCCGCGTCTCGGGCCTCGGCCAGCAGGGTCTTAGGGAACGTGTTCGTGCTCATGGGATCTCCAGTAATGCCCCAAGCCGGGTCTCCCCGGCCGGGGGTCGGGGGGTCACTCAGCCGCAGGACCCGACGCAGACAACCTCACCCCCCCATGCTTCGACAGCCTCTCGAAACTCTTAGCCAATCGGCTCACGATCTCGTCGTATGCCTCCTGCGCCTCATGCTTCCTGATCACCGCTTGCGATCGCTCCGGCTCCACCGACAGACCGTGCAGGGTTTGGAGTCGATACAGCCTCAGCTCGTCCTCAGCGTCCGCGATCTCGGCACCCAGCCGCCACAGATCGTCCAGTGAATCCAACCTCACCCCGCAGTGGCCCGACAGCAGGTGCAGCGCCGCAGCCTCCAGGGGAGACAGCCTGCGCCCCCCCAGGGTGCAATCCTTCAGCAGCGCGATCACGCTCGGCCCCGGGTCAGACTCAAACTCTGATCTAAGGATTGAAAGGTGCTCCAGCCGCTCGCTCGCATCAATACAGAATCCCATCACTAGTCCAATCTGCCGCCTCAGCGGCCTTCGTGTTGAGTCGGCAACTCGCCGACAGGTATCAGGTCGTGCCCCCGTCACAGGTCAATGACCCGGCCGCCGTCGCCGACGTCCGGGCCGGTTCCGTCCCCCTGATCGCAAAGGTGCTCAAGTCTTAGAACCTGCGCACCTTTGGAATCCGCCCCAAAGGTGCGCAGGTCCTTTTGCCCGTTTTCACCGTGTTTTTTCAAAGGTGAGCTAGATGCGCAGGTTATTTCACCCTTAGGGGTCTGCGCATCTTTGGTGCGCACCTTTGACGGCAGCTCCCACCACCAGCCACCACCCTCCCCGTACCCCTCCCGGTGCGGGGTGATCCCCAACTCATCCTTAGCCCGCCTCAGGGTTCCCATGCTGAACCCGGCAGCACGCCCCTCGCCCTCGATCTCCTTCACCCGCTTCGCCCCCTCCTCCAGCAGACCCCTCAGCCACGCCGCCGCATGATTGCGCGCCACAGGCTCCGGCCCCGGGGTCCGTTCCTCACCGCCGCCGTTCTCCCGTCTCAACTGATCGTCCGCAGACATCTCGACCGGGTTCATCTCCCACGCGATCACCGCAGGGTCCCCCGCGATCGTGAACGCCAGACCGCTCCCCTCGGGTCCCAGGTTGTTCTTACCCGGCAGCAGCAGCCGCCGCGTCTTGTCCTCCTCCTCGCGCGTCACGTGCCACACCGCCCGCGCTATGCCCGTGAACGCCCTCGATCCCAACGCCAACTCGTCCGCGTTCGTGCCGGTTCCCTTACGCCGGTGCGCGACCACTACAAACGCGGGTCCATACTTCTCAGCCAGCCGACCGATCGGTGCCAGCACCGACCGCACCTCGTTGTCCCGGTGCGCGTCGGTCCCGCTCCCCAGGTAACTCCCGATCGGATCGACAACCACCAGCTTGCAATCCGACAAGCGCTCCAGCACCGACTCCAACTCCAGCACATCGGCCAACGTGAACCACGTCTCGACCATCTCACCATCGCGTCCGGTCGGCCGTCGCACTCCCGCCAGCAGATGAACCCGGCGCACATCGGCATGGTGCGCGTCCAGCCGGGGCCGGATCGTGTCGCCGGGGTCATCCTCGGCACACACCAGCAGCACCGAACCCTCGGGGCACACCGTCCCATCCGGCCAGTCCGTTCCCGTCGATACCCGCGCCGCCATATCGCAGGTGAGGAAACTCTTACCCTCCCCCGGCCGTCCCACCAGCAACGTGATCCGCCCCAACGGGATACGCCCCGGCCACAACCACCTCACCTTCTGCGGCTCAATATCAGCCAGACACCTCAACACCGGCCCACCGGGGTCGTCCTCGAGCGCCGGGGTCTCGGCCGCCTCAGCCGTCAGCTTCAGAATCTCGGCCTTGAGCACCTCGCCGTCACCGCCCAGCGCCTCCAGCCGTTGCTCGACGTCCTCCCCTTCCTTCAGATCAGGCAGCCGGATCACCCGCACTCGGGGTGCCGGGTCCAGGCCACCCAGCAGCCGCCCCACCGCGCCCGCGTAGCGCCCCCCGGGGCCTCCCTCGTCCGGCAGCACGATCACATCCCGACCGGCCAGCGGGGTCCAGTCGGTTCCGGATGCCCTCTGCGCCCCGCCTGCGCTCGTCGTGGACACCAGCCCCAGCGACGCCACCAGGTCCGCGCACTTCTCCCCCTCAGTGACGTACACCGCCGCGTCCGGGTCCTTCGCTAGCTCAGGCAGCCGGTACAACGGGTGCGGCTTGATCGCACGATCGGCCCAGCCCCCCGGCACCTTTGAAGCGGGCCGGTAGGTCTTGCCCCCGTTCCGTTGCTCGAAACGGGTCACGATCACCACCGGGTCCCCGGCCCGATTCCGATAGATCCACTGCGCGACCACCCTGCCGATACGCCGCCTCTGATCCTCCACCACCGCCTCGGGGGTCGGGTGCGTTGTCGGTGCCGTCACCTCCCCCGCGTCCTTCACCTTCTTGCTGATCCTCGTCTTGATCGCCTTCGTTCGGGGGGATCTCCGCTTGCCCCCGCACATATCCGCCTTCGTGAACCCGCCCCCCAGGGCACCCAGCACCGCAGCCGACTCGCACTCCGCATAACACTTGATCCCCACCCCGTTCTCAGCGTCGCGCCAGAAACTCAAAGACGGGTTGTTGTCGTCGTGGGCAGGACAGCACGCCTTGAACCCGTCGCCTTCGGCTCGCACCTTCGGCAGTTCCATCAACCGTTGCCACAATCGGTCCGGTTCACCGGCCCCAGCAGCACCGCCCCCCTCCAGGTGAGTCGATGATTGCTTGGGTCGGGTCATCGGCGCACCGCCTTCTCCCGCAACCGCTCAGCCGCACCCGGTTCCGTTGGCGCGCCAGCGTCCAGCCACTTATCCAACTTCCGCGGGTCGTATCTCACCACCCTGCCGATCCGGGTGTGCGGGATCGCGTTCCTATTCGTCAAACTCCACAGGGTCCGTCGGCCGATTCGCAGCCGCACCGCCGCTTCCTCAGCGTCAATCAACTTCAGGTCCGTCATCGTGTGATCCTTCAGCGGGTCGCCGTCGGCCGCGTGCCGACGCACGCCCGCTATGAACCACAGCACGGACCGCGCGGACCGCTTCGGGGTCCGCGTCTGCGCACGTCAATCGCCCCCCGTTGCGTCTGATCGCAGGTGATCGCCCCGGATTATTTTTCAGACGGTCCGCTATTCGGTCCGCGCCGGTCCGCGCGGGTCTTAGACCTCATCGGCCAGCACGACAGACCTTGAATCAACAGCACGCCCCCGCCCGGGTGCGGTCCTCGGCCCTTCGGCCTGTAATCGAGCCTCCCTCACGTACTTTGCGAAGGTATCCGGGTTGATCTCGCCATACTTTGTTTCGTAGTGCGCGTGCGCCACCCTCACCTGCTCCGAATGATCCAGATTTGCCCACGTATCGCCGCCCACATCTCTCAACTCGGTCCACACCGTCCACGCCTTCGCTCTACTTGGCTTCATCTCCGCCGCACGCGGTTCCGACACCGGACCGTCGGCCGGGGTCTTGGTCGCCTGGTGTGACGATCCACCCGCGCGCCCCTCCAGCACCAGCAACTCACGCCGGATATCGGCTCGCAGTCGCCATAGGTGATTGTGGTTGGCCTCCCAATCAACCCACTTAGCCAAGCGATCCCAGCCCCTCGGGTCGTGGGGATCGGGGGTCGGCACAGCGTTCGGCCAATCCTTTTCGGGGGGCAAGTCCTCGGGGGGCAGGTCTCGCGCGAAACAGACCATAGACCGTATTCCCCACAGCGTCACCACCGCGTCCTCAATCGCCGTAGGTGCCCCCGACACCCCCACGCCATCCAGCACCCTCTTACCATCAACACCCCCTATAGATGAACCCATCGCGTCCAGCCCCCCGTCCATCGTCGCCGTCTTGACACGATCGACCGCAGCCAACCACGCCCCGATCTCGGGGGCTGGGTCCACCTCGGGTCGGGGGTCGGTCTCCGTGATCCACTTAACCGTGTTGCCCAGGTGCCGGGTTTGCTCGATCGCAGCGAACACCGCCAGCCCGATCTCCCGAACCTCAGCCCGTGTCAAACCAACCGTTGCATCCATGCCAGGAACCTCCAGAAAAGCGGGCCGGTGCCCGGGGTCGGCCGCTGGAGGACAGCCGACCCCGGGTCCGCATCGGGCCGCCCGTCGGCAGCCACCCGCAAGTCACAGTCTACCCGATCAAACCCCGCACCTTGCATAGTCTCATTGAAACTTGCCCGGGTCCTCCGACAGCTCAACAGCTACGTCACCGCCCAGCGAACCCCCACGATCCTCGGTTGTTCGATCGACCCGGCCGGGTCCTCCGGCCCACCGGCAAAGCCCGCCACCCCTGCCGATGCCCCCACAACCCCCGATTTTATTTGTACGCCGCACCGCCCTTATTGCGATCGCGTCGCAACTTGTACGACACACACTAACTTTGAGGGTGTTCCCGGAGGGGCTGGGGCGGGCTAAAAGTCCACGGAGGACCCAGAACGCTATCCTACTGCATTAACTAGACTTACAGCGGCGCCGACTCCATCATCAAGTGCGCAGAATCCACTATCAACGAGTCATCCTTGATCACCTTGATGCTTGCCCGCCGCCAACATAACACCTCACGCTATTCCCCAAGTCTCAGTCGGGACTTGAGTGAGGATCTCTGCCAGATCGATCGCGTCTTTGCTCCTCGCCCTCTCGACGAAGGCTCGTCATAAATACCCCCCTCAATCAGAACCGTTTCTTAAACATAATCGCGAGTTACGGATTAGATTGAGTGGCAGGTCAAGCATGACTTGCTGGTTGGCCGAAGCTGTTGGAACTGTGATGGAGACAGAAAATGACCAGCCACCGACACACGAGTCGGGCACAAGCCAGTACCGAGGGGTACGCCAACCCGTTTTGTGTACTTGGTCTCTCGGCTGATGCGGCCGGGGTTGAGATTCAGCAAGCTGCTCAACGGGCGCTTATGGAGCGTCGGCTGGGTGCATCCTCCTCGGACACTGCGGATCAGATACGTGCTATTGAAGGCGCTCAAGAGCGTCTGAAGGATCCGGAGTCTCGTTTCCACGCAGCCATGCACTGGGTCACTCTCAATCAACAAGAGATCGACTCCTGGGGAAGTGCCGCCAAGATGCGGTCTCTGGCATTCGACCAGACCATGCTGACTAATGATGCATACGAACGTATTGCCACGGCAGAGTCGGTGGCGATACGGAATCACAACATCGCTGTGCTTCTCTGTGCTGACGCACACCGGCTCGCCGTGCAGGGTGAGATTGAGGCGGCGGCAGCCTCTTGGCGGCGAGGCTTCGAGAGATGGGCTCTGTGTCTGGCGTCGGAGGACTTTCTCCAGCAACAACGAGAACGAGCCCGCAGACTGGAAGATAGTCGGCTCACACATACATTCGTGTCAGCAGAACTCTCTGGAGTACCTAGGCGGCTGCTCGCGGAGCCCGCAGCATTGGCGTCCCATGCGCTAGAGAGTAGGCGGGTGACCGATGCGGTTGCCCTCGTAGACATGATTAGGTCTGCACCTTTTGATGCAGGGTTCATCGACGACGTACTGGAGACTGTCTATCGCCCGCTGGCTCGAAGGGTTGAGTCAGAAATAGACCAGCTGGATTCACGTCGCTCAGAGATCCTGAAGTCTTCGGAAACCACGTCGTCTGATACAAAGTCGGTGCGACGCGAACTGCACGACCTATTTGTCGCGTTCAAGGAACATGTCGCTCCCGATCTTGAAGTAATGCTTGAACTCGGCGATCTGCCGGGCTTGGCCGAAGAGCATGCTCGCGACCATGCATCGCGTTTCCTAGAGCAGCTCGGACTCATCGCATGGAATCTGGCAGATGATGCTGAGCTAGCCCAAGACGCGACGCGTTTAGCAAATCGTTTCGCGGATGCAAAATCTCTCAAAGACAAGCTCACGAAATCCCTTGGCCAGCTTTCTGATCAGGCAGTTCTCGGTCCTGAGCTCGAGCAGATCATGACTCTCGCGGCTGGGGCCTCAGCACCGCAAGCGATCGAGAAGCTCAAAGCTCTGAAGTCCAAAGTGGAGTCAGCGGAGTCACAGAAGATGCTGGACTCACTGATCGAGAAAGTCTCGAATCACCATGCTCTCAATGTATTCGCAGAGGCCATGGGACTTATGCAACGCAGAGCTACCCCCTCTTCGGTACGACTGAAGCTCGAAGAAGCACGGCGGTACGCACGTGATGCCGAAATGCGTGCCAGACTCGATCAGTTCTTACAGCAGATCCGCACAGTTGAAACAAAAGTTGCGGCACAACAGAAGACCGGCTGTCTGGTGCCCATAGTGTTTGGCATCACGCTTCTCGGAGCGGCGGTGGCACGAGGGCTTATGTTATGAGTAGCGATCGAAGATTGATATCGCACAGACCTGTTCCACGCTGCATGCGTATCACCGAGTCGCCGATCGAGATTCCGAGCGCCGCCTTGGCGATGCTCGCGGTTCAGTTGCGTGGAGAGCCTGAGTCCAGTTCGAGCCCCGACCTTCCAGAACTGGAGTCGTTCGCCTTACACACATGGAGACTCGGTCGGCGGGTCGATGGAATGGCTGATTCGGACAGACGAATCAAGCGCCAACTCCAAGACTCGCACAAGCGGTTGACCGATGCGCTCTATGGACTCGGCCTCACTATCGATGATCCTACGGATCGAGCATACACGGATGGCTGGCTTGAAGTCGATGTGATCGCTTGGGAAGAGCCAGATGGCCCAGCTCCAGAAGGCATCCATGGTCCGTGGGTTAAACAGACGATTCGTCCCATCATACGCAGAGGTGATGGCCTGCTCTGTAAAGGCGAGGTTGTGGTAGCAGACCCAGATGATGCAGGGCAGGCCACTAAGTAGCACGAGGAGACACAGCAATGACGACAACCATTGATTTGGGTATCGACTTGGGAACGACCAACTCTGTTGTTGCCATCTCACGATCCGGGAACATCGAAATCGTCAAGAACCGCAATGCCGAGATCACACCCTCGATGGTTGCCTACGACCAGAGGGGAACCGAGAAGGTCGGACAGCAGGCTAGAGCTAGCTACGGTGATCCACGTCGGGGTCCGGATGTCCAGGCCGAGTTCAAGCGGAAGATGGGCCAAGATGTCCAGCTCCACTTTGCGAACTGTGATGTGTCAAAGTCGCCGGAAGAGCTCTCAGCGATTGTGCTGCAGGATCTTCGGCGAGCGGCCGAAGAACGCTTTGGGACATCGCCGCGGGGCGCGGTTGTCACGGTCCCAGCCATGTTTGAGCTTCCGCAGAATGAAGCAACCGCACGAGCAGCGCGACTCGCGGGATTTGATCACTCGCAACTGCTTCAGGAGCCAGTCGCCGCGGCGGTCGCCTACGGTATGAGTACAGAATCCGAGAAGGCTCTATGGCTCGTGTACGACTTCGGCGGCGGTACCTTTGATACATCGCTGATCTCGATCCGCGATGGAGCCTTGACCGTTGTCCGGCATGCAGGAGACAACTATCTCGGAGGTGCGGACTTTGACTGGGCGATTGTTGATCACATTCTGCTGCCCAAGATCGCTCAGAAGTTCAATATCGGATCCCTCAAGCGGCACTCTGCGGACGACCGGCAGTCAATCGGTCGTCTACGCCGCCTTAAAGCGATCGCTGAAGATATCAAGATTGAACTGAGCCGATCGGATAGCAGCGAGTTGTATCGTGAGGCTGGCGACGTCTTCGAAGACGACACCGGTGCACCGGTAGAGCTCGATCTGAGTGTGTCGCGAGGAGAGTTCGAGCGTCTAATCCGGGACAGCGTCTCGAAGTCTGTCCAGATCACAAGAGAGCTTATACGTGCCTCCGGATACGGTCCCGGTGACGTTGAGAAGGTCGTCTTAGTCGGCGGAACCACATTCGTTCCCATGGTCCGTGAGCAGGTCGGAACGCTCGGAATCCCGACGTCGTTTGAGCTTGATCCGATGACCGTAGTTGCGCGAGGGGCCGCGGTCTTCGCCTCAACACAGGTCATGCCCGAAGCAGAGGGTGCTGGCGCGGCAGTCGTCGCCTCTGGGCAGGCAAGCGTGAACCTTGAGTTTGAACGGATCACAAAGCAAGCCACGCCGCTGGTTGGCGGACGCGTGTCCACTCCAGATGGTCTTAATGCGACCGACTGCCGACTAACCATCACTCGCGACGATAATGGGTTCACGAGCGGCAATCTCGCGCTCGACGCTACCGGCATGTTCTTCACCAATGTGCAGATCCGTGACTCCGGTCAATCCTCATTTCGACTCGAGCTGCGTGGCCCCGATGGTGAACTGGTCCCAGTCACGCCGTCTGAGTTCGCGATCACTCATGGGCTGACTGTCGGAAAGGCAACGCTTCCGTCTGGCTGCCAGGTAGCCTTGGCTGATGGTTCCGCGAAAATGCTGGTGTCCGCTGGCACAACACTCCCGGCGGATGGCCACCACGATCTTCGAACGAGCCGGGACTTGAAGGCAGGGAGTGACGATTCGCTCGTGATCCCTTTTCTGTCGGGTGATGCCCCACGAGCTGATCACAACAGAGTCGGCACCATGATCCATATTCATGGGGCTCAGATTCGACGCGATTTACCAAAGGGCTCGAAGGTTGAGGCAAGCGTTCGCGTCGATGAATCAGGCGTTCCGCATCCGCTTGTGTACATCGAGAGACTCGATCAGGAGTTCGTGCCCCAGGAGCGTGGCAGGAACACGGTCTTGGAGCATGAGCCTCCTGAGGTCATGCGTCAGAGGCTAGCAGCGGCACGCGCGAAGGTTACTGCTGTCGCGGAAAAAGCCAGCCAGGGAGATGCCCAAGAGGTTCTAGAAGAAGTTCAGAAGCTTGAAGTGTCATCGCAAGAGGATCGGATTGAACAGCTGATCCATGCCTGGGAAGCCGGAGACGATGTGGCGGCTGGAAAGGCAAGGAACGAACTCGCATCGCTCGCGACTGAGGTTGATCGGCTCGATACGCTCGTCGATTGGCCCGCGAAGCTGGCAGAGTTCGAGAAAGAATCTGCCAAGGTCAAAGAGCTGCTCGCTGAACTTGGCCAGACGGACTTGAACGAGGCAATTGACACCGTGATCATTGAAGGGCAGCGAGCAGTGAAAGCCCACGATCCCAAGATGCTTGAGGCATCGATCACGATGCTTCATCAGATTCGAATGATGGGCTTGCAACGCGACCCGCGTTTCTGGGCGGGCATGCTGCAGTTTTGTGCTGAGCGAATCGGCGAGTTTCCGGATCAGGTCAAGGCTCGCGAGTTGATGGCCGAGGGCGCAGGCGCGATGAGACGTGGTGACGTCGACTCTCTGGAGAGTGTCTGTCGTGAGCTCATCCAAGAGCTGCCCGCCGAACTGGCGGCAGAAGCTCAGGGAGCTGCAATCCGCTCGGATGTCATGTAAGCGAGGCGGCGATCATGCAGGAGCCGAGGATATCTCTCAAAGCAGGCACGAGACTACGCGAGACCTACACGGTTGACCGATATCTGGGCTCTGGAAGGTTCGCTGACGTGTACTTGGTACGTCACAGATATCTCGGTATGCAGGCCTTAAAGCTCCTAGTCGATGCCTTCGACGAGGAAGCAGGTCACGAGGCGTTTCGGGAAGCATTTGTCCTTAGTCGAATTACACATCCTGGAATCGTGAGAGTGTTCGATGCGAATCGAATCGGACTTCGCGAATGTGACAACCCTTACATCACGATGGAGTACGTCGAGTCCGGTACTCTCGCTGACATGATCGACGCCAGTGCTTTTGGGCTAAAACCAATCGCTGCGCTCGATCTCGGGCTTCAGATCGCTAGCGCTCTGGCGCATGCCCACCAACTTGAGGAAGCAATCGTCCATCGCGATATCAAGCCTTCGAACATTCTCATCGAGAGTGCAGGTTCGGGGTTGACGGCGCGAGTGGCGGACTTTGGACTCGCGCAAGCTGTCGATCGGTTTACAGATTGTGTCGCCGCAGCCGGGACGTTGCTCTACACGGCCCCTGAGAGCCTTCGCGGATTCGAGACACCAGCAAGCGATGTGTTCTCACTAGGTCTGGTGCTTCATGAGTTGTTGACAGGCGTCTTGCCGTTCCGAAAGAGTGAGTTGAGAGGATGTTCGAACGACTCTGAAGTTCGAGCCATGCTCGCTGGGATGCATACCGACCTTCAAACTAAGCCATCGGTGAATGATCCATCCTTGGGGCCGGACATCGACTATCTCATCAAAGGAATGCTGGACACCTCGCTCGAGAATCGTTTCTGCAATGCTGGGGCTGCAGCCGTCGTGATCGAGTCGTGCCTACGTTCGCGTATAGAGGCTGGTGAAGACTGGGATCAAGGCGACGGCCGCAAGCCGGCTGAGATCGGATTCCGGATCGCGAGAGACCACGGGAGGAGAGTCGAGGCTATCGAGTGGTTCAATAAAGCTATCGACGTTCAACCAACCCTTCGTCGTAGGCTTCAGCCCTTTGTCGACCTGTTTGAATGTCGGGAAGGTTCCCATGAGGAGGCGAGAGCATGACACCAGCGAATCTTGACTCACCAGAAGCCGTGCTTGCGGCGGCGTTCTTCAACTGTGGGCTTCAGGCGTACCGAGCTGGGCACACGGAAGACGCACTGAAAGCGTTTGAAGAAGCAGTACGACTTGAACCAAACACCCTTGTGTACGCAATCGTTGCGTGCAAGGCTAGTTTCAGCCTTGGGCGATGGGACGAGGCGCGGCTGTATCTCAAGAGCGCTAAGACCGCTGGCTTGGAAGAAGATACCAGCAGAACAATGTCATGGGTGATCAATCGAGCTGTTGCTGCATGCGAGTGTACTCGCGTACCGATCCGATTCGAGCCAGGTCCGCCAAACCCACCGAGAGCGTCATGGACATTGGCGTTTTGTGATTGGTTCGAAAGCGTGGTTCACGAGTCCTGTCAAGAACTACGCCGTTCTGTGGCGAGTCGCGCGCCATGGAAATGATGGCCGAGCGAGTAGCTAGAATACATTTTATACCTTTGAAAAACTTGCAGAAGTGTCAATAACGACTAGAGTATTGATCTGTTGATCGAGTAGCGACAATGAAATCTAAGAACTTTTCATTATACACTGTCCTACTACCTCCAGCCGGCCACCAAACTTCTCTATGCTGCTCACGCCAGTAACCTAGAGCCCGCGGCTCGCGCTCCACATGAGGCATTCGGCGGCAGCGGAGAGGAGGCCTTGTCGATCTCGATTGATGAGGTGGCGGGGTTTGCGAACTAAAAGTTGAATCCTACTTAGTGCACTGCAACTCGACATCGCCTGGTGAGGCTATGGAAACAGATATCTGATTGCTATACATTCTGCCTGCGTCGATAAAGGATCGATAGGCCTGACAGCAGCCAGAATGAAGCAGTCGGCTCAGGAATAGTCGCTATCCAGACCGCGTACTCGACATTGTATATGGTGTTTTCAGTTCTATATGCGGTGCCGACTATCTTCTTCCCATCAGATGAGATGCCTGTAGCATTGAGTAACGACCATTCGGCCAAGTCTTCGCCATTCTGCTCAAGCATCTGTCCAATGGACCGCATACCGCGTTCTTCGGTCCAGATAAACGCCTTATTGCTATCAGGCGATCGAGTCTCCCCGACAACGACAGTTCCATCACCGTTAACGCCATAAGCTCGGCTATTGGGTTCACCAGGTGATAGTGACCCTAGGCTGCGCATGCCATTCTCTTTGGACCAGATGAAAGCAACTTGATTAACACCGTCGAAAGGCCCATCTGCACCCGGCTCGCCCGGACTTCCAAACCCAACGATTGTTGAGCCGTTAGAGTTAGCTGCGGTGGCAAAACTATGAGTACGCCCACCTGGAAGATCCCCGAGGGACTGCAAACCCTCTTGAGCAGTCCATCGGAATGCTTGGATGTCCCAGCTATCTCGCGTCTGGAAGTGGCCAATAACTGTTGAACCGTCAGCGCTGATGCCAGCCGCGTAGTGGTAAAGGCCGCCCATAGAAGGAACTATAAGAGGACTAGTCCCGGATTCGGTCCAGATGTAGGATGTCTCCACCGTGGCGGGTGTGGTATCAAACCAGCCAACAACTTTTGCGCCGTCGCCGCTTATACCCGTTGCATGTGTATCCCTGAACTGCGGCGGCATTTCTACATGCAGTTGTTGCATGCCGGACTCCTCGGTCCAGACAAAGGGCTGCATTACGCGATCCGTAAACTCTGCAAGTCCGATGATCTTGCTTCCATCAGAGCTGATATCGAATGGCTGACTTTCCAGGAAAGAATAAGTCTCTACGGGTACCCCATTAATCAGTGTAAAGCCCCTGAGTTCAAGCACTGTGTCCGGCAGCACCGTCATCGAGCCATCTGAAACATCCCATTTGACGGCGACTATTCCAAAAGAGTCGTCAAGTGATCTGGCAGTACCGAAAATGGTCGAGCCATCGTCGCTGATGCCAAAGCCCTTGCTGTCCCGGATGTTATCATGAGTCAGAATCTGGAAGCTGATTGCTTGCGTTTGGATCGAGGTTACTGCCAGAAAAAGTATTCCCCAGAATAGTCTCATTGCTTTCTTCCTTTGCAAGTGCAGCTATTAAATAAAAGTCAAAACGACACCCATGGCTATCCATGAAACCACCTTCGTCTAGATGGAATTTAAGATACGGCCATGTATTACGTACAGTCTAGCGAAGATACATCACTTTATAAAGGTTTAAGGTGCAAGAATCGGCTGGGTAAAGATCGCGCATCCCTTGGGCAGATGACTACGGCTACCCTCAAGTGGATTACTGCATCAGAACTTACCGCGAACGTTAAGGTGCTCCGCCTCCATCATTAGCCGCTCATACTCCGCGATCAGCGGGTCATCCTCGATCTCTTGAACGATTGCTGATCGCCAGCCCGACTCGGCCCGGGTGATCTCTGTCGGGGGCGTGATCTCGACCGACCCCACCTCGAACACCAGCCGCGCCAACTCCAGAATCCGCTCCGACTCATCAGCCACAAACTCACCCGCCAGCCGCTCGGCTTCGCGTAGTCGGGGTGCCCACGCTTCAGGGCAGCTCGCCGCCCCCATCACCGCCCACCAGGTCAGCGACTCCCAATCGCTCCCCTCGAATCGCCGGGGCGGTCCCGGCTCAGCCGGACCCTCGATCCTCAGCACCGGCTCAGACTTCGCCCGGGGCAGGGACGCGACCGCCGCGACCTCGGGGGGGGCGTGATCCTTCGCCAGCGACTCGGCCGCTTTGCCCGCCGCCAGCATCAGGGCATAGCCGATGCTCCAGCACTCACTCGGGGTCGCCCCGACGATCTCGGCACGCCCTTGACCATCCTGATAAAGCCGGGCCACTGAGGGGCGACGCAGAACGCACGCCGCCCCCCAGCCATGCCCGCACTCGTGGAGCGCCAGCGTCCACCGCTCAGCCGGACTCATGCCTCGGCCACCTCGGCGGGGGCACTCAACGTCGCCACCAGGTCAGCCAACAACTCTCGCAACCGTGTATCGGCCCGCAGCAAGGCAGCTTGCGCCGCCCCCTGCGCCCGGCCCACAAACTCCAACTTGGGCTCAGCCGCCAGCAGATCGCCCTCGGTCACCTCGACGCCTGCCACCAGCAGCGGCCGCACGCCCAGACCGGCCGATCGGCCGCCCGTCCGCGCCCTTATGACGGTTTCGTGGGCGCGACGCCGCAACCGGGCCAACTCGTGGGCCGCCTCGGTCAGAGCGGGCTTTGCGGCCCGCAGGTCGCGCCCGGCCTCGACGATCGCCACAGGATCGACGCCGTGCCGCTCTACAGCCTCCAACACCAGCTCAGCCTCACTCGGCAGCGGGGGCGATCCATCGACCCCCCAGCGCCGCAGGACCTCAGCCAGCCGCTCAGCCCGTAGACGCCGCGACTCAGCCGCCCGGGTTTCTAGCTCTCGAATAACTTCATGCATCACCCACCCCCTCGCCCTTGTATGCGTTGCTCAGCTCACGCGCCGCAGCAGCCTTACCAGCGAAGAACGCCCGCACCAGAATCACCTCCAGGGCAGCACTCGACCGCACCCGCACGCCCCCATCGGGGGTCAGCACAAAGTCATCAGGCAGTGACTTATCCACCACCAGCGTCGCGCCAGCTTTGAGGGGGACGGGTTGAAACCGCCCATCCCATCCAACATCACTTCGGTCATCAATGGTCATCGTCGAATCCTTCCGTGAAGGGGCACACGCCCCAGGTGAATATCAGCCGGGTGACTCCAGCCACCCGGCACAGAATCAGTCGTCCTCCCCCGCGTCCTCGATCAACGACAACACCGCGCGCCGGATCGACCGGGGCAGGGATGCCCACGCTTCCGCCACGCGCTTCAGATCGGGGTCTTGGGTTGCTTCCGGGGGTGTTGCGCTAACGCTTGCGCTGCGCCCACCCCTACCCCCAGCCGTAACCCCTTGATCGTTCAAGGGGTTGCAACTTGCCCCAGCAGCCTTCCAAGCTGAATGTTGAGGGTTCGAGTCCCTTCGCCCGCTTTCCGTCCAACGGCCTGTAAGGGCCTTTTTTTACTGGGTTTGTGGATCTCGGAGTACTCGGAGTAGGCTTCGAGTTTGTGCGTGGCGACGCATGAATGTGCCCTGTTACGCGCGCCAACTGCTGGGGGTATAGCTGGGGGTCGGGTATAGCGGGTTCATCGAGACCTTCTCCGTCGGTCCCGGAAGCTGAATGCATCGAGCTTGATTCTCGGATCGCGTCGAGTGACTCGATGGCTCGGGCGGTGTCGGTCAGGCCGAGGACGGTGTAGTGCTTCAGGGTGGTGCGGTAGTCGCCGTGACGCATGATCCGCTGGGCGATCTGGGGTGCGACGCCGGCCCGGGCGAGCTGGGTGCCGAGGGTGGTCCTCAGGGCGTGGAGATCGATCTCACGGCCGTCCTCGTCGATGGTGACGATCCGCATCTTCGTCCGCTTGGGCGAGCGTCGGGTGCCCTTGCCGATCTGGACGATGTTGCCGTCGGTATCGCGTACGGGCTCTTTCCTGGCGATCCCGGCTCGGTAGAAGTCATTCAGCACCGTCGGGCTGCCGACCGCGGCAGAGAAGACCTTGGTGGCTCCAACCGCCGGGTTCTGCTGCTGATGGCGACGCAGTGACTCGGTGAGCTGCGGGTGCATCGGGATCACATCGACCCGCCTGGCCTTGCCCTCACGGATGGTGATCGTGCTCGCCTCGAAGTCCACGTCGGACCACTTCAGACGAAGAAGATCACCGCGGCGGAGCCCGGCCATGGCTGCGGCGAGGTACCAAGCCTCACGCCCGTGCTCCCGTGCTACGGCCAGCAGCCGGGCCAGCTCATCGTCGGTCAGCGGACGACGCACCCGGCGGCGGTCACGGGTCTCGTCGAGCTTGGGCACCACGCTCAGGGGGTTGACCTCGGCCCTGCCGGTCTTGACGCACCAGGAGTAGAAGGCCACCGCGATCTGGCGAGCGAAGTTGACCGAGCGGGCGGAGAGCCCCGAGTCCTTGAGCTGTCGGAGGTGACGCTCCAGGGCATCAGAGGTCAGGTCGGCCAGTCTTGTCACGCGAGCGGCCTTGACCATGCGGTCGAGGTGACGCTGTTTCTGGTTGATGTGGTGATCCGCCAGGCCGCGGTGCCTGCAGTGGGTGATGTAGGCCTCGATGTGCTCGCTCAGGGGCTTGCGGCCCTCGACGGCGAAGCGGTCCCGCTTGACGTCGATGACGCCGTCGCGGCGGAGGGCGGCGTCGGCGACATGCTTGGCCAGGATCCGCTCGGCAGCGGCCTTGTCGGTGGTGCGTGTTGACTTCTCCCGCCGGCGGCCGTCGTGGTCGTACCAGGTGGCGATCCAGGGCCCCTTGCCGCTGCGCTTAAACAGCGATCCGGAGCCCTTACTGCGGGTTCTGGGCTTGGTCTTCTTGGCCATCACGTGTCCTTTCGATCTGGGTCCATCGTAAGCAGAGCTTCGCCCACGGCCACCAGCCAGGCGGGGCTGCCGGGGTGGACGGGCATGCCGAGGTCCTCGGCGATCCCCAGGCGCTCGCCCAGGACGTAGCCGGCCTCGGTGTTCGAATCATGCTCGTCAGGAAGGGCCTCGCCGCGGAGGAGGGCGAGTAGGTGGGGTTTATGATCGGAAAGCTGTTGCCGCAGATCTGCTCCAAGATCGGATGGTCGGTATCTCAGGCGTGCGTCGTTACCCGGGTCGATCGCCAGTTCTACCCCTGCCTGCCCGAGTTGGAGCAGGAACTCGGCGACTACCGAGGGCCTGGTCTGAGCCGTCTGGGTCATACCGCACCCCAGCCGTCGTCTTCAGAGGTGTCCCCACTGTCCCCGTCCCCAATACCCCCTGTAGAAGGTTCTGGAGTCGAGGTTCCGGGGACGGGGCCGGCTTGATGCAGAACGAACCGCTTGGTGGGTCGGCCACCCTTGGTCCCCGGTGCGGGGTCTTCCCATGTGCCGTAGCCCGCTTCGACCAGGGCGTCCAGATCCTCGCGGGCTTTGCCCTGCTCGCCCCTGTAGGCCCTGAGGCCCTTGGTGAGGTCGCGGACGGTGACTGCTCCGCCCCTGGCCCCGATCCACTCGATGAGCCGTCGTCGATCCTGATCTTCTTCGTTGGCCTGGAACCCGGCATAGACCCGTTCGGCCTCGTTGGCGAACCAGCGGACGAGCTTGATACCGGACTCAAGGGAGTTCAGGTCGACCCTCGAGGCGTCCTCCAGCGTTGGGTCACCGGCCGCCACACGCGTCATGTGAATCACCAACGCCAGCCGTGCCGCATATGCTTCGAGCTTCGACCAGGCGGCCGCCTCGTCGCCCACGAGGTTGAGCTGCTGGTCTCCGTGCTCGTTGACAAACTCGATCCATTTCGTTTTCGCCTCGCCCGTGAAGGTCACAAGGGTTGGCTCGGGGGTTCCCGACTGATTCGTGTTCAACTCCTGGTCATAGAGCCAGTCGAACACTGCCTGGACCTTGGCCATGAGTGCGGGCTCGACGTCATCTTCGGTCCAGATTTTCTTGCGTCGCGGCGGCATCGCGAAGAGCAGGCGTGCCGCCAGGCCGTTATCGCGGTTTTCCTGGCTCAGACCGCGACGCAGGATTTCCGGCTGGATCCCGCCCGTGATGCTCACGCTGGCCTGGGGCACAAACTCGGTGCCGCTGGTCTTGCGGTCCACGGTCAGGGCACGGCCTCCAAAAACCTCCAGCCATCTAGAGACGTCCGCGCCTTGGCCGCCGGCTTTGCTTTTGTAGCGGTCGAAGTGCATCCATCCTGACAACTCGTCACAGGCCAGCAGCAGGCCGCGCGGGTTTTCCTGGAGACGGCTGACCAAGGCTTCGGTCGTCGTGTCGTTGATCAAGTTCCGGGACAGCACGGGTTTCGGCGGCTCGGGTGGGGGATCGCCACGTCCCACTTTCTTTAGACGTTTCCAGCCCTCCATTTCGGCTTTCCAATGAGCGTGATCTCGCTTCCAGACCGTCATCTTGTCCTGGTACTCGAGCATGGCTTGTTGCTGGCGTCGTCGCGGTGCCCGTAAAGCAAGGTCCATCGCTGGGCTTTTAGCCGTACCAGATTCGCCCACAATTGCGGTCCAGATAATGGCAGGTTCGATCCAGGTTTCCTTGATCTTGAGACGATGGGTGTTCCCAATCGCGGCGGCCAGGGCCGAGAGCATGGGTAGCGCGATGAACGACGGGTCACATCCAATCGCTTTAGCTCCGGTCTCAACAAAGGTGCGGATCGGCTCGGGTAGGGTTGCTGTGGGGAAGGGACGGTAAGAGAGAGGTGGCTCCGGGGTTTCGGGCTCAATGACTTCGACAGCTTCGATGGCGTCGTCGATGGCTCGACGCACGGCTTCGACATCGCCGTTGGTCATCTTCAGGACGTCAACGAGGTCCCCCCCGGCCTCCAAATCCGGCCAAAGCTCGGACAGGTGGATCACCTTGATGGATCGAGCACCGGCTTTCCGGGCTAGCTGACTGACCCGCTCGGCATAGGCTTCACCGGGGTCATCGTAATCGGGCAGGATCACGACGTCCTTGCCCTTCAAGGGGGACCAGTCGGCCTCCTGCGGGGATTTTGAGCCGTGGGGTGAGGTGGTCGCTGCTAGGCCGCACGCGATGGCGGCGTCGGCCACGGGCTCGCCCTCGGTCACGTAGATGCGGTTGGCCATTGACAGGTTCGACAGGTTGTACAGGGGTCTGGGCTTGACCATACCCTCGATGAACCAGCGCCCCTCGTGCAGGCTAATCGGGCGGATGTCCTTCTTACCGTTGTCGCGGTTCCACCTGAGCACGTACCCAAGAACTCGGCCATCCGCATCGGAGTAGGACCACTTCTGGGAGACCGTCCCCATCTGTTGTTCCAGAGAGCTGATCGCTTGCTCAGCTGAGTCGAAGCCCCGGCGCTTCTGATTCTGCGGTGTTGCTTTGTTGTCTGGGAACTTTGACGCAGCGTAAAGATCGCTCATCTGGAGCCCGAGCTCAGCAACGACATCTTCTGTTTTGCAGCCGGCGTGACACTTGATGAGTACCTTGCCGTCGTCCCCCTCAGTAATGCTGAGGCTTGGGTTCTTGTCGTTATGGGCGGGGCAGTGGGCCTTGTAGCCCTTTCCGGATCGCTTGGGGCGGCAATTGTGCTGATTGAGAGCTTCGAGGACTTTTTCAAGCGGTTTCATCGGCCCACCCCCGTCAAGGTTCGAGACCGGATCTTCCTGGCCGCATCGGGCTCGGTAGGGCAGCCGGCCTGGATCCAGGCCTCGAGCTCCCGCGGGCAGTAACGGACCGCACGCCCGATCCTGCGGTGCGGGACCGCGTTGCGGTTGGTCAGGGACCAGAGTGTGCGCCGGCCGAGGGAGAGCAGCTGCATCGCGGCTTTGACGTCGATCAGGGCGGGCTTAGGCATGGCGGTCACCCTCCTGACCCATGGCTCGCTCACGCAGCAGCCTGGCGATGGTGGGCGCGTGGACAAGAATGACGCGACCGGCTTTCAGGCCGGGGAGGCGTCCGTCCTCAACTTCCTCGCGCAACCAGCCAGCCGGAACCGAGAGGTAGCGAGCCGCTCTATTGAGGGGAAGGGGATCCGATGGGATGGGTGTTTTTTCCATGCTCGAAGCATCGAGCACGGTCCTGACCTTTAGACGAACCTATGTGGAAAAGGAACGGTAAAGTTCAGGAAGTATTGATCTCGCTCGCCTTCCTTCGGCCCTGAATCGTCAAACGAGCACCAGACTTAGTGCCCTCCGGGCGTTCCACCAAACCTCGATCTATGAGCCTCTTGATCGATTTGCCTATAGTCTTAGGACTCAGTCTTTCACTGGGCGCAAGAGATTGTTCAATGTTCGAGATTGAGACAAGGACATCAACATTCATTTTGTAAATCGCCACCAAGACTATCCTGTCGCTGCGGGTCAGCGCGGAGGTCTTGGGAATCTCTGATTGATCAACCTCATCGGTCGCTTCTGATGCCGGGCTTGGGGTCAGATCCGAGACAGACCTACAGGCCGACTTGAGGGTTGGCGGAAGCCTGTTTTCGGTAGCTATGATCCACTTGACTGCCGCTTCTGGGGGAACAATTTTCCCTTCATAAACGGTGGATCGCGTCCCGAACTCCGTGTGCCAAATTTGCGCCTTCATCCAGACGAAGATGTTGTTTTTCGTCTCGTAGAGACATTCGATGTCGTATGGAAGCTCGGGATCTGCTAAATCTGGAATCGCATCCTCATACCAAGCTTCAAAAGCATCCTGGGCTGGGCAAAAAAGCTGTCCTGTGGTGAGTTCGTGGTCACCATCTTCGAAGCTATAGCGCGTTTCAAAGCTGAAGAGACGCCGGACATCGAAATCATCATCTTCCACGACGAGCCCTAAAATGGCTGAGAGATTTACTGGTTCGGTGCCCGATCGATCCCCGTCACCACCTGGAGCTTGACCTCGCCACCAACCTTGGCATCAGTTCGCTCCCCAAACTTTTTCGGCAGCATCCGCGCCAGCACCCACTTGCGCGTGTCAATCCGTAGCCGGCTGCGGGCAATGTGCTCGCGGTTGGCCCTGTAACCCGGGTTCTCGGGATCGTGGCGCTTGACCCAGTCGTTGCGACCGTCGTCGGCGATGTCCAGGATCTCGTCGAGCAGGAGCTCGTAGCCGATATCACGGGCTCGCGCGTACCGGTCAAAAAACTCCGGGTGCTGATCGAGCCAGGCCATGACAGTCGGGCGGGAGGGCATACCAGGGGACCGACAGATCGAGCGGAGGGACTCCCCCTCCGCCAGCCGCGCGCAGATCTTTGCCGCCAGCGTTTTGGAGTACGACGACGGGCGGCCGGGGCGTCGGGTTGGGCTCTGTTCGGCCATGACCCAAGGATATCCGCTCGTCATAGCGGTTCAAGAACTTGTCACGGTGAGGTCGGCGAGGAAGTCCGACGCCGGGTCGATCCCCGTAATGAGCAGATGATCCCTCGCTCGGGTGCACGCGACGTAGAGTAGGTGCCGCTCGGTGTTGTAGACCTCCTCCAGGTCCGCCTCGTCGGCGACGGCCTCGATCCGCTCCTGCAGGGGGATGACTTCATCATCACAGGCCATCACTGCGACGGCCCGGAACTCGAGGCCCTTGGCCAGGTGCATGGTGCTCACGGCGATGTGGCCCGGCTCGAGGTCATTCTGGCCGTCGAGATCAAAAGCATCGACCCCGGCGGTCTTGATGGCCGCGTGGGCCCGCAGCAGCTGGGCTGGCGACCGGACGAAGACGCCGATCTCCTCGGCAGGCAGGCCCGACTCGATCTGGCGAGTAAGCCAGCCGGAGACGGTCTCGATCTCGCCGGCCTCGGTCTCGAGGATCTCGATCTCCGGGGCCGGGCCGCTGAAGACCGAGATGGTGCCCTTCCTGGTGTCCTTGTTGCCGTCGACGTCGGTGACCTCGGGGGGCAGGAGCCGGTCGGCGTGTTCGCGGATCTGCTGGGAGGTGCGGTAGTTGATCCGCAGGGTCTGCGATCGGCCGCGGACATCGACGCCCAGCGACTTCCAGGAAAACGGCGTCTGGAAAATCCGCTGGCCGAGGTCGCCGGCGAAGAAAAGGGCGTCGCCTCGATCGGCCGCGAGGGCAGCCATCAGGCGGAGCTGGGGCACGCTGATGTCCTGCGCCTCATCGATCACGGCATGGGTGAACGGGAGCGTCTCCCGGCCCCTGATGGCCTGCTCGGCGGCGGCGAAGACCGAGGGCATGGTTGTCAGGCCTCGGCCTTCCAACTCGCTTTTGAGGCGGCTGAGGACCTCCCAGACCTGTTGACGCTGCTTCTCGCCCAGACGGGTCTTGCGGCCGAGGCGGGCGACGTCGCGGTAGGCCTCCCAGGTGGTGAGCTGCCAAGCGTCCACGACATCGCTCCACTCGGACTCCAGGAAGCGGAGACTGAACTTGAGGTCGGGGGACTGTTTCTTCGCTTCACGCAGGAGGGTCTGGATCATCGCCGGGGTTGCGAGGGTCGGCTTGCCGTGGTGCTGTTCGTAGAGGTCCAGGCCGACCTCATCGATCGCGCGGACGGTGATGCGATCCAGAACCGTGGGCTCACTGCCGGCCAGGCGGTCGAGCTTGATCCGCAGGGCTCGGGCGAGGGTGCGGGAGAAGGTGGTCAGGAGGACCCTGGCGTCCGGGGCGGTTCGGGCGAGGTAGACGGCTCGGTGCAGGGCGACGATGGTCTTGCCGGTGCCGGCGCTACCAGCGACGCGGGCCGGGCCGGCGTAGGCCTTTTCGACCAGCTCACGCTGAGAGGGGTGGAGGAAGACGGTCCACTTCTCCCAGGGGTAGCTCAGGGCCTGCTGAAGCTCCTCGGAGCTGGACATGACCCGGAAGCGTCGCTGGGCGTCGGGGTGCTCGAAGCCGGCGTGCTCGGTCTCGGCAAGCAGCGTTGCGGCGGGGGTGGGAGTGCCGCCGGTGGCGAGCTCGAGAAGAGCCTCAGCCGCTTCGGTGGGGAGGCGGTCGGTGATGGCGAAGATCGTGTCCTCGGTGGCCTCTTGAACGTCGGGTATCCACTCCTCGGGAACGCCATAAGCAAGCAGGTCATCGGCGGTGAGGTGGTCGAAGAGCCGGGGCTTGGCCTTCGGTCTCTTGGGCTCGGACGATTCGACGTAGGTCGGGATGGTGATCTCTTCGACGCGCTCGCGGATCTCGACGAGCTGAGCGGCCCCGGTCCTGGGGTGCCGCTGGATCTTGCGGCGCTCGGCCCAGTCGTACGCCTTGTCGTGGTGGTCGACGTAGCAGAGCATCAGGCTCTCGTCGGTGCGGTGGACGATGATCCGGATGTCCAGGCTCGCGCGAACGGACCAGAAGTTCTTGTCCCTGACGCGGTCGAGCTTGTGGAAGCTCAGGCCGGGTGAGGCGGGATTGGTCTGGAGGTCGAAGGCGGTGGTCTTGACGGCCTTCTGCTCCTCGCCGGTGAGCCTGGCGAGGCTGGAGGTGAAGGTGTCGGCGAGGAGGAAGTTCATAAGCTTTACGATGCCCAAGCAGCGCGCTCAATGAATAGAGCAACTTCATCAGGCGGGATGACGTCATCCATTTTAGCGAGACGTTCTTGGTCAACTATCGGCGTATTATTAAGTATCTGCTTTAGCTCTGGAGTCTTGATCCATGAACTATTCCATAGCTCTGTAGCTGGATCTATAACTGAATCACATAGCGGATCATTAAACTTGATATTCGATGCATATGCCCTCGTAAATCGTTGGAGCCAGATATCCAAATAGCCCGTATTCGGAATATCGCGAAACTTCCGATGTATACGTGATGCCGTCTCAGATCTTGACTGGTCTGTCGGAAGAAACCTCATCAGCTTACTAATGAGCGAAGCGATGATTGGATAGGTTTTGGGGTTCCTGTGGGCAATATCAGTAGCTATGGATATGATTTCCATCGCTGTTTTCAAATCATCTAGGGCGTGGACTCGGCTGTTCAAGTCACCAAGAGAACGAATGCCACTGCCTGCGTTGGGGTGATCGACGAGGTGCTGATGGACTATTATCGCATGTTTTTCAATAGTCAAATCCTTACCCGCGGCTCCAATCCATTCATTACGCAACCACGCCATCTTGTCTCTTTTCAACGCAACACTGATCGGATCGGTACTGACTGAAGTCTTGGCTGGGCTAAGCCGCATGCCAAGTCCCGACAGAACTTCACTTAGTTTTTTAAGTATCGCAGCACAATCCTCGTCAGAATTACAGAATATTCTGTAATCATCTCTGTATCGAAGTACTTTATAGTCTAATTGAGGATGTGAGTTGTTGATCGATTTCGCAAGCAATGAGTCAGCGTAGCATAGGACTATTTCTGCAATAAAGTCCATAAGGACAGATCCTTGCGGTATGCCATTGGTCTGTCCCTTACGCATCGATGTAATAGCACGATCTATCTGATTGCCTGCCAGGTCCATGTCTCTGGGAGTTGCCTGCGCGTGTTCTTTAGAGTGGAGCGCCCAGGCTATCGAATGCGTATAAATAGATCCATAGCAGTCTACTATATCGGTATGGGCTACGGTTGAATAGTCTAGGCATAACTCCACGGATCGTTGCTCGATACCAGCCCACCATTTACTGATTTGCTCGGCCCTATCCGATTCAGCAGAGAGTGACTCAACTGGTATGCTCAAGCACTCGATGTTGCTGTGTCCCTGATACTCAGATAGTGCAAACCCAATAACGGTCCAATTGGTCTCTTCTGTTACAGCCTGAACTAGATCATAGTAAATAGCTGGATGAATGATCTCCAGGGGTCGCCAGGCATATCCTCCATCCTTATTCACTAGCACGCGATAGTTTAGCCCATCTTGTTCTCTAATTCTCTGTGAGTGATCGCTGATTCTGCCTTCTCTAAGGTACTCTGAAACAGATATCAGTATTTTGGAGAAGTCGAAGTAATTCGGGAGATCGATATTGCAATAGCTACTCGGCTTCATGAAAAAGCGGCGAGCATCTGCCGACGACATCGTTAAAACACTTTGCGAGCTATCTTTGATCAGGTCTAAAAGACGTGTCATATTTACTCCACCCTAAACACCTTCATCACCTCATCCCCAAGATGATTGATCACCTTCACCGCGATCCGGCCGCTGGCGGGTTTCTTAAACGGGCGGCTGACGTCGCTGTTGAGGGAGTCCCAGGCCTCGGCGTTGATCTCGGCCTTCAGGGTCGTCCGCAGGTTCTTGTACGGGTCGCTCGCGCCCAGGAAGTAGGCGTGGCGGACGAAGAAGCTCTCCTCGTTGTAGTCGGTGTCGATGAACCAGCAGGCGATCTCATCCGGCTCCGAGGACTCGACCTTGCCCAGCTGGGGCTTGAAGACGTCGATGCCGTTGATCCGCACGCGGATCTGGTCGTAGTCGGCGGGGCTCGCGGTCTCGGGGGCGTCCTCGGGCGGGAGGATGTCGATGTCCGGCTCGCCGAAGATCACGAAGAGGTTGCCCTTGCCGGTGTTCTTGAGGTCGTCGGCCATGTGCAGGTCGGCGTTCATCCGGGCCTTGAGCACCTTGATCCGGCCAAGGCTGCTGAACTCGGTGGTGTGGGCCTCGTAGTTGAAGGCGCAGGCGATGACGACATCGAAGTCGGCGTCGCCGGCCTCGCGGGCGGCGTTGACGAGCTCCTGGCGGGAGACCGTGCCGAACTCGGGACCGATGAAGATCCCGGCGCGACGCTGGGTGCCGGACTCGTCGTAGCGGGCCTCAGCGGCGATGTAACTGCCGGGCCAGGGGGTGATCGAGGTCAACTCGATGCGGTCCTCCTTGTGAGCCTGCTGGACGCCGGCGGTCCGGAGGTTCTCGATCACCATCTGCATGAAGGCGTCGGCGTCCTTCGCGCCGTATCCGCCCGAGCCGGAGGACCTGGCGAGCTTGTCGAGGGGGTCGATGATCTCGTCGTTCTCGTCCACGCCGAGCATCCGGTGCGGCGAGATGGACTCGACGGTGAAGGGGCCGGCGACGCGGACGGTCTTCTTGTCCTCGTAGGGCTTGTCGTAGAGGTACTCGGAGTCGGCCTTGGCGGCGATGGAGGCGTCGATCTCCTTCTGCCGCTGGATGCGGAGCTTCCACCAGTCGGCATGGGCAGCCTTCGCCTTATCGCTCCAGCCGTCGCCGGCTTCCCTGGGGATCTCCCACTCCTCCCAGGTCTTCTTGAGGGCCTGGTTGAGCTGCTCGCGCAGGGGCTCGAGCTTCGCCTGGTAGCGTTCCCAGATCACGTCGATCTCGGCGTTGTTGGCGATGGACTTCAGCGTGATGTGGGGCACGCGCTCGTAGACGAAGCCGTGCCGAACATTGCCGTGGGTCGGGGCGGTGGAGGGCTCGGTGTGGGTGAGCTCGGCCTCCTTGAGCTGGCCCGCCTTGGAGTCGGCGAGGAGGTAGTAGGGGTAGCGGGCCCCCATGATCCGGGCGCGGGCCAGGGCGAGGGAGACGCGAGAGGTGTCGATGGTGATCCACCGCCGGCCCCACTGCTCGGCGACGTAGGCGGTCGTACCGGAGCCACAGGTCGGGTCGAGGACGAGATCCCCAGGGTCGGTGGCCATGAGGAGGCAACGCTCGACCACTTTGGTTCCGGTTTGAACAACATAAACCTTGTCTTGAATGAAGCTACCGGTCTCCGTGTCGGTCCACATGTTTCCGAGCATACTTACGCGGAAATCCTTGAAAAATCGTTTGTAACGCAGGTTTGCATTTACTGGATAGAGCCATCCCGCAGCATTGAGACGATCTAATCCCGCCCGATTTGTCTTCCACTGGCGGTTGGATCCTGGATGGTACTTCCGCCCCTCGTATTCGTAGCTGAAAGTAGCCGTATTACTTCTGCCTTGTCGCTTCAGGTCAGCGCTCGTAAAGGGCTCCCATCCATCTGGTACCAGCTTTGGGTTCTGCCGTTCGTCGGTTGTCATGGGACGGGTGCCTGAACTGTCCTCCGCTTCGAGCTGTGTGTAGAAGCTGCCAGAGCCTTCGCCAAGTTGCTTCTCAACATAGACCGGCCGGTATTTGGCACTCGTCTTGTTTTTTGAATACCAAAGGATGTAGTCACCCATCGCGGGCATAAGTGTGCTTGTGTCACCCGCTGTCTTTTTAAAGAAGATAAGCAGACAGAAGTTCTCCTCACCAAACACCTCATCCATCACCGCCCGGACGCGGTGAACATTCTCATCCCCGATCTGCACAAAGATCGAGCCGGACTCGTGAAGCAGGTCGCGGGCGACGGTGAGGCGATCGCGAAGGTAGGTGAGGTAGGAGTGGATGCCGTCGCGCCAGGTGTCGCGGAACGCCTTGACCTGCTCGGGCTCGCGGGTGATGTGGTCCGCCTTGCCGTCCTTGACGTCGCGGGAGGTGGTGGACCACTGGAAGTTGGAGTTGAACTTGATGCCGTAGGGCGGGTCGAGGTAGATGCACTGGACCTGCCCGCGCAGGCCCTCACGCTCGGCGAGGGACGCCATGACCTGGAGCGAGTCGCCGAGGATCATCCGGTTGGTCCAGTTGGCGTCGTGGGCGTAGAACTCGGTCTTGGCGTCGGCGTGGTCGGGGATGCCGTTGAAGTCGGCGAACATGTCGAGCTGGTCGTCGATCGTGCCGAAGGAGCCGGACTCGGCCTTGTCGGCCATCTTGCGGGCGATCTCCGCCGCCTCGGTCTGCCGGCGGAGGTCATCGACCAGGACCTTGGGGTGGACCTTCTCCTGGATGAACAGCGGCGGGGCCTGGACGACGAGGTCGGACCAGTCCTGGAGGTCCTTGCCCCGCCAGACGAGCTGGGGGTCGAGATCGGGATTGCGGCCCTGGAGCTCGTCCTGCATGGCCTCGGCGGCTTCCCCGCCCGGCCGTTCGTAGCCGACGGGCTTAGGGGCCAGGTCATCCTTGGCGACGACCGACTGGAACTCCGCGGTCGGGATGTTCTTCCGCGACGCCTCGCCGTGGGTGAGGGTCTGGACGGTTTTCTTGGTGGGGGTTTTCTTGGACTTCTTCTTGGCCATGGATGGTTCGCGTCCTCAGGAGACTTGGAGGTCCTCGCGAGCTGCGTCGCTTTCGTACGCCTCCATCAGATCTTCGTCGTCGTCGATGTCGAGTTCGGGTTCGTCGTGCCCCTGGCTGCGGACGACCGGCTTGCCGAGGGCCTGCTCGATGAGACCCGTCAGAGCCTCGGTGCGAGAGGCCATAAAGCCCTCGAAATCATCATTCCGGAGCAGTTCAGGCTCGATGAGGTGGGTGCGGAGGATGGCGTCGAGCTGGTCAGTGGTCAGGCCATGGGCGGACTCGATGGTCTTGAGATACACCGAGGGCGCACGGCCGCCGATGATGCGGTTCGACTTCGCCGAGAGCGGGGCCTTGTTGACGATCGCGTCGTAGCGTTTGCGATCGATCCCCTGCTTCTTGCACCACGCTTGGGGGAAGATGTGATGGATGTCGACCTTGGCCTCATGGAAGGTCATCAACTCGAAGCCCTGGCCGGAGATGAAGTCCTGGCACCCGCGCGTCATGAGCAGGGCCGAGATGGCCTTGTAAGCCGCCGACTTGCGGCTGCGCAGGGTGTACAAACGGTCTTGCTGGAAGATGGCCTCGTCGATCGAGCGGGGCAGATCACCCTCATCGAGGATCCAGCCGGCCATCTCCTGGATGTCGCGGGCGATCTTGCTCTCGGTGCTCGAGCCGTACTGTTCGCCGAGGGCGACGCACCAGAACCACTTGCGAAGCTTCTCCCGGATGGCGGCGTTGTGGGCGCGGTCGCCGAGGACGGAGAACATGCCCGACAGAGCCACGAGCTGCGGCGGGTAGGGGACATCGGGATCGAGGACGATCTTCAGCTCATTGAGGAACTGGGCGGCCTGGATGAAGCCCTCCTCGACATCGTCGGCGTGCTGTTTGTAGGCAACAAGGGGCAACGCAAGCAGGGCGTCACGCTTGCAGGTGACATAGGGGAGATCGGCACCCTGCTTGCCTTGAGCTTCGGCCTCGAGACGGCGGCCCCGGGTATGCAGGACCGTGCAGGCCTGGAGGAAGTCGACGCTGCCGATGTGCTTCAGGACGCGACGCGGGGTAGCGCCCCCGTGCAGACGGCCACGACGCCCCTCCTCGGGGCGGCCCGTCGGCCCCAGCCAGTCATGCCGGAGGTCGAAACCCTCCCCGGCGTAGACCGCGGTAACCAGTTCG
Source organism: Phycisphaeraceae bacterium (assembly GCA_040222855.1). Taxonomy (NCBI): domain Bacteria; kingdom Pseudomonadati; phylum Planctomycetota; class Phycisphaerae; order Phycisphaerales; family Phycisphaeraceae; species Phycisphaeraceae bacterium. Next base: position 922,870 of record JAVKCD010000019.1, on the reverse strand, counting down.
AAGGCGTCCAGCTTCTTACCGCCGACGTTGACCTTCTCGAAGACCAGGCAGATGGCCTCCCGGCTGTTGCGCTTGTCCAGCCGGATGATCGGCATCTTGTAGCGCTCGATGGCGTCGATCACGCCACGGACGAAGGGGCGCTCGAGTTCGTCGATATCGCGGTTCTGAGCGCGAGCATGGTCGCGCCAGTCGTAGATCCAGTCATCGCGGTCGAAGACCTGGTTCAGGGGAAACAGGTTCTGCTCGAACTGGGCCGTGCGCTCCGAGAGATCGAGGACAACTTCGCGACCGAAGTCCCGGCGGAGCACTCGGTCGGCTGGCACGCCGACAATGGCATCCTCGATGTCCGCTGCGTTGGCGACGGCCTTCTCGATGTTGATGAAGAAATACCGCTCCACTTGGACGCCCTTGGCCGTCTTGGTCTTCATGGGGCTGTCGGCGTGAAGCGCCTGATACAGGCTCGTGATCCGCTGCTGGCCGTCGAGAAGCAGTTCCTCGGGGTCCTGGCCGCGATCGGGTGCCCCGGAGAGGACGCGCGGTTTGAAGTGGACCTCCCCGCCAGTCTCCAGCGTGAGCAACGCCCCCACGGGGAAGCCCTTGGCGATCGAAGCGATCAGGCTCTTAACATCATCCTCACCCCAGACGTAGTCGCGCTGAAAGTCAGGGAGCTGGAGCTTGCCCTCGTCGACCTTCTTGAGGATGTCCTTGAGGTCTTCCTTGGTGGAATCAAACATCCGTAGCCCCCGTCTTGATGGTGCTTGAGAGCGTTGAATCGATCATGTCGTTGAAGTACTTCTCAACCTCCGCCGCAAAATCCATCTGCATATCCCAGGGGTCGCAGAACTCGGCGAAGGCCCAGCGGCCGAAGCCGCCCAGGTTGTTGACACCGGGAACCCAGCGGGCGGTCATAGCGTTGGCCTTCTCCTTGGCGTCCTCGCCCCGGTAGCCCTTGATCTCGACGACGAGGTTAAGCAGGTCGTCCTCACCTCGGCCGTCGTCGATGCGGACGATGAAGTCCGGGCGGTACTTTCTGGGGTCGGGGCCCGTGAGGTAGGGCACCTCAAAGCCGAGGTTGTGGTTCTTGACGTAGCTGTGCACACGGGGGTGGGCCTCGGCGACGCGGCAGAACTCCGCCTCCCAGTCGCTGTCGAGCACGACCCAGTTCACATGGCACTTCGGGGGCGGGCCTGAGGTGTCGTATCGCTCGGTCTTGGAGGTGTTGAAGTTGACCGCGGCCGTCGTACCCGAGGGGACGTAGGGGTCGAGAACGGCCTTAACGGCCCTCTCGCCGGCGAACCGTTTGACAATGGCGTCGTTGATCCGATTGCAGGCGATATCGGCCATCTGCGGGTAGAGGATCTGGGCCGGGTAGGTGTTGCCCCGGCAGACCAGGTGGTGGTCGAGCCACTGCCGGGTGATGCGCTTGAGATCACCGAAGAGATGGATCTTGATGTCGCCGTCGCCGTCCCGGAACTTCGACCTCATGAGGTGGTTGGTGAGGCGCAGGAGGATCGTGGAGCGACGCAGGTCCTCTGTGTGGCCCAGATCGAGGCTTGCGCCCTCGCCGATGATCCCCTGGACCTCGGTGATCGAGGGCCCGATCGCCTCGGGGGTGAGCTCGTAGGTCGAGTTGTCCGTGAACTCCGCTTCGAGCCGGTCATCGGGCAACTCGACGCGATAGCCCTGAACCCGGGGGAAGGTGATCTCCAGGTGGTCACGCTCGGGGCGGACTGCCTTTACATGGACTGTCTCGCGGGGCTTCTGCGGCGGGGCGACCACGGGCTTGGCGGTGAAGTCGAAGGGGATGCCCAGGATGTCGGCGTACTCGACGTTGAACAGGCCCTCTTCGTTGAGCTCGTAGGATTGCCGGCGAAGGGCGCGGCCGATGACCTGCTCGCAGAGCAGCTGGGTCTTGAAGGCCCGCACGCCGAGGATGTGGGTGACCGTGTTGGCGTCCCAGCCCTCGGTGAGCATCGAGACCGAGACCACGCACCGGATGTCGCCACCCAGGCGGCCGGGCTTGCCCACGGTGTTCATGACCTCGCGGAGCACTGCGGCGTCGTCGTTGATGATGCGGTCGGCCTCGGCCCGATTGCCGGTCCGCTCAATGATCTCTTTGCGGAACTGCTCGATCTCGGTCGCGGCGATCTTGCGGAAGTTGCTGTCCAGAGCTTCACCCGACTCCAGCTGCTCGCTGTCGATCAGCAGGGTCCGCGGACGGGCGAGCGGGTTGCCGTGCTCGTCGTGGTTCTGGAAGAGCTCGAAACGTCCCGGAACGTGGGTCGTGCTCCCGTCCTCGTTCTCGCGCTCGTAGCCGGCGATGAAGTCGTAGATCAGCTTGGACGAGGCGGTGTTGTTGCAGACGATGATGAAGCAGGGCGGGGACTTGATGCCCTCTTGCTGCCAGAGGTCGAAGGTCTTGGCGTAGTGGCCATGAAGGGCGTCCAGGGCCGTGATCAGCGGCGTCTCGAGTTTCTCCGGCGTCAAGCCCTTGGTGGTCGTCCGGTTGCCCTTGGGCATGTGCTTGCCGATGTGCTCCCAGAGGACTCGGAACATCGGCATGTCGCTCTGGTTGTAGTTGTGCTTCTTGAGGATGCTGTTGTCCGCGACGGGGACGCGGGGGAGCTTGACGATGCCGCACTCGATGGCGTCCATCAGCGAAAAGTCGCTCATGGTCCAGGGGAACAGGGTGCCCTCGGCGTAGCCGGACCCACGCAGGAAGAAGGGGGTGGCGGAGAGGTCGAAGATCCGCCGAATCCCGAGCTTTTGCTTCACGGCCTCCAGGCCGTTGATCCAGAGGCGAGCGGCCTTGGCGTTGGTCTCGGCCTCGGCCTTGTCGTCACCCTTCAGATCGGTCTCCTCGTCCGGGTCGCCGGGTTTCTCGCGGTAGCAGTGGTGCGCCTCGTCGTTGAGCACCACGACGTTCTTCATCCCCATGAGACCGGGCATGACCCGTTGGAGCATCTGGCCCTCGGTCTCGGTTGTCTGCATCGACTCGCCACGCCAGCCCTCGATGGCCGCTCGGGTGCCCTTGGAGACATCGGTCTGCTCGCGCAGCTTGAAGGCGTGATAGTTGGTGATGACGATCTGGGCCTTGAGCAGGTCCGGGAGCATGTCAGTCGGCACCAGCTCACGCGTCTTGTAGTAGCTGTCGGGGTCATTGGGCTGGAGCACCCGGAGCCGGTCTTTGATCGTGATGCCCGGGGCGACCACCAGAAACCCACGCGTGAAGTTCTTGCGGTTCGGCCGCCTGACGGCGTTGATTGTCTGCCAAGCGATGAGCATGGCCATCACCGTGGTCTTGCCGGCACCCGTGGCGAGCTTGAGCGCGAGCCGCGGCAGACCCGGATTCGCGCTCTCGTTGGCGTCGTCCAGGTAGTCGATGAACGTGCGTTTCTCTGCGGGGCGGTTAGGAGCCACCTCGGTTAGCCAGATCGCGGTCTCGACGGCCTCGATCTGACAGAAGAAGGGGCGGATGTCGGTAAACGCGTGAGACCGCCAGTGCTTCAGCAGGCGTGCAGTCTCCGGGGTGACCCCCCAAGAATTAGGGTCAGGCTCGGCCCGCCAGGCATCTACCCGCTGGCGGAGGGCGTTGATCGTCTGGGCAGTCTTCTCGTACTTCTGGCCGTCCGAGCCGACCTGCGTCGCCTCATCGAAGACGATCGCGGCCTGCTTCGACTTCTTCTTGCCCTGTTTCTTGGCCTTCGGGATCGGCGTGATGAAATCCGCGCGACGCCGCTCGTCGAGGGTTCTGGATGTTGGCTGGCCCGCCTCATCGAGCTCCCAGTGCTGGCTGGGGTAGTCGTAGGGCGAGTTCAGGATCGGCGACTTGAAGAAATCGGGCATGCGTGACCCCGGGGGCTCTAGGAGCCAATCACCTTAGCAAAGTGAGGTTCCTGCAGAAACGGGCTCATTGAGCTTATCGCTTAACGGCAGCCTATCGACCACAAGCATCCAAGTTCAAATGCCCAACAGGCCTAGGACCGGGTCGCGTGAATAACGACGAAAGCACTAGATTGTCCTAGGTTGCAGCGATCGGTCAGAGCAGAAAATCCGCTGGGGAGTCACCCGCCTGCCGGTCAGCGGTCCACGCCAAGACCAGCACTTCGGTTCTCGCGAGAGAGTTCTGGCCCTCTCGAACTACGGGGGAATCCAAGCGAGTACATGAATCTCATGCCGAGCGATCGAAGCGTTCGTCTCGGCCAGAAGCGAAAATCAGCCTCCACGGGAGTGGAGATGAGCAGTTGATAAGCAGAAGTCTTCAGTTTCTCGATAAAACAAGGCTGGCTATGCATTTACACGTCCCCAGATAGATATTATGTTCAATTGACCTAGATCTGCTCATTGGACTATCGAATCTTTGCGGGTCGGAACGTGTATTGATAGAGTGACAAGCGTATGGGCTCTACTCGAAATAACCTGGGACGCGTGCTGGCGTACCTCGCGGTCGTCGCGACGGTGCTGATGCCCGGCGGCCTCTGGGTGAACTGCCTCGCGGCCGACGGCCACACGATGATCGAGGTGGCCCACCCTGAACACAACGGCATTGAGCGACACACCGAAGCCCACGAGCAGCTCGGTGATCCGGGGTGCGAGGACACCGCTCTGGATTGGGTCGCCGAGGCCTTGATCCGGGACCGGATCGACCTAATCGGCCCTTCGTCTTCCGAGCCCATCCCGCAAGTTTTATTCGTCCTCGACGACATCGAGCTGCGAACCGATCTGTGTCTTAGCAGCCTTCCCGCTGTGCCGGTTCCCGGCACGCGATATTCACTTGCGCTGCGCAGCATCGTGCTGTTAGTCTAGCGTTGCAAGCCATTTTTACCTTGTAAACAATGCCCCGGCCGTCGGTCGGCGGCTTGTTGGTTTGCCCAAAAAACAGCGAAAGGAAAATGCCATGCGCCATTGGTGCGGCTTGGCGGTTAGTACCGCCCTCCTCGGGATCAGCGGTTGCGCGTCCCACCCGTTTGACAAAAACCTTTACCCAGAAGCGCGGCCCCTAGCGCGGGAGGTGGCGACGTTTCGCCCCGATCCACGGCCGCCAAGCGACGACGTGCGGCCTGGACCCGACGCGGTCGAACCGGCAGGTGACCTTACGCTCGCCCACGCGATCGCCGCGTCCCTGCGGAGCAACCCGGAGTTGTCGGGCTTTGCTTACGACATCCGAGCGGCCGAAGCCCGCGTGGTGCAAGCCGGGCTCTGGCAAAACCCCGAGCTGGGTTTCGAGCTGGAAAACTTCGCCGGGAGCGACGAGCTGGACGGCGTAGACGGGGCCGAGGCGACACTCAGCCTCAGCCAGACATTCCCTTTGGGCGGCGACGTCCGCCGCCGACAAGCGCTCGCGGAACTCGAAGGCCGATTGGTCGGCTGGGACTACGAAGCCGCCCGGATTGCGCTATTGACCGAAGTCACGCAGCGCTACATCGATCTGCTGGCGGCCCAGAAGCGGGCCGAGTTGGCCCAAGATTCCCTAGCTCTGGCCGAGCGAGTGAGCAACTCCATCGAGCGTCGTGTGGCTGCGGGAGACGCCGCGGCCGTCGAACAGTCGCGGGCCGCCGTGCCGGTGGCTCTGGCCCGGATCGAACACCAACGCGCGACACGGGAGTTAGAAACCGCCCGCGTTCGTTTGGCCCTGACCTGGGGCAGCAACGAACCGCGGTTTGAGCAGGTCCAAGGCGACCTCGAACACGTCGATCCGATCCCCACGATCGAGGCGCTGACCGCCCTCGTTGGCCAGAACCCCGACGTGGCCCGGTACGCGGTCGAGATCGCCAGCCGTCAGGCTGAGGCCGAGCTGGCCCGCGCCGAAGCGGTGCCCGACCTCACCGCAGGCCTGGGCTTCCGATGGTTCAACGAAAGCGATGACACCGCCCTGGTCGCGGGAGCCTCGATCCCGCTGCCGGTCTTCGACCGCCGCCAGGGGGACATTCTGGCCGCTCGGTTCGGCGTGGCGTCGGCCCGCAACCAACAGCGTGCGATCGAGCTGCGGCTCACCGCCACATTGACGGCCGCGTACGCCCGATTGGCCAACGCCCGTTCGGAGGCGCTCGCGTTGCGTAGCGACGCCCTCCCCCCCGCCGAGGCCGCCTATCGGGACATCCAACAGGCTTTCGACCGGGGCAACCTCGGGTTCATCGACGTGCTCGACGCCGATCGCACCCTCATTGACCTACGTCAACAGCACCTCGAATCCCTGGCGGAATACCACGGGGCTGCCGCCGAGATCGAAGGTCTGATCGGCAGCCCGCTGCCGCCGTCCAACTCTGCAATCACGCCACAGGAAACACCGCAATGAAACTTTCTATCCCCTCCCCCCATTGGCTCGCCGGGCTGGCGGTCGTCGTCTTCCTCATGGGCGCTTCGGTCGTCTCGGTCGGGGCCCAAGATAACCACGACGGCCACGACCACGCCGCCGAAACCGAGCACGACGACGAACCGGATGAACACGCGAGCCACGATCACGAGGCCGAAGCCAAAGCGGACGAACACGCCGGGCACGACCACGGCGAGGAAGAAGAAGGCCTCACGGTCAGCCCGGCGATGATGAAGGACTTCGGGATCGTCGTCGCGCCCGTTGGACCCGGAACAATCACTCGTACCACCAGCCTGCCAGGCGAGGTCGTGTTCAACGCGGACCGCTTGGCACACGTCACGCCGAGCGTGGCGGGCGTAGTGCGTGAGGTGCGTTTCAGCGTCGGCGATCAGGTCGCCGCGGGCGACGTGATGGCGATCCTCGGCAGCCGTGAGCTGGCCGCGGCGCGAAGTGAGTACTTGGCGGCCCAAGCCCGGCTGGAGCTGGCCCGTGAATCCTTATCCCGCGACGAGCGGCTACTCAAAGACCGTATCGGCACCGAGCGGCAAGTCCTCGAAGCGCGTCAAGCGTTCCGCGAGGCTGAGATTGCTTTGAACCTGGCCGAGCAAAGCCTTCTCGCCCTGGGCCAGATGGATGAGCAGCTCAAGGTCCTGGCCGCCGCCGAGAACACGGCGCTCGATCGATTCGAGCTGCGTGCTCCCTTGGGTGGGGTCGTGATTGAACGGCACCTGACCCTCGGCGAAATCGTGTCCGATCAGCCCGACGAGGTGCCGTTTGTTGTGGCGGACCTGTCGAGCGTATGGGTCGATCTCACGGTGCATCAACGCGAGCTGATGTCTGTGCGGAGCGGGCAAAAAGTCCGCATCGAATTCGGACACGGCCTGCCCGACGCGACGGGGACTCTGGCGTTTGTCAGCCCGGCCGTGGACGAACGGACCCGCACGGCCAACGCCAGGGTGGTGCTTCCGAACCCCGACGGCGTCTGGCGTCCGGGCGTCTTTGTAACCGGCCGAATCGCCACGGCTTCGAGCCAGGCCAAAGTGGTCGTGCCGATCTCGGCGATCCAGGACCTCGACGGGCAGACGGCCGTGTTTGTGGAGCACGACGGGGCCTTTGAGGCGCGGCCGGTGCGGATCGGGCAACGCACGGGCGACACTGCCGAGGTGCTGTCGGGTCTGAAAACCGGCGAGCGGGTGGTCGTGGAAAACGGCTTTGCCCTCAAGGCCGAGATGAACCGCGGAGCCTTGGAACATGCCGGGCACGCTCACTAAACCAACCATGCCGCACTCAACGACGCGGCAGCGAGGACTCCCATGATCGATCGACTTATTGACTATTCGCTCCACAACCGTCTGCTGATGGCGGTCTTGGCCGTAGTGGTGATGGCCGCCGGTTGGTGGAGCTACAACCGCCTGCCCGTGGACGCGTTCCCCGACGTGTCGCCCAACCTGGTGCAGGTCTTCACCGTGACCGAGGGGCTAGCGCCCGAAGAGGTCGAAGCCTTCGTCACCTATCCTGTCGAAACCGCGATGCTCGGCCTGCCGGGTGTCGAGAAAATCCGTTCGATCTCCAACTTCGGCCTGTCGGTGGTCAACGTCTACTTCGAGGACGGGGTGGACATCTACTTCTCGCGTCGCCTGGTCAACGAGCGGCTGCAGGAAGCCCGCGAGCAAATCCCCGAGGGTTTTGGGGAACCGGAGCTGGGCCCGATCTCGACAGGCATGGGCCTGGTGCTGTTCTACTTCCTCGAAGACACTTCGGGCACCTACTCGCTCGAAGAGTTGCGGACCACCCACGATTGGGTCGTCGCCCGCAACTTGGCACGCGTGTCGGGCGTGACCGAGGTCCTGGGCATCGGCGGGTTTGAGAAGCAGTACCACGTCGTGATCGATCCCGATGCGCTCTTGCGTTACGACCTGACGATCGACAAGGTGATCGAGCGGGTCGAGGCAAACAACCTCAACGTCGGGGCCCAGTTCATCGAGGAAAACAACGAAGAACTGGTGGTGCGTTCGGTCGGGCTGGCCGAGGACATGGCCGACCTGGAACGGATTGTGGTCAAGACCGACGACGGCCGCCCGGTTTATCTGGATGACGTGGCCGAGCTGACCATCGGCGGTGCGGTGCGGCGTGGGGCCCAGACCCGCAACGGCGAGGGCGAAGTCGTCGCTGGGATGGTCGTGAAGCTCTACGGGACCAACGCGTCCACGGTGATCGAGCGGGTTGAAGAAAAGATCGACGAGATCAACAACATCCTGCCCGACGAGCTGCGGCTCGTGCCCTACTACCAACAAAAAGACATCGTGGAGGGCTCAGTAGCGACGGTCACGAACGCTCTGGTAACCGGCATCGTGCTAGTCGTGCTCGTGCTGCTGGTGTTCATGGGCGGTTTTCGACCAAGCGTGGTGGTTGCGTTGGCCATCCCCTTTTCGGTGCTGTTCGCGTTCATCGCCATGTACTGGTTCGAGCTGTCGGCCAACCTCATGTCGCTCGGCGGCCTGGCGATCGCCATCGGCATGATGGTGGACGGCACGATCGTGATGGTCGAGAACATCGATCGGCTGCTGCGGGAATCCGGCCCCGACGAACCCAAGCGGCGGATCGTCGCCCGTGCCTGCCGCGAGGTGGGGCGTCCGATCGTCTTCGCAATCGCCATCATCATCCTGGTGTTCCTGCCGCTGTTCACGCTGCAAGGCGTCGAGGGCAAGACGTTCCGGCCGCTCGCCTACACGGTGGCGTTGGCGATGCTCGGTTCGCTGATCTACGCGCTGCTGCTGGCCCCGATGCTCGGCGGCTTGCTGATGCGCAAAGACGATCCGAACCGCACCCCGATTGCTCGCCGCCTCATCTCCCTGCTGACCAAGGCTGGTGCCCGCACGGCCGCTCAGGCCGATCGTGCCAAAGGGCCCGCCCAAGAACCGCTGATGGTGCGGTTGCTTCTGCTTCCCTACCGCCCGGTTGTCCGCTTCTTCGTCGCCCAACGGTGGGCCGCGATCGTTCTGGCCGTGGCGTTGCTGCTGGCCGGAGCGGCGGTGTTCCCGCGTCTGGGCTCGGAGTTCACGCCCAAGCTCAACGAGGGCACGATCATGGTGCGTCTGACGATGGCCCCGTCGATTTCTCTGGAAGAGAGCAAGGAAAATGCGATGCGGGTCGAGCGTCGCCTCCTCGACATCCCCGAGGTGATCGAGGTCACCAGTCGCGTCGGCCGGGGCGAGGTCGGAGCGCACGCCGACCCGATCAATTCGGTCGAGATGTACGTCATCCTCAAGCCCAAGGACGAGTGGCGGCAACCCAACGACCAGGCGTTTATCGAGGCTCGCATCCGCGAGCAGGTCGAAGGCCTGCCAGGGATCATGGCCAACCTGACCCAGCCGATCGAGGCCTCGGTGGCCGAGCTGCTCGAAGGCGTCCGGGCCGAGCTGGCGATCAAGGTATTCGGCGAGGACCTGGCCGTTCTCAAAGAACGGGCCGACGCGATCGCCTCCGTGCTGCGTGAGGTGCCTGGGGCCGCCGACGTGCAGGTAGACCAGGTGACCGGTACGCCGCAACTTCTAATCCGGCCGGACTTCGAGGCCATCGCCCGCTACGGCATGAATTTGGATGACGTGCAGCACACGATCCAAGCCGCCGTCGGCGGGGTCGAGGCCGGGCAGGTGTTCGAGGGTGTCCGCCGCTTCGACATCCTCGTGCGCTACGCCCCCGAAGCCCGCGAGACCCGCGAGGCGATCGGCGGCATTCTGGTGGCCGGCCCGGACGGGCTGCGGGTTCCGCTTTCGGAACTGGCGACAATCGAACGCATCACCGGCCCGCGGCAGATCACCCGCGAGGACACGCAGCGGTTCATCACGATCCAGAACAACGTCGTGGGCCGGGACATCGGCACGTTTGTCGCCGATGCCCAGGCCGCCATCGAGGCCGAGGTGGAGCTGCCCACGGGCTACTTCACCACCTGGGGCGGGTCGTTCCGTTTGCAACAGGAAGCCAACAAGCGGCTGGCCGTGGTCGTCCCGGTGACGCTGCTGTTTATCTGCCTGCTGCTTTACAGCACCTTTAACTCGCTCAAGAACACCGCGCTGATCCTGCTCAACATCCCGTTGGCTCTGGTCGGCGGCGTGCTGGGCTTGTGGCTGTTCGGCGAAAACCTCTCGGTCCCGGCGTCGGTGGGCTTCATCGCCCTGTTCGGCATCGCCCTGGAAAACGGGATGGTGCTGGTGACCTACCTCAACCAACTCATCCGCGAGGGCAAGTCGGTCAACGACGCCAGCATTGAGGGCGCGTCCCTGCGGGTCCGCCCCGTTCTGATGACGGCTGTCACGACCGCCCTGGGATTGATCCCCTTGCTCTTAGCCACCGGCACGGGCAGCGAGGTCCAACGCCCCTTGGCCATCGTGGTCATCGGCGGTCTGGTCACCTCGACCATCCTCACGCTGCTGGTGATCCCCGCGCTCTACAAGTGGTTTTCCGTCCGGGTCGAGACCGAGGCCGAAGACCAAACCTCAACGCCAACCGTGAAGGAGGCATGATCGATGAAGAAGATTGAAGCGTACATCAAGGCACACCGCCTGGACGACGTGACGCTCGCGCTGCACAGGGTCGAGCACCTCGGCGGCATGTCGGTCACCGAAGCCCGCGGCGTCGGCCGGGGCCGTCCCGCCGAGCACGGGTTCGACGAGTTCCACCGGATCGTCCGCATCGAGGTTTTTTGCCTCGATGAGTTAGCGGAAAACGTGGTCACGACGATCGAAAAGGCCGCCCACACCGGGCTGCGAGGGGACGGGAAGGTGTACGTCCTCCCCGTCGAGAACGCGGTCCGCATCAGCACCGGCGAGCGTGGCCACCAAGCCGTATGACCCTTTGTTTTCACCCCCCTGCCGAAAGGTTCCCCGATGAAATCCCTTCTCTTGCTCCTGCTGTTGGCCGGTTTCGCCACTCTCGCGGGATGCGAGGACGCGGCCGATCCCAGTCCCGTGACCTCCGAGGTCGAAAGCCAGAATGGGCATGACCACGGCGACAAGGAGAACAAAGCCCATGACTAATCCGACGCCACCCGCGCTTCTTAGAGGTTACATCGATGGGCCATGACCACAGCCACGGAACCGAAAACGTCAGCGACGCCCGCTTGCTCTGGTCGGTGCTCATCAACCAATTCCTGACGGTGGCCCAAGTGATCGCCGGGCTCGTCTCGGGCAGCGTGGCGTTGTTGTCGGACGCGGCCCACAACTTCAACGACGCCAACGCGCTGCTGATCGCCTACATCGCCCGGCGATTCTCACGGAAGCCAGCCAACGCCCGGTTCACCTTCGGCTACCGCCGGGCAGAGCTGATCGGGGCGGTCATCAACCTCACCCTGCTCGCGGTCATCGGTCTGTACTTGGTGTACCAAGGGATCGCACGATTCTTTGCCCCGACCGAGATCATCGGGTGGCTGATGGCGGCGGCGGCCGGCCTGGCCATCGTGATCGACGTAGGCACGGCCGCACTGCTCTGGGCGATGAGCAAGGGCTCGCTTAATGTGCGGGCCGCCTTTGTCCACAACCTGGTCGATGCCCTGGGGTCGGTCGCGGTCCTGATCGGAGCCGCAGCGATCATCTGGTTCGATTGGACGTGGATCGACCCGGTGCTCACCTTGCTCATCGCGGGGTACGTGCTCTGGCAGGTGGTCAAGATGCTCCCTTCGGCGGTGCGCATCCTGATGGAGGGTACGCCCGACGGCCTGGACCTCGACGATCTCGCCGAACGCATGGCGCAATCGACCGGCATCGTCAGCGTCCATCACCTGCACGTCTGGGAACTCGACGAGCACCACCGAGCCTTGGAAGCCCACGCCGTGGTCGAAGACGATCGCCTCGAACAGTGGCCCGCAATCAAACAAGAACTTAAGAATTTACTCTGGGAAAACTTCGGCATCGACCACACCACCATCGAGCCCGAGTTTCGCAGAGAGGCCAAAGATCATGAGTCTCAAATGGTCCCGAATCACTAACACCCTAGTGCCTGATTAACTAGGAGCCGTGGTCGCCAGTTTACTGTTGATAAAATATATTATCAACATTTAGTTCTAGATAAGTAACAAGCGGTTTGCATTAGCCTCTGAACGTGACTTGAAGCCGCCGGACCAAGAACTTGCAAAAGTGCCGGTGCACTCTGTAGTTTCATCCGTTCACTGTCTGACCTCCGGGTTTACCCGCCGGAGGCGCGCTGGCTCAGCCCCGGCCGCCGTCCCCGCAGCTGCCGGTCGCTGCGCGACTTAGGACGGCTTGCGCCGCCCCCCCCTCTGGCGGCGGCCCCCTCCTGCAGCACGGTTGCAGCAAGCCCCCGCTCGCCCCGGCCCGGCTGCGCGATGCCCTCCGACCCCAGGTGCTCGGTGCGGGCTGTCAGGCGAGTTCCGCCACCCTCGCGCCTTGATGGCGACCGCAGGCCACCCCACGAGCCAGAAAAAAGCGCCGACAATCACTTCAGGTTGAAGCTGACTGGCGTTAACATAGAGAAGTTGATTAGCCCCCGGAAGCGTTCGGGTCGCGTTCGCGTGGCCCGGACGTTTTTTATCTACAAGAGTGACCTGCCCCCGGTGCTTGTGCCAGTCGTAACGCTTACTTCTGGCACTAAACCCGGGGGCAGGTCAAGGACCTTCGCCTCCTTGAGCGTGTCGAACCGCTCTCGGGCCAGCAGTTCATCCCGCAGCTTGCCGTTGAGACTCTCGACATAGCCGTTCTCCCAAGGGCTGCCGGGCTCGATGAAGAGCGTCCTGACGCCCACCTTGGCCAGCCAATCACGAACTCCTCGGGCCGTAAACTCGCTGCCGTTATCCGACCGGATGTGATCAGGAACGCCTCGCGTGCTCATCAGCCACGCCAGCCGTTCGAGCACGTCGTCGTGCTTGAGCCCGCGAGCTACGTCAATGCTTAGGCACTCCCGGGTGAACTCATCGACAATCACCAGCATCCGAACCGGTCTGCCATCTGCGGTCCGATCCTGCACGAAGTCATACGCCCAGACGTGGTCCTTTTGCAACGGCCGCAGCCTCACACACGACCCATCGTTGAGCCACAATCGACCACGTTTAGGCTGGCTTATCGGGACTTTTAGCCCTTCCTGACGCCAGATCCTTTCCACACGCTTGTGGTTCACATCCCAGCCCTCGCGTCTGAGCAACGCCGTGATCCGCCGATACCCGTAACGTCCGAAGGATGCCGCCAGGTTGATGATCCGACGCGTCAGCGGCTTCTCGTCGTCACGCTCCGACGGTGCATAACGCTGCGTCGAACGAGGTTGACCCAGCACCTGACATGCCCGCCTCTCGGACACGCCCAGGCGATCACGAACCGCTGCCACCGCCTGACGCGTCCTCCGCGGGCTTAGAAGTTTCCCCGAGCCACCTCCTCAAGAATCTGCTTGTCCAGGCTCAGCTCAGCCACCAGCTTCTTGAGCCGAGCGTTCTCCTGCTCCAGATCCTTGAACCGCTTGGCCTGGTCGGTCTTGAGCCCGCCGTACTCCCGACGCCACTTGTAGAACGTCTGCTCGTGAACACCCAACTGTTTGCACACCCCAGCCACCGAGGCCCCCTGACTCATCAAGACCTCCGCCTCGCGAAGCTTGTTGACGATCTCTTCCGCCGAATGACGCTTGCGTCCCATGTCTGAGCCTCCATAATCCATCCCTCAGAACTAAGTCTAAGAATCGGACCAGATTGAGGGGGGCAGGCCAGATGAAGTGAAGGGCCCACGTGTGCATGGCCTCCGAAATGCCCCTCAGCCTAGGCCAGTTCGAAGAGCTTTCAGATGCGCCAGCGACCGACTTAACTTTCAACCTCTTCACTTTCTTGGCCACAGGTCTGACTGAAAAACACATCTGTCCCCAGAACCTCGGTTGCTATGCGACACCTAGAGGTTTCGGGGACGGGGACACTCAGGTGATCTTTTATACGTACTGGTCAAGAAACCCCACACTCACCATCTCGAACTCATGGTTTGTCAGGTCCTGACAGCTTGATCAGCGTCATGATCGCTTGGCGTACTGCTTGAGGAAGCTCAGTCCAGACCTCGACAAGTTGAGCAAGATCCGCGTCTACAAACCCTGCCGAATCACTATCGCTGGGACTAACGCTGGGGGTTAGATCGCCTGATTCATAAACAGCAGCCTCATCTAGACTTTGCGCAGAAACTCGCTCGCCTTCCAAGCTGAATGTTGAGGGTTCGAGTCCCTTCGCCCGCTTTTGGTTCTGAGGGTTGCCTGTTGAGGGTCTGAGGCATGGTGGGGGTGGGGTTGAGTTGACCGCTTGGGGGTTGGATGACGTCCTGTAGCTTGTGGGGCTGCTTGAGTTGCTTACTAATGAGTCCGTCGGTGCTGGTGGTTGCGGTGTTGGTCTGCTGGCCTGTTTAGGCTTGCTAGCTGGTGCCTAGGTCGGGTGATCCTTACGTCCGATACAGACGGGTAGGGCCAATAATAACTGCCCGGAATGGCTCCTGAATGATTTGACTGACTTCGTGTCAAGTCTGATCAACTTATCGGGTACTGGAGAAGCATGATGGCTCATCACAAGATACTACTGGCGGAAGACAACCTCGAACATCAGAAGTTGCTCCTGCTGGCCTTGGCAGCGGGGTAATCACGCGCAATCCTACGAGATGGGCTGGCTGCTGGAATCTTCCGAAGAAGGTTGCGGGTACGCATGGCGTGGGGCGCATCACCCCGAGGTCGGGATGTACATCAATCTTCGTCTGGACCGCGTTGAGGGAGAAACGAAAGAGACGCGGGCTGTGGTCCGTCGTGTCGAGCATTTAACGATAATCTACTGATCGTAGGCATCGAGTTTGTTCAGGCGGAGCCCAAGAGGTCGCACTCGGTGGCGTGTGTTCACCTGGTCGCAGAGGCGTTGAGCCTGAACAGAGTTGATCGGCGTGAGTTGCCTGCTGCCGCGTGATCACAATCTCTGGCTGCTGTGTGTGATCATCGCCGCAAAGCAAGACCCACGACGGCAAAGAGGATGGCCGAGGCTGGCTCGGGTGTCGGGGTGCTGGGCTGGCCAAAGGATACGGCAAGCAGCGAGAGATCGATCAGGTCAATCGTGTTGTCGGCATTGAAATCGCCCTGAGCCCAGTTGCCGGTTTGATTGAAGTTGGCCGCTAGCTCAGAGAGATCGATGAGGTTGACCTCGCCATCAGCGTTGGCGTCGCCAGGGATCGCCTCCTGAAGGAGTTGAAGACTCGTGCCGTCGAGGTAAACCGATCCCGGATTACGATCGAGTTGCGCAAACACAAACACCACTCTTGCTTCGACTGCGTTGGCCGGTGCAATACCTTCAATTTGATGATAGAGCCAGTCATCTAAAACCGTGTCACTGTTGGCAATCTGAGTGTCAAGAATGGAAATCATCGCCGGAGTGCCGTAGCCCCCGCCAAACTGGCTGTAGAACTCGATCTTCATATCGAGGTAGTTGTCCCCCACGAGAGGGTCCTCGCTCGATACGAGGGCTTGGGTCGAAAATCGCAGTCGCTGGCCGGGCTCGACCGCGAAGCCACGAGCGACGCCCGAGTAGTTGGTTGAGCTCCCATTGTTACCGAAGACCTTGAGTGACTCATCACCCACGAGGGCTTCTTGAGACGAGAGAGCGACGTTGGGCCCGCCGCCGAACCGAATCCAGCCGCTGAGCCCTCCAGATTCTGATTCAAAGCTGTTGCCGGGGATCATGTTTGGCCCGGCGACGAACGGGGGTTTTGACGCCTGATCACCCAGCTCCCACACCCGAACGTAATCGACCTGCATCTCCTGAGGGAACTGGGTCGAGCCGTTGGGGTCTCCGCCGAAGTCTCCGCCAATTGCGAGGTTGATGATCAGTGACATCGGCGTGCTGGAGATCGGTGCGACCGATTCGTGCACGGTGAAATGGAGATTGTCGTTCACGTAATAGCGAATCTCCTCGGGCTCCCACTCGACGGCGTAGGTGTTGAAGGACTCGTGGAAGTTCACGGGATCACCTTGCGCACTGGATTCCTGATACTCGCCGTAGACAAAGTTGGAGGGCCAACTCGGTCCCCAGTGGTAGGCGCTGGAGGTGACGAAGGGGTTGGACCCACGGTTCTCCATGATGTCGATCTCCCCGCCTGTCGGCCAGGGTGCCGTCCTGGGAAGAAGCCAGATGGCCGGCCACATACCCTGAGTGGTCGGGAGATTGGCCCGGATTTCCCAGCGGCCGTAGGTCTGCTCCTCGATGGTCCGGACGAGCCCGGATCGGTAGGCCTTGCCATCGAGCGCCTCATCCGTCGCGGTCAGGATGAGGTTGCCGCCAGTAACGCTGACCTGCTCAGGCCGATAATACTGCTTCTCGTTGTTGAAGCTGTTGCGACGATTCAGAGCGTTCCATCTGCCGGTATCGAGGAAGCTGCCATCAAAAGCATCCTCCCAGGCGAACTCGAATCCGGGACGGTCCAGTGGGTTGGCCCCACTTGTGGAAGTCACGATAAAGAAACAAATCAGAAAAAACTGCACGATGCGGAACTGATTAAGCATCTGTTAAATCACCCCAAATCATCAGGAAACAAGCACTACCGGGTTTACGCGTAGAAAGTGTAGCCTCAAACTGGAGAGAAACCAGTGACACAAGCGTTACATGGAGTGTTTCATTGCCCGAATTGCTGTTGATCCGGGCGTCGCAGGCAAGCGGCCAATAGCAGTACCAGGGCGGCCGATGCCGGCTCGGGGATAGAGGGAGCGGACTCGCCGAAGTTGGAGGCGAGGAGGGAGAGGTCGATGAGGTCGATGGTGTTGTCGCCGTTGAAGTCGCCCATGTTCCATGTGGCGGTGCTGGATCCGAAGTTGGAGGCAAGGGTGGAGAGGTCGATGAGGTCGATGACCTGTGAGCCGTCGGTGTCGCCGACGAGACCGCGGAAGATGTCGATGCTGTCCTCGTTGTAGATGACGGCGAGTCCGGTTCCGTCGCCGAGGAGGTTGCCGGTGATTCGGAAGATGCCGGTGTAGGCGTTCTCGGTGTTGAAGAAGAGCCCGCCGAGGGGGTCGTGGGAGTAGAGGGGGAGGAGGCCGAAGTCTAGGAGGGGGTCGTTGGAGACGAAGGCGAGTTCGCCGGCGAGTGTGGCGACGCCGTTGATGCCGATGGCGTCGAGGAGGGTGGCGTCGCCGTCGATGGTGTCGAAGCGGATGACGCCAGTGGCGGTCTGGGTGTAGCTGCCGAAGAGGGTGAGTTCTTCGAGGCCGTTGTAGGTGCTGAGAGATTGGGGGTCGAGGGTTCCGTTGTTGGTGAGGCCAGAGAGGACGTCGATGGTTCCGCTGCCGATGATGGATCCGTTGGGGTTGAGGCTGATCGAGCCCAGTGAGGTGAAGGTGGTGCCGAAGTCGAGTTGGACGGTGGCGCCTTCGTTGATGTTGACATCGCTCGCGATGAGGGAGCCAGCGGTTTCGAGTCGGAGGTTGACGACGCCGGGCAAGAAGCTGTTGCTGAGGTTGAGGCTTGTGGCGTTGACTTTGAGGCTGCCGGAATCGGCGATGGTGACGTTGGCCGTCGATCCGCTGAGGCCCCAGTCCGCCCGGGTGGGCGAGGTGAGGTTGGTCACGACGCGGCTGTTCGACCCGAGGATGTTGAGCGTGGCGTCGCCGATGCTGTTGGCGACGTCGAGGAAGTTATCGATGTTCCATGTCGAGCCGTCGGTGATGTTGACGGTGTTGTTCCCACCGAAGGCGTAAGAGGTGTTGAACTCCAAGGAGGCGTTCTGTGATGCGGTGACGGTGATGTTGCCGGCGAGGTCGAGGGACTGGAAGCCTGCGGCTGTGAGGCGTCCGCCGATGAGATCTATGGGGCCGTTGACGAGGAGTTTTGAGCTGGCGTCGATGGTGATGAGGCCGTTGGTGTGGACGGTGGCTCCCTGATGGCCGGTGTTGAAGTTGGCGTTGTTGTCCAGATCGAGTGTGGCTGTCCCGGAAGCGCCTGCGGCCCCGATGGTCAGGCTGGCTCCTGCCGATTGATTGAACGTGGCGTCATCGACCGTGATTTTGCTGGTGCTGTTTGAAAAGCCGGTGCCTAAGAAGACATTGTTGGTGGTGACCTCGGAGCCGCTGAGGACTACGAGTCTGCCGGTGTTTCCGTCGTTGTCGAAGAGGTTGATCTCGACGTCGCGGAGGGTGTTGCCGGTGGCGTTGTTGTCGAAGGTCAGGGTGCCGGTTCCTCCGCCGAAGCCGATGCGGGTTCTGGCGTTCACCAGTTTTGAGTCGGGCCCGCTGAAGGTGGCGGTGCTGTTTTCGAAGATGCCGACCTGGAAGAGGCTGTCTTCGAGGTCGACAGTTCCGGCATCGACTTCGAGGGTGGCGGTATCGAAGCGGAGTCCGCTGGGCATTTCGATACGGGCGGAGCTGCTGTCCATGGTGATGGACTTGCCGTTTGCCAAGATCAGCTGATCTTCGTGGCGGAAGAGGCCTCCGGTCATGTGGAGGTTGGTGTTTGGTGCGAGACTCAGGTTGGCGTTGGTTTCGATGATGAGATCGCTGGAGACCGTCACATTGTCGTTGAAGGTCACGGTGCTGTTGCTGCCGGTGGCCCTGATACGGCTGTTGCTGCTGACCGTGAAGGGGGTGTTGACGGTCATTTGACCGCCAACGACTCTGACGCCGAGGCCGCCGAGATTGAGCGTCCCGCCATCGATCTTGAGTTCACCGTCGAAGAGGAAGATACCGGGGGTTTCGATGGAGCCGGCGGTCAGGTTCATCTGTCCTCGGACGGAAGGGCTTTCGCCGCCTAGGGTGCCTCCCTGGATGTTGACGGTGCCGCCTTCTTTGACGTCGAGGCCCAGGATGCCTGCGTTGATGCGGCCGAGGGGGATGTTGAGGACGGCGTTGCCGGTTGGTGCGACGACGATGGTGTCCTGGACTTCGAGGGTTGCGAAGCTGATCCAGTTCCATGTGGCTGGGGTTCCGCCTTGGACATCGGTGCCGATAGAGATCCGATCGACGACGCTGACGCCGCCGGGGTTGGCTGCATCGGGGACGAGGGTGAGGAGTTGGAGGGCGTCGGCGGGTCCGACGAGGTCGACGGCCCAGGTGCCGGTCGAATTGTCGGCGAAGTCGCGGAACTTGAGGCGGTTGGCCAGAGCGGCGGGGAGTCCGGTTGCGGGGAGTGTGCCGCCGCTTTCGGCGACGCCGGGCCAGCTCAGGAGTGAATCGAGGTTGCGGGTTGGTCCGACGGCGCCGTCGTCGTTGCTGGCACCGATGGCGTTGTCGGAATCGAAGAACTCCAGGAAGGAATCGACGGACGAGGCATTGATGAAGTTACCGGCGGCGTTGAACCCACCTGCGGAGCCCCAGGTTTCGAAGCGGAGTTCTTCGGAGGTGGAGACGGGTCGTGTCAGGTCGAAGAAGATGTTGTGCTGGCCGAGTTCGGCGGTGATTTCGCCTTCGATGGAGAAGTAGGCGGTCTGGGCGTGGCTGGCAGTGGCTAGCGCTGCGGCCAGGAGCGCTGCGGTGGCCAGGTGGTGGGTGCGCGGCATGGTCTCTTCTCCGGTGGATGTGGCGGGCTGCGTATCTGTGACAGGCTAATTCAGCCTAACCGGTTGGCCATGCTAAAGCGATGGTTAATCATGATTATTCAGTTATCTGCCCGTGCTCTCAGCGGCGACGGGCGAAGGCGGCGGCGAGGCCTACGAGGAGGAGCGCCGAGGCGGGCTCGGGGATCGTGATGCCATAACCCTGCGCCAGGGCAAGGCCAAAGTTCTTGCCCATCTCGTGGTAGTAAGCCAGGGGTCGCTGAAAACCGAACTGGGTCTCGAAGGTGATATCGACCTCAGCGTTGAGGAAGGCCTCGGCGAAGTTCGCGGAGGTCCAACTCGTGCCCGAGGAGTCGGTCTGCAGGATGTTGGGCTGGATCTGGAGTAGTGCCTGCCAGAAGGGGCTCTGGTCATCGCCCTGGTCTTCTTCGATGAAGGCAAAATCATCGCCGGGGAACGCGGGGATCGTCGAGTGGAAGTCGATGAAGTAATCCACCACGTTGCCGGGTGTCGAGGTGATATCGACCTGCATGGCTTCGCCGTTGATCCTGATGTCATCGTGCCCGGTCCAGAGCCCGGGGTTCCAGCGGCCGTTGGGCTCTGTGTTGGGATTCTGCACAGTCGCCCGGCTGTTACCCGCGAAACGCCCATCAGGATTGGCCGTCGGGTAAGCGAAAATCTCCGTGATATTGCGGAGCTTCGCGGCAACCGGGTCGTCGGAGATCAACCAATCGATGAGACCCTGATACGTGTGTGTGCCGAGGGTTTCGCCCGCGTGCATCCCGGTCATCACGACGACTTTGTTCTTACGCAGTCGCGGGTTGTCGGTGGCCGGGTTGGTGATCCGGTAGGCATAGATCTCGCGCGGATCGACCGTGCGCCCAAGATCGTCGATGCCGCCGGGCGAGAGGCCGATGACGCCGTTGGCGTCGCCCGATGAGGTCGGTGCAGCCCACGGGCTGTTAAGGACCTGCTGGCTGTGAGCAGCGGACATGCCGTAGGAGTAAGGAAAGGCGTAGGCGACGTACACCTCGTTCTGCTCGAATCGTGTGCTGTTGGAGAACTGATAGTTGCCGACGGTCCGGTTGTTGTTGTCGAAGTAGTGCCAGTTCTCCTGATCGTACGACCAGACCATCGCGTGGTTGTCGAGCCGTGAACCGCCGCCAGCAAAGTTATCCGAGATGTTGAAGCGCGGCGCGACATTGAGAACATCGGAGGCTTTAAAGTGAAGCCAACGCCAGCGACCCCCGCCATAGTAGTTGTCACGGCCTACGAGGTTGACGGTGCTGCCTCCGCGTTGCCCGCCACCGATGGACCACGATTCGAGAGAAGCATGGTCGAAGCTGGCGTCGAGCGTGATGGCGTGTGACGGGGATGCCGACGCCAACAGCAGGGCAGCGATCAGACAGATAGGGTGGAAGGCAGTCCGGAGCATGAGATTTTCCCGATTGGATCGGCGTGGCGAGGTGCTGTTACGGCTGAGCACACAGGCATAAGAATAACCCACAGAACCACTGTTCCCAAACAGCAACGCTCAGATGTCAAAATGGGCTGTTCGGGGTACGGGATCAACTAAAAGGCTAGGTATTCCGACCTGATGCAGCTCAGCGTGCCCGCTGCCGATACAGCTTGGCTGATATGCCGAAGTGATGCTTGAAGCGTCTGGCAAAGTAGGTCGGATCATCCCAGCCCACCTCACAGGCGATCTGCTGAATCGTCCGGTTGGTGGTCAGGAGCAGCCGTGCCGCTCGCTCAGCGCGGATGCGCGCGAGATAAGTCATCGGAGCAAGACCGATCTGCTGCGTAAACAACCGAGAGAGATACGCAGGGTCGATCCCGGCCTGACGGGCGAGGTCGGAAACTCGCCAGGGTTCAGCCGGTCTGCTGTCGAGGGCCCTCAGTGATCGCTCGATAGCCGGGTGGAACTGATCGATCAACTGGGGCACCGAACCAGCCTTCAGATCATGCTCATCATCGAAGATCTTGAGAAGACCATCGAGGATGATGAGGAAAAGGCCTAGTTGCTCAAGGCGTGTCACGTTCCAGTCCGCCTCGCCAAGAGCGGCAAGCTGGTTCAGAAATGGGATGAGCCGCAGGCGTTCCCTGCGGTTGAGGCTCAAGCGAGTGATCCCCAGCGAACCCGGCACCCGCGCCGGGCACCAGAGAAGCCGGAAAGCCCGAGCATCCGAGATTAACCACCCCAGATCGTTACGGAGGGCATCGTGACGAATACAAAGCACATAGGCGGCAAGGTTCCTTGTCGCTGCGTACTCATGCCACGCGCCGGGCCGGATAATCAGGATATCGCCCGCGCGAACCATCTCTGACCCGTTGGCAGTCACATGGGTGGCCCTGCCAGCCGTGATCATCTGAATCTCCAGGTAGTCATGATCGTGTAACTCATCGGCCCGGATGTTCCTGACGGCAAGAACGCGGATTGGGCGAAGATCACAGGAAATATCGCTGGATGTAAGCGTCTGAACCGTCGCCATAGAGCTTGCTCAGGACTGGATGATATCAGGATCATCTCATTAATCAGATACGATCATCCTAACCATGTGCTGCAGGATGCGTCATGCTTTCCTCGTCTCGGGAAGCGATCGATAACACCCTAGCTTGCAGGAAACGCCATGATCACCAGTGATGCGGAGCGATCGCGAACAACACCGGAAACCCTTGGCACGGAGCATATCGAAGCCTATCGGCGAGACGGCTTTGTCCAGGTGCCCAGCTTGATAACAAGGGCAGAAGCCGATGCGTATCGCCAGGCCGCGATGGACTTCGATACACGAGGCCAGTCAACCGTGAACTACAGCACCGCCGTCTTCAACCAGCATGTGAACGTCTGGCGGCATGACGACAAGATAAAGGCGCTGACTCTAAACAAATCGCTTGGAAAGATCGCTGAGATGCTGGCTGGCGTCCCGCTACGGCTCTGGCACGACCAACTCCTGATCAAGAAGCCAAAAAACAGTGCGCCAACCGAGTTCCACCAGGATCAGCCCTACTGGCCACACGCGAACTCGACACACCCGATCTCAGTGTGGATCGCCTTGGTGGATGTGCCCATCGAGCGAGGATGCATGACCTTTATCCCGGGCTCGCATCTCCGTGATGATCTCGAAGAGCAGGACTTGGAGGATGCGACCAGTCTGTTCCGAGTCTGTCCAGAGTTGACCTGGGACCGGCGGGTGACGGTCCCGCTTAGAGCCGGTGACTGCACGTTTCATCATGGACGCTGCGCCCATATGGCAACACCCAACTTCACCGATGAGCACAGGGTGGCTCACGTGGTGATCTTTATCGATCAAGCTACAACCTACACCGGGCGTGAACACGTCGTTACCGATGGTCTTGGGCTTGACATTGGCGGGCGTCTGGACCACGAACTGTTTCCAAAGGTCAGCTAGCTGAGGGCAGAGGTGGGTAGACTGCCAACCAGTCTCGCTCACAATCTGCGAGAGCTTCACTTAAAAATCATCAGGAACTGAACGATGAAGCTGTGTATTTTTCGGCATACCTGGGGCGTCACCGAGCCCCTGGAAACGTGTTTCGCTCGCTACAAGGCGAAGGGATACGACGGCATCGAGTGCCCGTCTGCTGAGAAGCTCCCCCATGGCGTAAACACCCGGCAGCTTCGTGACCTGCTGGATGAGGTTAGTTTTGATTGCATCACGCCGACGTTTACCGCTGGCGATACGGTCGCTGATCACGTCCAATCGTTCCGTGAGGAGTTGGATCGTGTCATGCCTCTGAGACCGATCAAGATCGGGTGTCATAGCGGATTGGATCGCTTCCCCATCAAAGACGCGATCACGATGTATCAGGAGTTTGTAAAGATTGAGTCCGACCTCGGGATCACCGTCGGCCACGAGACGCACCGGAGTCGCGTGTTCTACAACCCGTGGACGACCCGTACTGTGCTGGAGGCCGTGCCCGAGATCAGACTCCTGTGTGACTACAGCCACTGGGTCTGCGTGTGCGAACGCATCCCGGAGGAACCGGAAATCTTTGACCTCTGCTCAGATCGTTGTGTGCACGTTCACGCCCGGATCGGCTATGCGGAGGGCCCACAAGTGACCGACCCCGATGCCCCTGAGTTCGCCACTGAGCGCGCGGCACACGAGACCTGGTGGATGCAGGTCTGGGACAAGCAGAGGGCAAACGGCGAGTCGTTTACGACGCTCACGCCTGAGTTCGGACCGCCCCCCTACCTGCACACACTGCCAAGGACTCAGGAACCCGTCGGCGATCTGGAAGACATCTGTGACCGCCAGGCTCAGAACATTCGGTCGCTGTTTATGAACTGGTCGCGCGAAGAATAAGATCGTAGATCGCGGTAGCGGGGATGCCGCCATGATCGATCAGATCATCAACCGGCGTCTCTTCGGGAGCGATCAGTAACGGACCTTTTCCGGTTGGAAGATGGCTCCTGCCATGCGTGCCGCGAACCAACTGGTTGTCAAGTGGGATCACGTCGAGCAGGTTACGAAACCCCAGCCTACGCGCAAGCAGCCGGCGGGCCACATGAAGCCTGGGGAAGCGGAGTTCAGGGTCCATGAAGAGTTCACGCGGGTCATAGCCCGGCTTGCGATGAATATCGACGGTGCGGGCGTAGTCGGGAGCGCGACCATCGTCGAGCCAGAAGTCGTAAGCGAACCAATAGCCGGGTTTAGGGACGAGAACAAGATCACCGGTACGAGGGTGATCGATCTGTAGGTCGCGCTGTGCCGAGTGATCCAGCACCTGATCGACACCAGGCAAGTCGCTAAGGATCGAAGCGACCACGTTAAGGTCCGCCGAACTATTGATGTAGACGTGCGCGATCTGGTGGTCAACAACGGCAAACGCGCGGCTGGCAAAGACGTCGAGCATGTCGTGGCCGTCTTCCGCTCTCACCTGGAGATAGCCCTGTTCACGGAGCGCACGATTGGGTGTAATGACGCCGGTCGTGGGTTCAATACCGTACTCACTAACGATGCCGGTGTCGTAGCCGAGAGAATCAAGATGATTGATCAGGTCGCTCGCCACGGCGTCGATCGCCCGAACCTCACTCGGGACGTCAGCGTGATCAGGACCAAGCCGTTGCAGCGGGTAATCAAGGTGCGGCAGGTAGACAAGCAGCAGCGTCGGATGATGCTCATCCGCCACGATACGGGCTGCATCAGCGATCCACTGCGAAGAACTGACGTCAGCAGCAGGCCCCCAGAAGCGAAAGAGTGGGAAGGTCCCTAACTCCCGCTGGAGTCGGTCGCGGAGACTGAGTGGCTGCGTGTAAATGTCCGGGAGCTTGCGGCCGTTGGCCTTGTAGATGGGGCGCGGGGTGACGCTGAGGTCTGCCGCCGTGGCCATATTGAACCACCAGAAAAGATTGGCACAGGTGAACTCGGGGTTAGTGCGCTTGGCGGTCTCCCAGACCTTGGCATGCTGGACAAGGTGATTCGACTGCTTCCAGAAGTGGACTTCGCGAAGACCCCGGTCGAACCAGCCGTTGCCAACAACGCCATGACCTCGAACGGGCTGCCCGGTGAGCATGGATGATTGCACCGAGCAGGTCACCGCAGGATAGACAGGCACCAACGGCGTGACGCGACGCGAAGCCGCAAGTGATGACAGACGCGGGGCGTGACGAAGGAGTTCAGGCGTCAGTCCGACCAGATTGATGACAGCCAACGGGCGCTTCATCGGCACTAACTCCCTGGGATCACACGATGGAGGGCTAGCGTCAAGAAGAAACAGACGACGGCGATGAGCGCAAGCTCTGATCGGCCTTCGCCAAGGGTCCACATCGCGTCATGAAGACAGAAACCGGCAATAACATACTGAACAACTCCCGCACGACCTTCGATTGTGGCCTCAGCCTTGGCCAGTTGGCTGATGAGCTCGGTGTAGACAAAACAGCTCACGACAAGAATCTGCAGACTCAGACTGAGATCGACGCCGAGCCAGAAACAGGTGATGACGGGAATCATCGCACGGCAACTCGACATCAAACGCGTGCTGACAAAGGAGTGCCGGGGTAAAGCGTTGTAGAGGCCAACCAGTAAGATCAGCAACAGCATCCAAGGCAGCGCGGCCATCGCGTGCAGCCCGGTCAAAGCCATGGCGAGACCGATCAGCGTGACCGCAACGAGCCGAGCGGGAAAGAGGGCGATCCGGCCCGAGGGGATGGGGCGATCGGGGCGTTCAAGCCGGTCGGTGGCGCGGTCGGTGAGATCATTGAGGATCATCCCCGCAGCGTAGACCGCCGTGACGGCGACAAACAGGAGCCACCAGCGCGAGGTGAACGCCTCGCCTACGACAGCAGTCGCGGCAAGGATGTTCGTGGCCACCGTGGGGAGGTTGCTCGATCGCGTGAGTCGGAGCCAGTCGAGAGGCGTGCCGATCATGATGCTGCTTCGAACAGGTGTTGCGTGTACCGGAGCTCCTCCGCGATCCCAGCTTCGAGACTGCCTGCCCAAACGCCTTCGGGCAGCTGCGGCCAGGCGTATGTCTCGACCTCGAAGTGCGTGACCCCGGCAGCGCAGGCAGAACTTAGTGCAGGGGCAATCTCATCACGGGTTGTTCCAAGATCACCAACTGTTTCGAGGAAGACCGGGACATGAAAGTGCACACGGGCCTCGTCAAACGGTGCAGCCAACGCAACATCAAGGTCTTCATACAGCGTGTTACGGCCGGCATGAGTTACGTTCGTTTGGTGAAGATGCCTTGGCTCGTTGAAAGATCGAAGCGCGTCTCGTGAGGAAGCGGTCGCCTTGATCGCGGACGAGACTTGGAGCTTGCCGATGGTGATGCCGGCCTCATGGTAGGAGTCGATCACCGCAGACTGATCCTCATGCATGACCGCAGCGTGGCAGATATCGTGGCAAACGCCAAGATAGCGATTGACCAGTACAGGATCAGAACGCGAGCGGAGAGCCGTAAACAGTTCGATCACATGCTCACTGCGATCCAGAACACAGCCCGGCTCCGGCTCAAGATCAATCGCGACATGACGATGTGTTCGGCGTTCAAGCTCAGTAAGAGCCTCGATGAGTTGAATGAGATGTGACATGGCTCGCTCGCTCAGATCATTGGTCGACTCACCTCGCCAGCCGATGGGCAAGGTTGAGATCGATAGACGCCCCTCATTCTCGGCGACCACCGCGAGGAGAGACGCCAGCCGCAGGGTGTAGGCCAGACGCTCAGGTTGCCACCACGCGGGCTGATAAACGCGATGCTTGACCGTGGACTCGTGAAAGTCGCGCTGCGGAAAACCGTTGAGTGTGAACGCGGCCAACCCGCGCTCACGAAGCCACCGCCGGAAACGGAGGGCCTCTCCGGGTTGAGACAGGACCTCTGAGGCAGTATCCGAGAGCCAGAGGCCGATGGGCATGACGTCGAGACCGAGGTGCTGCCGAACACCGACAGCGGAGCGATCGAGATGATACCGGAGCGTCTCCAGGTCCCCGCCGGGATGGACGTTGGTGCAGTACCCGAGGATCGGTTTATCCATCCACTCGAAACCTGGGCGATTGGCTAAGAAAGGCCAACGGGTTGTCGTAGGTGATGTGCTGGATGATTTTCGCATCGTGTCCCCGCGCGCTCATCTCCATGCGAAACTTCGGGACCGAGAGCGGGTCGCAAGGCCCCCAGTCACCCGCCGAGTTGACCCAGAGTCGCTCGCTGCCATAGATCTCAATGATGTCAACAGCTCGCTGAGGCGTGCACTTCGTATCCGGGTAGAGCGTCATGCCCGCCCAGTACCCTCGATCGAGCACCGCAGCGACAGTGTGCTCCTCGACGTGATCGATCAGCACACGCTCGGGCTTGATTGCGCCATTGCGCTCAAGGGCGTCCATGATCAGCAGTGTGCCCTTGAGCTTGTCTTCAAGATGCGGTGTGTGCACCAGGATGAGTTGGTGGTGCTCTGCGGCAAGCCCAATGTGCTCTTCGAGGATGGTCAGTTCGTTGCGCGAGTTCTTATTGAGACCGATCTCGCCGATACCGAGTACGTTCGGGCACTCAAGAAAGCCGGGAATCATCGCAAGAACATCACGCGCTAAACCGAGGTCTTCGGCTTCCTTGGGGTTGATACACAGCCAACTGTGATGGGCGATGCCATAGCGCGCCGCACGCTTCGGTTCGATCTCCGTGAGCTGATGGAAGTAGTCAGCGAAGCCTTCGGATGACGCTCGGTCGTAGCCAGCCCAGAAAGCCGGCTCGGTGATGGCGGCGCAGCCTGCAAGTGCCATGTTCTGGTAGTCATCCGTCGTCCGGCTGACCATGTGGATGTGGGGGTCAATGTACTTCACGCCCTCGTCTCATCGTAGAAACGATTGATCGCTACGCCGATGGCTCCTTTACCTGCAGCCTTATCGATGGGGTCGGTTGTCAGGTCGGAGAACAGTTCGAGAATTCGCCGGGCTCGCTCGGGCTTGCCATCATCCAGAAGCTGGATCGCCTGTAGGAGCGCGGCAACACGCCGATCGGCGACTGCCTCATCTTGGGCACGATCAATGCGATCAAGAAAAGCCGCGAGATCAATCAGGCGGGCACGATGTTCGAGGAAATAGCGGTCGATGAGCTGCTCGCGTGATAAAGGGCACGTTGGCTTAGACGGCATGGCTGACCTCACGCTGCGCGAGCAGGTTGACGGCCTCGTGAATGGTCGGCGTATCGATGCTGCTGACCGCCCGGCAATCGCCAACACCGTGGATCAGCGGGATCGACAACACCCCGCCAAGATGCTGCCTGAAACGATCCAGGCCTTCGAGAAGACGGCCGGTATCGAGCAACAGATCATCGAACACGGGCAGACCGGTCGCGTCCAGACACCGAATAATACGCTCAGCGGTGGCGGGCTCGAGCACGCCAACAAGTTGACTGATAATCGTGTCCAGAGCCAGCCCGAGACTGACCGCTTCGCCATGCCGGAGTCGGTAAGAGGACATGACCTCGAGCTGGTGAGCCGACCAGTGCCCGAGGTCAAGAGGGCGGGCGCTGGTCAGCTCAAAGGGATCACCCGAGTTCAGAACGTGCTGAGCATGCAACTCAGCCGACCTTAGCCACAGCGGCTGCGCCGCGACCCGGTCGCTCGGGTGATCGCCGACAAAACGCTCGATGGCTTGAAAAAGATCGGCGTCTTTGAGCAAGGCGACCTTGACCACTTCGCTAAGCCCGCAGCGCCAGTCACGAGGCGTCAGCGATTCAAGCAGCGTGGGGTCAAGCACCACCGCATCAGGCACCGCGAACGTGCCCAGAAAGTTCTTCTGTCCATAGGCGTTGATGCCGTTTTTCACGCCCACGCCCGAGTCGGCCTGCGCCAGCGTGGTCGACGGGATACGGATCAGCCTCACCCCGCGGTGCACCATCGATGCCGCAAAGCCAACCACATCGAGCACCGCCCCGCCACCCGCCACCACCACATAACTGTGACGGCACAGCCCTGCACCGGCGAGCGTCTCGATCAAACCGTCGAAGACAGCGCGGTCGTTCTTCGCCCGCTCGCCACCTGGCAGCAAATGGAGGCCCGACCAGCCCGCCTTCACACTCAGCCGCCGGGTGAGGTCCTTAACGAAGCGCGGCTGCGCCGCGGCCAGCCCATCATCCACGAAAACGATGAGGCGAACCTTTGAAGAATCTCCGAGCAGCTCGTCCAGCAGCGGGTTGTTGTCGTGCGCAATCGACGACGAAGCCATCAGCCGATAGGGCAGCCTGAGGATGAGTTCCGCTGGCGTGGGGTCGGTCCCGGAGCCTTCTCGGATAGGGGGTGAACCAGAGGACATGACTACAGCATAGACCAGCTCAGCGGATCGCTCGGGCTAGAGCAGAACTTCCTGCCCCGGTTCGATCCGGCCGGGGAGTTTCGAGCCGTCGAGGTCTTCCTTGTAGATCGCCGTGATCTGGCTGATCTCCAGCGTGGCATCGATCGAACCGTCGGCTTGACGAGGGACCTGGACCCCCAGCTCCGAGAGCCACCGGGCCGCACGTTCGGACTGAATCGTCCGGCTGGTCTGCGGGCTGTCGTTGGCAGGTTCCTCTCCTGCTGGCGTATCCGCGTTTTTGATCGGCGCAAACTCATCAATCCGCTCGGTCTCATAGACGATCGAGGTCGAGCAGAGCGGGAGCGCATCGAAAACAAATGTCTCGAGCTTGACCGCGTTGGGCTTGTCAGGCTCGACCTGCTTGCCTGACTTGAGATCCAGATACGGAACCTTCTTCTCCGCTCGGTGATAAGGGAGCGCAAAGCCCTGGGCCGAGCGATTGAGCAGCTCAACAAAATCCCGACGGATCGTGTGGATCGCGATCGACCCCGCACGGAAACGCAGGTCGCCCGACTCGACCGTCTCGTAAGCAAGCTCATCGGGCAGGTCGGAGTACTCAATGATTGTCACGCGCCCATCAACGACGCAGAAGTTGCCCAGCTTCTCCTTCGGATACGCCTTGGGCAGCATCTTTGACGACATCTGCGAACCGGAAATCGCGTGCAGCCCGAGGAACAGCGGATCGATCACACGCACGATCGGGTTGTCGATCTGGGTGTAACTGATGTGCTCGATGCCGTGCCGGGCCATGTCGTCAAGCGCCCCGGAGGTTTCGAGCGCTTTGAGTGATCCGCCGTGGCCGTTGGGCGAGAGTGCAACCGATGACGGCGACGCCATCAGAACCTTCCCAGTACTCATGCCAATGGCAGGCATCATGCCCTGCGGGAAGATCATCACCTGATCGGGATCGAGACCGAAGTAGTTCTGATCCTCAAAATACGCACGCGTGTCCGCGTCGTTCGCCGGGGAGGTCATAATGTACCAGCGGATGACCACGCCAAAGCGCATCTCGATAGCGCGGATGTACTCGGCCAGGCAGCCGAAGAGCGGGACTTTCCGGATCGGCGTCGCCGGGAAAGTGCCCTTAGGCGCATCCCAGCCCAGCCGTGTGCCCTGCCCACCCGCGACAGTGAACGCACACACCTTGCCATCACGAACCATCGCACAACCCGCCTCGAAGGCGGTCCGGTAGAACTGCTCCAGCTCAGCGGAGGGCACGTTGGGGTACCACGGTGCCGGCTCGATGTTCTCAGGCAGCTTGAACTTCGGCTTGCTCTCGACATGAGTCTTGACCAGACGAGCAACCTCGGCCCAGTCAACCGATGCGATCTCGGCGAGCAGCGATTCCTGCTCTGCGGGCTTGAGACGGTCATAACCCGCCAGGATGTGCTCCTGCCCCACGGCTTTGAGGGTTTCGAGGGCCTGGATGTGCTGCTCGCTGGTCGTCTCGATCATGGTCATCTGCTTCTGGCTGGAGGAGGTTAGCTCTGAGAGATGATTCTACTCACCCTTGCAGGGTCGTCGAACGCCAGACTGCCCGGCCTAGGAAGAACGGACCTAGTTTTTCGAGATATCGAGAGGTCTGCACGGTCGATCGCATCCGGTTGACCAACGCGGAAAGCGGATGAACCTCGTGGGCAAACAGGGCCAGGACGAAGTCATTGTCCTCGCCCGCCAAGCCGTGGCAGGCCAGCCTGATGTCACGCGCGACACCGGACCGGGCCCAACTCATCCCGATCGTGGCATGCTCGCCCAGAATCGCACGCTGCTCGTCCTTCTCCAGTGTCTCGAAGGCCCCGGCCCGACGAAGCGGGTACCAGACACACCACGGCCACTCGGCCTCGAGCAGATGCCGACGCGGACGCTGCAGCAGCGTGTCCTCCAGGTCGGCCTCATATCCCAGGGCATACGTCCGCCCCATCATTGTGTACTCGGGCTTGATCGTCAGGCCCTGCCAGGCCGGGTCAGCGAAGACCTGACGGGTCACATCCATGATGACGCCGGGGTCCTCTGATGCCAACGCCAACCCGAAACCACGGGGGTCGCGCGCGTCCTCGTAGAGGACCAGGTCCGTGCTCTTGTTACTCAGCGCAGCAACTAGGTCTTGAGTCGTCGGCGCGGGCTGGCCATCCATCCTGGAAAAAGCCTGGAACTGGATAAACAGCCTGCGGTCCGAGGTTGTGCCCTTGGCTCCGTGCTCACGGAGATCGACTTCTTCGAGTGCCGGCCTGCCGACGACGGAATGGGATCGTTCGCTCATACCACCAGACTAGACAGTTGCCAGCGTGTTGTCCCGGACGCGAATCAGGGCCGGGTGAGGTAGCGAATCACCGCACACGCAGTGGCCGCTGCGGTCTCCACCCTCATCACCGTCGCCCCAAGAGACCAAGGTTGCCAGCCAGCATCCAGCAGCCTGACACGCTCGGCATCAGACCAGCCGCCCTCGGGGCCGATCGCGACAGCGACCTCAGCCGCTTCTTGCATGGATTCATCGATGGCTGCTTCGACCTTCGGCTGTGTGTCCGCAAACAGCCGCAAGGGCTGCGACCAGCTCACGAGGTCAGCCGGTCGCGCCGGGCTGTCAATGCCCATCCCATGAACCCGGCGGGATTGCTTGAGCCCGGCCAGAGCACGCCGATGCCAGCGGTCTGACCGCCCTGCCGCCGGATGGACCACCGATCGCTCTGCATCCAGCGGCACCAGCCTATCGGCACCGGTCTGGACCAGCAGGTCGATGAGGTCCTCAGCCCGGGAGCCCTTCGGGATCGCCGATGCGATCGTGATCAGCGGGCGGGGGGCTGGAGCGACAACAACCGCCTCAATCGCCACTGAAACGGCCTTCTTCCCCGCCAATTGCAGCCTCCCACGGGCGATCCGGCCCGATCCATCGATGAGTTCGATGGGTGAGTCGTGTTCCAGCCGCAGAGCCCGTGTAGCGTGTCGGGCTTCCTCCGGGTCCAGATCGAGCAAAACATCCTGATCGATGTTCGAGGCGGGCAGGGCTTGAGCGTAGAATCGTGGGTAAGACCGATCCGCGTCTGCGGCCGATGAGGGGCGTTGCTCTCGGACCTCGTCATTGGCCACTGCAGGCCCCTACCAAGAGGGGTCGATCGACAGGAGACGGGACGGACCCTGTGTCCGCCCTGTTGTGGCCCGAGCATGGACGATCACGGGCCCGGCCGCAAGCAGCGAGTTTCGCCGCCGAAGGATCGGCAGCACCCAGCCCCAGGGAGCGCCAGCACTTGGCACAACCCGCGACCTCCAGCAACACCAACGCCCCCGATCCCTTCGAGCTGGATCGACAGCTCGAAGAGTTGCTGGATCGGATCGAGCTGGCCGCCCCGGGCACGCTCCCCGATCGCCCTCGCCCCAAGCCCGCCTCGCCCGAACCGGAACCAGCAGAACCTCAGGCCGCAGAGCAAGCCGCGCCACCAAGCGAGACCACAGACCCCCCCACATCGACTCAGGACCTCGTCGATGAGGCCGTTGGGCAGCACATCGACCAGGCTGAACAAGCCGAACGCGAAGCGGACAACGCCAACCCTGACGACGCTGCGGGGATAACGGAATCGCCACCGCCCGAAGAAGCGGTCGCCTCCGATCCGGACCCCCAAACCGAGGCGAAGTTGGAGGCCGAGACTGAGGCGGAGGCACAGCCTTCCTGGGTCGCCGACCTCGAATCTGTCCTCGACGAGATCGACGACGAAACAAAGCAGGAGACTCCGGCCGCATCGCCCGCCAGCCCCGATGCCGAGGCGCAGCAACCCGAGGCCATCAAGGGCTCCGATGAGGTCACCAGCGCGATCGATGGCCTCCTCGACGAATCGGAAGACATCAAGTCCGTTGCCGAGATGGACAACCAAGCCCCGCCAGCCACAGAGGTCACCGAAGACGCAAGCACCCCTTCATCTGGCGACCTGGACAGCCAACTCAAAGACCTGATCGGTGAGTTGCAGGAACCATCTCCCGCCAACGAGGCTTCCGAGAGCCAAGACCCGGAGCAGGAGCCCGAAGGCGTGGTGCCCGACGAGGTCGCTGCACTGGAAGACCTCGACGCCGCGCTCGCCGAGCAGGTCGAAGCCGAGCTTCAGGGCGAGTTCGATCACGCCGAGGACGCCGACGCAGGCGACGACGTGAGCCTCGCCGAAGCGATCGAGCAGGCATCAGATGCTCGCCCCGTCACAAGGGTTGCCCCCCCCGCCAAGGATGACTATCCAGCCGATACAACCTCAGAAGACGACACCCCCGAAGGCGACTTCCAGTCCGTCGAGCAGGTCACCAAAGCCCCGCCAACAGCATCCACGCCACGAGAGGTTTCAAGCAGCACAGAAGCTGATGTCGAGCAGGATGATGACGCTCCTGAAGGCGACTTTGAGACCGTCGAGCAGGCCACCACAAACGAGCTGGGCGTCATCGGCAAGAGCCAGGCCGCAGAAGAAGCCGCAGCCCTCGCCGCGATGGAGGATGACTCAGGCAGCAATGCGGTCGCCGCCGAACTCGATGAAGACGCCAAACGCACCCCGCCCCAGCGGGCTCTGTCACGCGATGCATCTGTTGATCGGCCCACCCGGAATCGTCTTGACGCATTCCGGGACATGACCTGGCGCTTCTGCGTCCTGATCAGCCGCCCGCTCATGGCTTTGCCCACCGAGGTCCGCCAGACTCTGGGCTACATCGGGCTGCTCAATGTCTTCACCGCTCTGGTGCTGCTGCTCTACGTCATCGTCTTCTGAGTCCGCTGCATCAGTCACCAAGCCGCTCAGCGAGGAATGATCGGAGAAGCGCCGCAGCAGCCAACGCATCACGAAGCTGCTTCTTCTGCTTGTGTGTTAACCCGGTTCGCGCCATCTGTTCATCAGCGACCGCAGAAGTCAGCCGCTCATCGGCAAGGTGCACGTGCAGTCCCGTCGCTTTACTCAGGACCTCGGCGTATGCTCGTGCCCGCTTGGCCGCAGGCCCCTCGCTGCCATCCATGTTGAACGGAAGCCCAAGCACCAGCGCGTCCGGCTCTTCGCTGGCAATCGCCGAGTGAACTCGACGCATCCGCTCGACTTCGCTGGCGGTATCGATCACCTCCAGCGGGCTCGCGATCCCGGTCTCGTCATCACCGACCGCCAGACCGGTGCGTCGGGCGCCAGGATCGATGGCGAGATAACGCATGGCTAGAGGTAGTCGTCGCCGTGCGCGTCGCCGATGGCCGCGTGGAGCTGTTTGATCCGCTCCGCGTCCTCGGCTCGGCAAACGAGCGTCGCCTTGTCAGTCCTGATGATGATGACATCCTCAAGACCGATCGCCGCCACCAAGTGGTCGGGATCATCCGAGGCCACGAGCGTGTTCCGGCAGTCCAGCAGTGTCTGCTTGCAGCCGGAGGTCGCGTTGCCCTCGCCATCGGGCGTCAGCGTGCCCTGATAGCTCGGCCAGCTCCCGACATCGAGCCAGCGGATCGGCAGCGGCAGCGCCGCAACACGAAACTCGCTCGACTCCGACGCCGGCTCCATCACCGCGAAATCGATGCTGATCTTCTTGAGATTTGGATAGATCTCCGTGGCCCGACTCGACCATTGGCTGGTGCCCCAGGCAGACGCGAGGTCCATGATCGGACCGTGGTTCTCGGGAGCGAACTGCTCAACCGCGCGGAGAAGCGTCTTGGCCTGCCAGACGAACATCCCGCTGTTCCACAGGAAGCGATCGGGGCCCTGACTGACGTACCGCTCAGCGGTCGCTAAGTCTGGCTTCTCCTTGAAGGTGCCCACGAGCTTCGCCTGCTCGTGTCCGAGAAGATCTTTGGCGAGTTCGAGGTAGCCGTACCCGGTGGCGGGGTGCGTGGGCTCGACGCCGAAGGTCACCAGCAGGTCATCCGATGACTCGGCGACGTCGTACCCCGAGGAGACGACCTTGCAGAACGTGTCCGCAGGCTCGATGAGCTGATCTGCGGTGAACACGCCGACCGTCGCATCGGGGTCGATCTTCTGCAGGACCGCGCAGCTCAGTGCCACGGCGTTAAGGGTGTCGCGGCCCATGGGTTCGGCGATGAAGCGATCCGCCGAGAGCGACGGGATCTTCTGGAGCATCACGTCCTTCATGCTCTCGCCCGCGCAGACGTAGAGCTTGTCGGCATCGACCAGACCGAGTAGACGCTCGACCGCGAGTTCCAGCAGGGACTTGCCGTTGAACAAAGGGATAAGCTGCTTGGGCAGATCGCGGGTCGACATCGGCCAGAGCCGGGTACCGGACCCGCCCGCGATAATCAGGGCGTATCTCATAGTGTCAATCTACCGGATCGACCGACGCGGAGGCCCGAGCGAACTGGGCGAGGCTGCCGACAACAGCGGCGATCTTCACCGCGTGATCGATCTGCTCGGGGCTCAGGCCCAGATCACGGGCTTTCTTGGTGTGAGAACCGACACAGAGCTGGCAGGCATTGATCGCGGAGACGGCGACGCTGATCAACTCCACCGTCGCGGGTTCGAGCGAGGTTTCCTTGAAGGTTTTGACCCGCAGGCCCGCGCGGAGCTTGCCGAAGTCCTCATCCTCGACCATGTGGCGGAACTTAAACAGCGTGTTGTAGGTCGTGCAGATCGATGCGACCGCGGCGGCTTCGGCGCGCTCGGTTTCGGTCAGTGTGCTTTGGAATCGCTCGCTGAGGAACGCGTCGAGGTCGGGGTCCGGGGCCATTGAGGACACCGCCCACGCCACGGAGGCACGAGCTTTCGCCTCAAGAGGACCGTCATCGATGAGGGTGCTCCTGAGGTTGGCCCAGTGATCGGCCAGAAGGCTGGGCACCCGAGCGAGCGACCAGAACACGGCGGGGGCCTGATGGAGTCCCAGCTCAGCGGCGATCGATTCGAGTTGTGCCTTGGCTGGGTCGCTTAGTTCGTTCCAGGAGCTCATGGTGGGCTGGCTTTCTCTGATGGTTTACGAGGCTGGTTGGAGGCGTTTAGGCATGAAAAAGGCGGCCGGGAGGCCGCCATGGGAGTACCCCGTATGGGATTTGAACCCATGTCGCCGCCGTGAGAGGGCAGTGTCCTAGGCCACTAGACGAACGGGGCGTCGAGCCCAGCAGTATAGATCGGATCAGGGCCGATTCCAACCGATCCTCAGGCCATTCGGCAGAGGTTTGAGCGGTGAACACCCCACTCGGGCAGGTGCGGGGCGATCTCTTCGACGAATCGGCGGCCGTCGAGGGCGTAGCCGGCGGTGGGTCGGAGGTCGGGGAGGCGATTGGCGAACCAGCTGTTGAGGCGCTGCATCATGAGTTCGCGGCTGTATTTGGCCATCATGGAGGCGAGCGCGACGGGGAAGTGGGTGCCATCGGCTTTGGTCTCGAAGCTCACGGTCATGAAGCGGTCGCCCTCGCGGACCTCGTAGGCGGAGCGGTCGGGTCCTTCTTCGAGGACGCGGAAGGAGGCTTCGGGCAGGAGGAGGCTGAGCAGCTCGCGGTAGTGGGTTCGGCCGGACTGGCGGTCGATGACGACGAGGGGGTGGTGACCGCCGAAGTCGCGCCAGATGGCGAGGAGGTGGCGGGCGACGTAGGTGAAGCTGGCGGAGGCCTTGGAGTTGGTCTTGCTGACCAGGTCGTTGAAGGCGTCTTCGAAGACGAGGCTGACGCCTAGGGAGCGGACGGAGACTTCTGCTGCGGCCATGGTGGTGTTGAGCATGGAGCGGGCGATCGAGACTTCGCCAGCGGTGAGGGCGGTGGGCAGGGGCTGCCAGGGCCAGCGGGTGGTGGGGCTGTACCAGGGGAGGTGGTCGAGGTGGCGGTGGGTGGATTCGCCCAGGGCGTCGAAGAGGGTGCCCGCGTCGGTGGTGTCGAGGCCCGCGGCGTGGGCGAAGGCGAGGCAACTGGTCTCGATGTGCTGGAGTCCGGCTGTGCGCACCCCGAGTTTTTTGGAATCGTTGACGACGAGGCGGGATTTTCGGCCCGAGAGGGTGCGGGCGACGGCTTTGCTTAGGAGTTTCCAGGGGTCCTGGTCGGTGTCGGGGAGGGCGATGACGGCGCGGGCGATGGTGAGGGGGCCGAGGAGGGGGCCGTAGCCCGCTTCGTCGATACCGGCGATGATTCTCATAAAGCGTTCCAATCGCAGGACTTGCGGGGGTACTCAGCGGACGCGAAGGGTCATCATGGCTTGGGTGATGGCGTCGCGGTGGTTGGCGAGGGCCTGGTCGGGGCCCCAGGCTTCGGCGGTGTAGACGTAGCGGTCGGTGGCGACGAGGCCGATGAGGTAGCGGTGCGGCTGTGCGCCCACGGTCTTGGGGCCCTCTAAAGTGGCTATTTCCGTGCTGCTTTTGCCCCACCAACGACCGTCAAGCTTGTCCAAAACGGGTTCACCGACCGGGATTGCCATCTGATCGATCAGTGTTGTGCGCACGAGGCCGAGCCAGAAGTCGAGGTCAGCCTCGTCGTAGTTGGTGTGGCGAATGATCTTGAGGCCGACGCCATCGGAGGAGAGGGCCATGGTGACGTAGTCCTCCTGGTAGTGGCGGACGAAGCCGTTGGGTAGTTCGATGCGGACGCCGTCGCCGAGGTCGGGTGTGCTGGGCGGGGTGCGGGAGGGGTTGATGAGTTCGAAGGCGAGCTGGTCGATCCAGACGAAGGGCATGGCGGGGTCGGTTGGCTGCTGGGGGACTTTGGCGTTGAGGACGACGGTGATGGTGGACATCGAGACCTGGTCTTTGAAGTAGCGCAGTCGTCCCTGGACCTGGTCGATCTGGGTGTTGAGCCGGCGGAGTTCGCGTTCGATCTGGATGACGTCTTCGGTGCGTTCGGCGCGTTCGAGGAGGGTGAGCAGGCGGTCGCGGGAGGTGGTGGCGGTCTTGAGTTCGATCTCGATGTCGCGGACCTGTGAGGTGACGTCCCGGGCGCCGATGTTCTTGTCGCGGAGTTCGCCGATGCCAGCGAGTTTTTCGAGGACCTCGTCGAACGTCGCGGCGGGGACGCGGATGCGAATCATGTTGGAGGTCTGCTGCTCCATGTGCCCGCCCTGGGCTTTGGCGTAGGCGCGGATGTAGTCGAGGGTGGAGGCGAGGTTTTCGACGGCGAGGTTGAGGGATGCGGTGTAGATGATCTCGCGGGGGTCGCCCTCCCCCACATTCTGTTCGGAAGAGGCTTCGAGGTCGGCGGCTTCGGGGGGGGCGGAGGCCTGGGCGAACATGACGCCTCCAGCCATGGCACCGGTATTCGACACTGCCATCCGGCGACCCATCACGCTTTCCTGGCTCTCGGCGAATCCGGCGGATTGATCCTTTTCGACGCTGAGTGATCCG
Source organism: Phycisphaeraceae bacterium (assembly GCA_040222855.1). Lineage (NCBI taxonomy): Bacteria > Pseudomonadati > Planctomycetota > Phycisphaerae > Phycisphaerales > Phycisphaeraceae > Phycisphaeraceae bacterium. The sequence goes on along the minus strand of JAVKCD010000019.1, from coordinate 884,003 downwards.
GGTGGCCTTTCCCAGCGACCGACGGCGTTGGGGTCAAAATAGCGGTCCTGGCTGGCTGTGCCGAGATATTCGGTGTAGGGGTCGGTCTGTGTGGTGCTTCGCGCTGCCCCGAGGGCGGGGGTGAGGATGGCGACGAGGAGGGCGATGATGAGGAGGACGACGACGATTTCGACGATGCGTTTACCCGTCACGGGACAGTCCTTTCGGGAGCGGAGATGGTGTCTGGCTACCCAGCTACAGACGCCTGGAGGTCGGGGGAGGTTCCCGAAACGCGGAGGAGGGTTTCGAGGACGGCGGCGGCGGGGACCTGAGCGATGAGGGACTGGTCATCGCGGTGTTTGCGGTAGTCGAAGACGAAGCTGGGTCGGGCGGCCTCTTTGGGCTGGATGGCGGCCATGTGGCGGCCATAGGGTCCGACGGTGCGGGGGTCGGTGGGGCCGTAGATGCCGACAACGGGTCGGAGGAGTCCGACGGCGAGGTGGAGGGCGGCGGAGTCGTTGCTGATGACGGCCTGGGAGCGGGCGATGAGGCCCATGAGGCGTCCGACGGTGGTGGTTTCGGGGAAGAAAACGCGTTTGGAGACTTCGACATCGTCGTCGAGGGCTTTGCGGAGGGGTGCGAGGTACTCGGTTTCGTGGGGTGCGGCGAGGACGAGGATTTTCCCGCCCAGGTGTCGGTCGCCGATGACGCGGGTGATGACCTTGGCCCAGCCGTCGAGGGGCCAGCACTTGCAACGCCATTTGGCGGTGGGTGCGATGCAGGTGTAGCCCTCAGCGGGGTCGATGTAGCGGCTGTCGAGATAGCGTTGGGCCCAGGCGAGGTCTTCGGGTGGGGTGTAGAGCCTGAGGTCGGGGTCCGGGGGGATGGGGACGCCATCGGCGCGGAGGAGGCCCATCATCTCGTCGACAGTATGGACCTCGTTCACCTGGTGTTTGTGGTTGTAGGCCCATGAGGCGCCTTCGCGGGCGTTGGCGAAGCCGACGCGGTGGGGTGAGCCGGAGAAGTAGGTGAACAGGGCGCTGCGGGCGAGTCCCTGGAGGTCGTAGACGCGTTCGTAGCGGTTGTTGCGGAGCTGTCGGATGAGGGCGAAGCCGGCTTTGGTGGCGCTCCAGCGGTAGCCGAAGCCGGAGAGTCCGTCGCGGTCGAAGGGGATGGTGGCGTCGAGGGCGGGGTGGCAGCGGACGGCGTCGGCGTAGGCGGGGTGGACGAGCCAGTCGATGGTGGTCTGTGGGAAGGCGGCCTTGAGGGCGACAAGGGCGGGGACGGTGCGGGCGACATCGCCCAGGGCAGATGGGCGGACGATGAGGCATCGTGTGCCATCGCGAGGGCCGAATCGGCCCGGAACCTGTACTCCGCTTGCCATAACAACCGACTATAACGGGTAGGTGCCCGCTGGCGTAGTACTTGCGTCTGGCGGGGAAATGCTCAGACTCTCTGGACGATTCGAGAGAGGGACCCCCTTTCACAGGGCGCATCTTCATGGCGACGGCGTTGATATCGGATATTCACGGCAACCTCGACGCTTTGCAGGCGGTGCTTGCGGACATCGACGGCAAGGGGATCGAGACGATTGTCTGCCTGGGGGACATCATTGGGTATGGCCCGAATCCGCGTGAGTGCCTGGACGTGGTGAAGGAGCGGTGCTTGTGGGCGTTGATGGGGAACCACGATTTTGCGGCGTTGTATGAGCCGACGGGTTTTAATGCGACGGCGGAGGCGGCGGCGTTCTGGACGCGTCAGCAGCTTGAGAGCGAGCCGGATGCGGGCCTGCGTCGTGCGCGGTGGGAGTTTCTGGGGAATCTGAGCATTCGACAGGAGTATGAGGGGGCGTTGTGCGTTCATGCGTCGCCCCGGCGGCCGATTAATGAGTACATTTTTCCGGACGACGTGATCACGAGCCCGCAGAAGGTTCAGCAGATTTTTGATCGGATCGAGCGGCGGTGTTTTGTGGGTCACACACATGTGCCGGGGGTGTTTACGGATGAGCCGGATTTTTATCCGCCTTCGGACCTTGGCGGGGCCTACACGTTTTCGGATGACGAGAAGTGCATCATCAACCCGGGTTCGGTGGGCCAGCCGCGGGATCGTGATCCGCGGGCGTCGTATGCGATTCTGGAGGGTGACAAGGTGTCGTTCCACCGGCTGGAATATGACGTGAATGCTGTGGCGGCGAAGATCGATGCGGTCCCGGAGCTGCATGATTTTCTGGGTCAGCGGCTGCTCGAGGGGCGGTAACGACAAGGCCCGCGATTCCTTGTGGGGATTCGCGGGCCGAGGAGAAGGGACTGGGTTATCAGGGGTGGGTCAGGCCTCGGTCATCTGGGCTTCGACGACGTTTTGAGCGAAGCTACGGTAGGCGTCGAAAATCTGTTTTGCCATGGTGTCGGGGAAGAGGTGGAAATCGCCAGCTTTGAGGGCGGCGACGATGCCTTCGGCGACAACGCTGGGCGGGTCACCATCGGGGAGGCCGGCTGTTTCGGCCATGTCGGTGGCGATGGGGCCGGGATGGACGCTGAGGACGTGGGTGTTTTGTTCGGCGAGGGTGTCGCGGAGGCCCTGGGTGATGGAGTAGGAAGCGGCTTTGGAGGCGGAGTAGGTGGAGAAGGCGGCGAAGTTCTTGACGGAGGCGACGGAGTTGAGTTGAACGAAGGCCCCTCCGGCGTTGGCTTTGAGGGTTGGTGCGAAGGCCTGAGCGACTCGGATGAGTCCGAGGACATTGACATCGAACTCGAATTGGAAGTTTTCTTCGGCTTTGGGGTCGAGGGGGTCGGAGACGCGGAGGACGCCGGCGTTGTTGATGACGAGGGTCACGTCCGCGGCGGCCTTGGCTGCGGCTGTGATCGTCTCGGGTTTGCTCAGGTCGGTTTCGATGGCGACGACTTTGCCGTCGTGGGCATCGACGAGGTCTTTGGCTGAGGCAGGGTCTCGGACGGCGGCGTAGACCTTGCTGGCGCCGTGGGCGATGAGGCTCTCGACGATGGCCTTGCCGATGCCGCGATTGGCGCCTGTGACGAAGGCCGTGCTGTTCTTGACGTCGTATCCCATGGTGATGTCTCCTGTTGGGGGGGTGTTTGTTTTCGGGCCAGTGGTTCTTGCTGGCTTCGGAGACAAAACCTGTTGCAACAGATATTCATTCCCGAGCTTGGAAAAAAGTGATGTGACGTTGATTCAGTCGTTGTGGGTGGGTCGGAGGCTCTCGACGCCTGGGGGTCCGGCGAGGGCTTCGACGGGCTGGCCGAGTTCGGTGGCGTAGAGCTTGTTGCCGGGGCGGTGGTGGCCCCACTTGACCATGGCGATGGCCATGGCGAGGCCGCCTCGGAGGGGGGAGAGGGTGGAGGAGGTGATTCCGCCTACGACGTCGAGGGTGGGGCCATCGTCGCCTGCTTTGAGGACTTGGGAGCCGGCGACGGGGAGCTTGTCACTCTCGATGGTGAGGCCGATGAGGAGTCGTTTGGGGTGTCCGAGGTTGTGCATCCGGGCGACGACCTCCTGGCCGAGGTAGCAACCTTTGGTGAAGGAGACGGTCTGGTCCATGACGGTTTTGCCGGCTTCTGCGGGTCGGCAGTCGGTGCCGAAGTCGACGCCAAAGAGGACTTCGCCGGCTTCGATGCGGGCGGTGTTGTAGGCGGCCCAGCCGATGGGTCGTCCGCGGAGGGAGTCGCGGCGGCGCTGGCCGAAGTCGGCATCGACTTCGGCGTTGGGCTCGTAGCCAGCGGCGTCAAGCAGCGTCTGGTGGACTTCGACGGCGTGCTCGGTGGGGACGGCGAGTCGGATGGCGAGTTCGCCAGCCATGTCCCAGCGGGTTGCCGAGACGAGGGCGGTGCCGATATTGAGGACATGGGTGGTGCGGGGCATTGAGCCGAGGTCATCGGGGGTCATGCCCTCGACGGTGTGTATTGCTGCTGCGGCGAGGAGGCGGAGGGCTGCGGGTCCGATGAGGGCGAGGAAGAGCCGGGCATCGGGTTGCGGCTCGAGGGTGACGTCTTCGGAGAAGAGTCGGCTGTCGAGGAGTTGATGGACGGAGTCGAGTCGGAATCGGTCCATTTCGAGCCAGGTGTCGTCCCCGCCATGGTGGACGAGGATGTCGGCGAGGATGCGGCCTTTGCCGTCGAGTTGGAAGCAGCGGGTGGTCTGGCCGGGCTCGAGGGCGTTGATGTTCTGGGTGACCATGCGGTGGAGGAAGTCCTGGCGGTCGATCCCGGAGGCGTGGAGGATGGCCTGCTGGGGCAGGGCGAGGATGCCGACACGGCGGCGGATGGCGGCGTACTCGGCCTCGAAGGCACCGAGGTGTTCGGCGAGGTGGACGGCGGAGTCGGCGTCGGGGCCGTAGGTGAGGAACTCGGCTCCGAGGCTGGTGAGGTGATCGTGAAAAGAGGTCATGTTCGGAGTAAGCTATCGGTTGGTGGGTCGGTTTCTGTAGTCGGCTTGTTGCTGGATAGTCATAGGTCACGCCCCTGCTTTTGGCCAGTTCATGGAGGACGATCTCTTGCCCAAGAAAACCATTGCTGATCTCGATGTGGCGGGACTGAGGGTTCTGATGCGGGTGGACTTCAACGTCCCGCTACAGGATGGTCAGATCACGGATGATCGGCGGATTCGGATGGCGTTGGACTCGATTCGTGCGGTGCTGGACCGTGGGGGGGCGCTGGTGCTGATGAGCCATCTGGGGCGGCCAAAGGGTGAGGGGCCCGAGGCGGCGTATTCACTGGCACCGGCGGCGAAGAGGCTTGGGGAACTGCTGGGGCGCGAGGTGGTGTTTGCGTCGGATACAGTTGGCGACGACGCCAAGGCGAAGGTTGAGGGGTTGGAGCCGGGCGGGGTGGTGCTGCTGGAGAACCTGCGGTTCGACAAGGCGGAGAAGAAGGGTGATGAGGCGTTTGCGGCGACGCTGGCGTCATTTGGGGATGCGTATTGCAATGATGCGTTTGGGACGTGTCACCGGGACCACGCTTCGATGGTGGCGGCTCCGCGGAAGATGAAGGCCGAGGGCAAGCCGGCGGTGTGCGGGTTTCTGGTCGAGAAGGAGATCCAGTACCTGTCTGAAGCGATCGACAGCCCGGCACGGCCGTTTGTGGCGATCCTTGGCGGGGCGAAGGTGTCGGACAAGATCAATGTCATTGATAATCTGCTGAAGGTTTGTGATCACGTGTTGATCGGCGGGGCGATGGCGTACACGTTTTCGCTGGCGCAGGGCGGGGAGGTTGGCGGGAGTCTGGTTGAACCGGACAAGGTTGAGCTGGCCAAGCGTTTGATTGGGAAGGCCGGGAGTAAGCTGGTGCTGCCGGTGGACACGCACGTGGGGGATGCTTTTTCGGGTGACTGCAAGAAGCAGATTGTGAAGGCGGGGGAGGTGCCTGAGGGCTATCAGGGTCTGGACATCGGTCCTGATTCATCGAAGCTTTTTGGCCATCTGGTTCGTGAGGCGAAGACGGTGGTTTGGAACGGGCCGATGGGTGTGTTTGAGATGCCGCCTTTTGATGAGGGGACCAAGGCGGTGGCGCAGGCGATCGCGGAGTCGGATGCGGTGAGCATTATTGGTGGGGGCGACAGCGCTGCGGCGATTGCTCAGCTTGGCTACGCGGACAAGGTCTCGCACGTCAGCACTGGGGGTGGAGCGAGCCTGGAGATGCTTGAGGGCAAGAAGTTCAACAGCGTAGAGTTGTTGGACGAGAAGCAGGGTGTGGCGGTCTGACCCGAGCGGGAGCGTACAATGTTGTCCATGAAACAGACCATGCCTGCCTGCGTTCTTGGTTGTTTGATGGCCGCACCGGTATGGGGTGAGTCGGCACTGCCTGCGGTGTTGATGCCTTACCCGCCTGAGAAGACGGTGCTGGTGGATGTTCAGTCGATTGGCGTGTTCGGGAGTGATGTCGAGCGCACGGGGACGGGTGTCGGGCTGGCGATCAATGATATTGACGTGCGCGGGCGGCTGTGGAGCGAAGGCGTCGGTGATGAGGCTACGCCGGATACACGAGCGGCTCTGCGGCTGAGGTTGCATACCTTGACGATCGAGAGTTCGGACCCGGTGTTTCCTGAGGGGTTAATGGATTTGTTTGTTGGCGGGGGGATGACGCATCAGCTTGATGAATCGGACTGGTCGGTGAGTTGGGCGTTGGGTGTGGGGTACGCGGGTCAGGTGCGTGACAACGATGGGGACCTGTCGTTCGATGGGGAGGATGGCTGGTATGGGTCGGCGGGGGTGGCGGCGACGCATCAGGTCGATGAGCGGACTTCGTACACGGTGCTGCTGGACTGGAACGGGAATCGGAGTGTGTTCCCGGATATTCCGCTGCCGGGGTTTATTTACACGCAGCGTCTTGATGTGGAGACGCCGCTGATCGTAAGTTTTGGTTTTCCGTATGCCGCGGTTAGCTGGCAGCCGATGGATCGGTTGACGGTCGAGGGGACGTGGTTTTTCCCTGAGTCAGTCGAGGCGATGGTGACGTATGAGGTGCACGAGCGGTTTGATGTGTATGTGTCGCTGACGGGGCAGGCGGAGGCATATGCGACCAAGGCGCTGCCTGAGGATCGGCGGATGTTCTTCGAGCAGGATCGTGCGGAGCTGGGTTTTAGTTGGAAGGCGAATCCGGACATCGAGCTTGGTGCGGCGGTGGGGTATGCGTTCAACCAGGAGTTTTCGACGGGCTTTGATCGTCGGGATGACACAACGCTGCGCAAGCTCGATGATGCACCCTACCTTGGGCTTCATGCGCGTTTCGCCTTCTGACTCTCCCGGGCCGTGTCGATACACTGGCACGATGCTTTCTTTACGACAGAAACCGTCCCGTCCGCTTGTCTCGGCGTCGGTGCTATCGGCTGACTTTGGCAGGATGGCCGAGGACGCCGGGAGTGTGCTGGATGCCGGGGCGGACCTGCTGCATGTGGATGTCATGGACGGTCACTTTGCGCAGAACCTGACGATGGGCGCCGACATGATCCGCGGGCTGCGTCGTCACCTGCCGGAGACTTATCTTGACGTTCACCTGATGGTTGAGCGTCCGGTTGACTACATCGAGAGTTTCGCCAAGGCGGGGGCGAACATGCTGACCTTTCATGTCGAGGTGTGTGAGCCGCTGCGGTCTGGCGGTTATGACGCCAGCGACGTTGTCCGACAGGTCCACGAGGTGGGATGTGACGCGGGGCTGGTCGTGAACCCCCCTACCTCGCTAGCGGATGCGCTGCGGGTGATCGACCCGGTGCTGGATGACTTGCAGATGGTGCTGATTATGAGTGTTCATCCGGGCAAGTCGGGTCAAAAGTTCATGCCCGAGGTGCTGCCTAAGGCGCGTGGTCTGCGCGAGCACGCCGATGAGCGATTGCGGATTGAGATGGATGGCGGGCTGAACCCCCGGACGTGTCGTGAGGCGGCGGCGCATGGCGTTGACGTGATGGTCACGGCGTCGGCGCTGTTTGGCTCGGATGATCGTGCGGGTGTGATTCGTGCGTTTCACGAGTCGAGCCTGGCGGGGCCCGGATGATGCTGCGGGCGATTGTTTTTGATTTTGACGGGTTGATGCTCGACACCGAGACCCCGCAGTATCTGGCGTGGCGCGAGCTGTTTCGGCGGCATGGCCACGAGCTGCCGATTGAGCGATGGGTCGATGTGCTGGGCAGACCGGAGTGGAGCTTTGATTTCCACGCTCATCTTGAAGAGCTTGCCGGGCTCAGGCTGGATCGGGAGCGGCTGACCGCGGAACGCCGGTCGGCGACGCGGGATTTGATTGATGAGGCTGACCTGCTGCCGGGCGTTCGCGATCTTGTTGAGCGGGCGGTGGCGTGGGGGCTCAAGCTGGCTGTGGCGTCGGGCTCGGACCGTCCGTGGGTGGCGGGGTATCTGGAGCGGCACGGGCTGCTGGGGTCGTTCCCGGTGCTGGTCACCCGTGAGGAGACGACCACGCATAAACCGGGGCCGGAGCCGTTTGCGGAGGCGTGCCGACGGCTGGGTGTGGCTCCGGGGCATGCGTTGGCCCTGGAGGATTCGCCGAACGGGATCGCCTCGGCCCATGCGGCGGGGTTGTACGCGGTCGCGGTGCCGAACGAGGTGACGAGGGACCAGACCTTCCCGGGAGCGGCGATGGTGCTGGCGACGCTGGAGGGTTTGGACCTGGATGTGGTGGAGCGGGCGATGGCGGCCAGAGGCGTTGAGTGACCTCGACTGATGTCGGGCGGAAGGGCGGGGGGTTGGGGGGGGGTCCGATCACGCGATCTTTGACGGCCCCGGCGGTGATTCTTACGATGTTGAGTTGCGGCAGGGAGTCCCCAGACCTGCCCCTTTGGCCCTTGGTGTAATGGTAGCACGGCTGGTTCTGGTCCAGTTAGTCGGGGTTCGAGTCCCTGAGGGCCAGCTTCGATTCAAAGAAGCTGTCGAGATGACACAAGAGCTGTGGTTTTTAGGCCACGGCTCTTTTTTTGATCAGGACCGGCTCACGCCGTGACCAGCAGCACGACAAACATGATGATCCAGACGGCGTCGAGGAAGTGCCAGTACATGGCGAGGTGCTTGACCGGGCGGTAGTGCTCGTGGTCGTAGCGGTTCGCGTGGGCGTGGCTGGTGACGATGGCGAGGGGGACGACCCCGCCTATGACGTGGAGGGCGTGGACGAGGATGAGGAAGAAGACGGCACCATAGAGGGCGTTGTTGGTCATGGCACCCGCCGGACCGCCGATGTTTGCCATGAGCTCTCGCTGTTCCATGGCGTCGTAGTGTTCGGCGAGGAGGCCGACGAGGCTGGGGGTCTGGACGAGGAGGAAGCCGATCGCCAGTAACAGCGTGGCGGTCATCATGCGTTTGAAGGCATCGACCCGCTCGAATCGGATGTGGGTCGCTGCCCGGTGGATGGTGAAGCTAGAGAGGAGGATCACGACGGTCGAGACCCAGAGCGGCCAGGGAATATCGAGCGATCCCCAGGGCGGACCGGCGGGTGGGATGGGTTCGCCGGTGATGACGTTGGTCTTTTCCATCATCCCGTTGATGCGGATGATGACGTAGGCCAGCATCGAAGCGGCGAAGAGCATCCCCAGAGAGAGCAGGAACAGCCACATGCCGAAGTCACCAACGCGAGCCGGGACCGTCGTCTTCGGGTCCGCCATGGCACACCTCCATGCATCCACCACTAGTCTATTCTACCCCGCTTAGACCATTGGGCCTAAGAGAATCCGTCAGGGCGTTGAGACAATTGATGGTGTTTCCAGGAAGTAAGCGTAGGCGTTGGTGTCCATCAGGGTGAAGGTGATGAACAGCGTCACGAAAAGTAGCGAAGAAATCAGGATGATGCCGTTGAGCGGGGCGTCTTCCTTGAGGTGCATGAAGTACCAGGCGACGAGGCTGGCCTTGATAAACGCGATCGTCATGGCGACGACGAGGTTCATGACATAGCCGAAGTCGTAGGTGGTGACGCCAACGGTGATGAAGGTCAGCACCATCAGAGCGACAAAGGTGAGGAACATCTCGGTGTAGGGCAGCGGGTGGTTGTAGCTGTGGTCGAAGCCGTATTCATCGACCTTGGGTTCGTGATGCGCCATGGTGGTATCGCTCTCGGGCTTAGTGGATCAGGTACAGCAGCGGGAAGAGGAAGATCCAGATCAGGTCAACGATGTGCCAGTAGAGGCCGACGACCTCGATGGTGGTGAAGTTGTTGGGTCCGAAGGCGTCGTAGAAGGTCGCTCGAACCCAGACCCAGAACAGCAGGCCCATGCCAACGAGCACGTGCAGGCCGTGGAGGCCGGTCATCATGTAGTAGATCTGATAGAAAATATGCACCCGGCCCTGCTCGGCTGGTGGCAGGTCAACGAAGGTGATGACGGGGGCGTGTCCGCCATGGTCGGTGTGGTGGTGGTCGCCGGGGTCGGCGTAGGCGGCGACGACCGCTGAGGTGGCCTCGGCGGGCGGGGGGATCATCGAGACCTCAGCGGGCGTGCCTTGAGCGTGATGCACATCTTCACCCGCGATGGGGACGTAGTTGGCGTCGTCGGGGGAGGACGCCGAGGCGTGCTCGCCGTGGCCGATGTCATGGGCTTCGGCATGGGGTGCTTCGGCGTGTTCGCTGGTAGCGTGTGCTACTTCTCCATTGTGTTCTGGCTCAGAGCCGTCGGCGACGTGCTCCTTGTCGTGGCCGTCTTCGCCATGGCCCTTGTGGGGGTCGTAGAAGTAGGGGTCGTTTTTGTACTTGTAATCGGGTCCGAACTCGTAGCTGCTACCGGGGCCGACCGCACCGGAGCGGTATTTGCCGAGGTACTTGCGGTCGAGATAGTTGCTGATGAGGTTCAGCCGCTCGACTTCTTTTTGAGCCACTTCTTCGGAGGAAAGCCCTTCGGTATCAACCGGGTAGTAGGCGTTGGCGGTGCCGGGCCAGAGTTCGGAGTTCCACTTGCTGGTGTACTCGATGGTCTTGATGCCCATGAAGCCGACGCCACCCATAAACGTCAGCGCGAGCATGATCGAGAGGAGCTGTTTCTGGCCGAGCATGGCGGCGCGGACACCCCACGCCATGGTGAGCGAGGAGGTCAGCAGGACAGCGGTGTTGATGGCGCCGAGGTTGGTATCGAGGAACTTGTGGGCGTAGAGGTAGACCTCTTTATGATTCCCGCGATAGATCGCGTAGGCGCAGAAAAGCCCGCCGAACATCAGGATCTCGGTCGCCAGGAAGAGCCAAATGCCCAGCTTGGCGGACTCGAACTGCTGTTTGGGGGTATGGAAGTGGTGCGCGAGGTGCGGGTGGTGACCCTCCTCGCCGTGCCCGTGGTGACTGGCCTCGGTCATGACGCTGTCAGCCTCGTCGTCGTCAGTGGAAAATGACCGGGCCCGTTGACGTACAGGACCGGCGGAAAATCAGTTAGTGATGGCCGCCCTGTGCGGCGAACTTTTTGGCGTACTCCTCGGGGTCTTCCTTGAGGACGTAGCCATGTTGCTCGGCATCATACTTCCAGTTGGCGTGGTCGTAGGGATCGAGAACCGTTGGCGGCTCGCCGATGAAGTTGTGCGCGGGAGGCGGGGAGCTGGTGTACCACTCCAGCGAGTTGGCACCCCAGGGGTTGGCGGAGGCCTTGGGTCCACTGATCAGCGAAGTGACCCAGTTCCAGAGCACCATGAACAGCCCAACGGTGAGGACGTACGAGCCGATCGAGGAGAAGAAGTGATAGAAGGCGTACTCATCAAGGTAGTGCGCGTAGCGCCGGGGCATGCCCTTGGTACCGGCCAGGAACTGGATGAAGAAGGTCATGTTGAAGCCGATGAACACAACAATCGCTGACCAGCGACCGAAGGACTCGTTGTACATCTTGCCGAAGATCTTGGGCCACCAGTAGTACATGCCGCCCATGAACGCGAAGAGTGTCGAGCCGACCATGACGTAGTGGAAGTGAGCGACGACGAAGTAGGTGTCGTGGAAGAAGATATCGACGGAGATGGTGGCCAGGAAGAGGCCCGTGAGCCCGCCGATAGCGAACAGCCAGATGAAGCCGAGGCCGTAGAGCATCGGGGTGTCGAGACGGATCTGACCCTTCCACATGGTGGCGAGCCAGTTGAAGACCTTGATGGCTGAGGGGATGGCGACGCTCATGGTCAGCAGGGAGAAGATCGCGTTGAGCAGCGATGACTGGCCCGAGGTGAACATGTGGTGGCCCCAGACAATGAAGCCGAAGATCGCGATGGCGACCGAGGAGAAGGCGATGAACTTGTAGCCGAAGATACTCTTGCGCGAGAACGTCGAGATCAGCTCGGAGATGATCCCGAGACCCGGGAGGATCATGATGTAGACGGCTGGGTGTGAGTAGAACCAGAAGAAGTGCTGGTAGAGCACCGGGTCACCGCCTAGGGCTGGGTCAAAGATGCCGATGCCCAGGATGCGCTCGGCGCAGAGGAGCAGAAGCGTGATGGCAAGGACCGGCGTGGCGAGAATCTGGATCAGGGCGGTGGCGTAGAGCGCCCACACGAAGAGGGGGATCTGGAACCAGCCCATCCACTTGGGACGAAGCATGTGCACGGTCGCGATGAAGTTCAGACCAGTCAGGATCGACGAGAAGCCGAGGATGAAGACGCCCATAGTGGCGGCGACGACTTGGGTGCTCGTCGAGGTTGAGTAAGGCGTGTAGAAGGTCCAGCCGGTATCGAGACCAACAGGGAGCCAATCCGGAGGCGTGACGCCGTTGGCGTAAAGCAGGACGCCAATGACCCCGCTGAGGAGGATCCAGAGGAAGAAGCACATCCCGATCATGTACAGGTACCAAGACCCGAGGTTGAGCTTGGGGAAGGCGACGTCTTTGGCACCCAGCATCAGGGGCAGCGCGAAGTTACCCAGGATCGCGGGGATGCCGGGGATGATGAAGAGGAACGTCATCACCGCACCGTGGAGTGTGAAGGAGTGGTTGTAGAAGTCGTTGGCTGCGGCCTCATCGGCGAGCAGCGTCCATTCGTTGGAGAGCAGCTCGGTGCGTGCGACGATCGCGAACACCCCGCCGATGAAGAACGAAGTGAGCACAAAGATCATGTACATCAGGCCGATGCGTTTGTGATCGACCGTGGTGAGCCAGGACAGGATGCCCTTCTCTGCGGTGATGTAGTTGCTGCCATGGTCTTGGGCGTGATTGCCCTCGACGGTTTCGGGCGTGCTGATGACGGACATGGACGTCTTCCTCGATATTCACCCGCCGATGATGCGGCGGGAACAGTTGATGGCTTACTCGCTGGCGGTGCCGGTGGACTCGAGCTTCTCCCAGTCGGTCTCGACCGAGCCGGAGAAGTGGGTGCTGATGGTCTTGAGGTACTCGATGATCGCTGTGATCTCAATGTCTTTGAGACGGCCCTTATAGGAGGGCATCACGTTCTGGTAACCGGCGACGATGTGGGCGCCGGGGTAGAGGATCGACTCGCGGATGTAGTTCGCGTCGGCGACGTAGTCCTGGCCATCGGCCCACTTACCCTGATGCTGGTAGAGGTCCTTGAAGCTCGGGCCGATGATGACGGTTCCATCGATCGAGTGGCACTGGTAGCAACCACTCTTGTTGAGCAGGGACTCGCCAGCGACTGCGGGCGGGTCCTTGCGGATGTCGGCGGCGGAGTCGAGCCAGGCGGCGAAGTCAGCCGGCTGGTGGACGTAGACATCGGCGAGCATCTGGGAGTGCTTGTTCCCGCAGTATTCGGTGCAGAAGAGGATGTGCTTATTGACTGTGAAGGTCGTGTCGCCAGCGGCCAGTTCTTCGGCATACTCGGGGTCGAACTCGGTCTCGAACCAGAGTTTGTTGTACCGGCCGGGCACGCAGTCCTTCTTGACGCGGAAATCGGGAATGAACACCGAGTGGATCACGTCCTGCGACTGCATAATGAGCTCGACCGGACGGCCAGCGGGGACGTGGAGGTTGGAGTCGCTGTAGCCGTTGGGGTACTGGAAGGACCAGCCCCACTTGTAGCCAGTCACGACGATCTGATAGGTATTCGAGGGCGGGACGGCCATGTCGCGGTAGCCGACGAACCCCATGGCGAAGAAGGCAAGGACGGCGATGGTGGGTGGGATGGTCCAGGCCAGCTCGAGAGCGGTGCTGTGGGTCGGCCCCTCGCCGAGAGTGTCCATATCCTTCTGCTTGTACTTCCACGAGAAGAAGAACATGAGGAAGCCAATGGCCACGAAGCAGACCACGCTGACCCAGTAGATCCAGTAGAAGGCGTAGTCAATGTCTTCCGCGGTCGTGGACGCCTGGCGCGGCATCCAGTTGAGGACCCACTCGTCGATAAAAGAAGCCATCAATAGCGACATCACACGCAACCTTGCTGGGTCTGGCCCGATGAACCCCGTTTTCGCCGGGGTTTTCCCTAACTGTATCCCGCTCAAGCGGCGGGGTCATCCTTCTTACGCTGATTTGACCTGGTCTCTAGATCGGCGACGAACCGCCTCGAAGGCGAACATCAACCCAACCAACAGCCCGAGTGCGGTCACTGTAACCGCTCCGCCTAGCTTCATCAGCCCCATCGCGACCGGGACGTAACGCCCTTCGGCGGCGTCGTACTGAAAGCATGTTAGGAGAATTCGGTCTAACGTCGAACCGACCTTTCCTTCGCCCGCTTCGACCAGTGAGAGCCTTAGTGTGCGGGCGGGATACTTGAGCATCACGAAGTACCGTGAGATCCGGCCTTCGGGGGACAGCACCATGATCCCCGCTGCGTGGGAGTACTCATCCTGACGTTCGATGTACCGGTATTGAAAGCCGACCGAATCGGCCAGCGACCGGATGTCCTCATCTCGGCCGGTCAGGAAGGCCCAACCTGCTGCGGCATCCTCATCAAGGGTCAGGAACACTTCGCGCTTGCGTTCCATGGCGTCCTTGGGGCGCTCGCGGGGGTCGATGCTCACCGTGATGACCTGGTAGTCCTCGCCCGGCAGCCAGCCCATCTCCTCGATGGTGTTGCTCATGGAGTCGAGCACCAGAGGGCAGAGCATCGGGCAGCGGTAATAAGCCATCTGCAGGATGACCGGTCGACCGTCGCGGAAGTAATCGGAGAGTTTGACCGCGCGGCCGTTTTCATCAAAGAAATCGAGGTCCAGCGGGATGGTCTGGCCGAGATTGGTCTCGTCGATGTTGGCCCCCTGAAGATCGGGAGGCAGCAACTCGGTGCGATCCGTCGGCGGGGAGGATGGCTGATACGCGGGGAGCTTGTCGTCCACGGGTTTGACGGCTGCGGGACTGGCAGCAGGAGGTGCGCCCTGAGCCATCGCGAATGATGACGACAGGCCGACCAGCAGGGCTGTCAGCAGACCGAAAAACCTTGTTCCTGAGGGGCGAGACATCGCCACGGGTCCTTTTCAGGCTGACGCCGTGGCGTCGGGGCCAGGCCAGCCATCAGTTTTCGTGCAAATCGCGGATCGTTAGCTCCATCGCACGGTCGATGGGGATCACCACGGTTCCGGCTTCCCGGTCTCTCCAACGATAGGCGCTCTCGGCGGCCGAACCGGCGCCAAGATTGGCTAGCTGCTCGGTGATGAGTTGATCGACACGCTGACCCGAGACCGGATCGACGGCCTTGTGGGGCGCATCGATGACCTTGCGTTCCTCTTCATTGGCCCAGGCGTAGCGATAGGCGGCGTTGGTCAGGATGACGATTGCCGCGAGGATCGGTACCGCCATCGCCAGGGTCACGGCGAGAATCGGTACGTTGATGCCCTGCTCGTGAAGCTCGGGCTTAGGGGTCTGGGATGAGGTGTGGCTGTCCATCGAATACGCCTTTTTAGATCAGAGCTGCTTGAGTGCTAGGCACTCGGGCATGCGGGGGTCGTTGATGGCCATGGCGTGCCGACCGACGGCCAGCCGGGTGATGCCGAAGGCGTAGAAGCAGCCAAGGGCGAGCAGTAGCACCAGTTCGACGGAGAAACCAGGGAGCGTCGGCGTGCTGAACTCGGGCATGATCATCCAGTAGAGATCGATCCAGTGCATCGCGAGCAGCCAGACGGCCGCCGTGGCGAGCCAAGCCATGTTGCGTTTGGTCTTGCGGGTCACCAGGTAGGCGAACGGCAGCAGCAGGTGTCCAAAGAGCAGGATCGCCGAGATGGTCCACCAGCCGGTGGGCTCGTTGACGAAGCGCTCGGAGATCGACAGGCCACGGTTCTCCAGCCAGTAGACGGTTTCGGGGATCGAGGCATACCAGAGCAGCATGAACTGGCTGAAGCTGGTGTAGCCCCAGAAGAACACGAAGGCGAACATCAGCTTGCCCAGGTCGTGGTAGTGCTCGACGTTGACCGATCCGAGATAGCCGTGCCGTTGGAGCAACAACGCGAGCAGGACGGTCAGGCACAATGCTGAGAGGAACGAGCCCGCGAACACGATCACCGGGAGCATGGTCGAATAAAACGCCGGATCGAGTGACATCACGATGTCAAAGACAGCTGAACCGAGCGTCAGAGCAAAGATAAACACCAGGGGCGGGGAGTAGACCTCACGGATTCGCGAGAGGTCGGCTTCGCCTGAGGCGTCCTGCCGCTGGCCTAATCCGAAGTACCACCAGGCAATTCCGATCCACACGACGAAGTAGAACACAACGCGGAGGGTGAAGAACCATCCGCTGAGCCAGGGCTGCTTGTTGGTGACCATCCAGTGAGTCATCTCACGCCCGGCACCATCGACAGCGGGGTTGTAGTTGTCGCTGTGGTGGGGCTTGCTGCGATCGTGATAGCCCGCCTCGGCGTGGCTGCCTTCTTCGTGACCCGCCTCGTCGGCGATCATCGTGATCTCGAAGCCTTGAGTGAGGTCACCGCTGGCGTGAAGCGTGTGGTCGTCAACGGGACTCACCATCGCGTGGTCATCGCCGTGATAACCCATCATCTGATTAAACGGTTGGGCCCAGGGGTACAGGATGCCGGTGTTGGACATCACCACCGCCAGCACCGGGATGAACATGACGGCGACGACGCCGAGGTTCGCCGCGAGGGTTTCCGGGATCCGCCGAACCACCGCGCACCATGACGCGCGGAACAGGTGCGTGGCGAGCACGAAGAACAGCCCGCCGATGGAGAGTGTCAGGTAGAAGGTGGCATTGAGCAGGTAAGCGTGTGAGAGTCGCTCCCAGCCTCGATCCGCAAACATGGACAGTGCCAGTGCCAGGCCGAGGAAGATGAACCCGCCGATGAGCAGCGCCGGGCCGTAGCCGGCGAGCCGCTCGCTGATGCGACGTTTGTCCGATTCCTGGAGTTTTTGTGGTCCGTGGTGCGACACCATCTTGCCCTGTCTGCTATCGGTTGACCTTGTTCAATGGCTTACCGGGGCTCACCGCCCGAGTGCCTCGACCTTGTCGGCTGGCACATCGGCCAGGCTCGCGTGCTGACTCCGCTGCATCGCGCGGATGTAGAGGATGATCGCCCAGCGATCTTCCTCGTTGAGCTTGTGGCCGTAGCCAGCCATGTTGCGGATGCCGTGCGTAATCACGTTAAACAACCGGCCATCCTCGTACAGTTCTGGTCCGTACTGAGGCTTGCCCGCGGTCGGATCGACTGCGTGGAGATTCGACGGCGGGACCCAGGCGTTGTTCGCCGGGTCTCGCTGCGACAACCAGCTTGCTCGGATGTGCACCGGGCCATTGCCGTAGCCGTCCTTGCCGTGGCACGGGAAACAACTGGTGTTGTATTCCTTCATACCGAGGTTCATCGTCCGGTCAGAAATCTCGAACACCTCAGGGAACCCGCGGAAGTAAACCGTCTCGCCGTTCTCCACCCGGTAACCCCGGTAATAATGATCGTCTTCACGAAGCTCGCCACGGGCGACGGTGCCCACCACGCGCGGGCGCATCGCTCGACCGTCAGCGAACACCGTCGAGGCGTCCTGAGCCTTCGGGGCGATGGAGTGGTCCATTCCCTGAAAGAGGTGCACCCTCGGCTGGTCACTCATGCTCTGCCGGGCCAACGCCGCCAGCGAGGGCGGGATCAGCGCGAACGCGCAGACGATCAGGATCGCTGCGATCAGGACGAAAGGCACCTTGGGGAGCCGGTAGTTGATATCGGGATCGTTGGGCCTGGCCATCGTCGCTTACTCTTCAATGACCTCAAGCGACTCGGGTCCGAGTTCGCGGAGGTAGTTGTAGGTGGTTTCGGGATCAAACTTCGGGTCCCGCGCCTCGATACAGATGAAAAACCGATCCGCCGTCGCACGCCGGAAGTTGGTGCTCTTGAACAGCGGGTGGAAGAGCATCGGCAATCCATTGAGCGCGAACATACTGAACACCGCCGTGAACGCCGAGAAGAGGATCGTCAACTCGAAGATCGGCGGGATGTACGCGGGAAAACTGTTGTACGGCTTGCCTGAGATCAGGTACGGGTACGCTTCGAGGTTCACCCACAGCCATGTGTTGATCGGGCCCGCCATGGTGTAGACCGTGAGGATAATCCCCAGGCTCATGCCGATCAGCCCGCCGACCAGAACGAAGTACGGGAGGATGCTGCGTTTGAGCCCCATCTCCTCGTCGATGCCGTGGATCGGGAAGGGTGCGTGGACATCCCACTTGCTGTAGCCGTCGTCCCGGCATTTGCGGACCGCAGGCATCAGAACATTGATGTCTTTGAACTCCGCGATGATGCCGTAGAGGTCCTTCTTGGAGCCCTCATCGGTCGGAGTGTCGGGAATCGGGGCATCCATCACGCTCATCGGTCGGACTCCTCACCGTGGTGGTCTTCGCCATGACCATGGCCCTCGTGTGCGCCCGGCATCACGGTCTTCACTTCAGCGATGGCAATGATCGGGAGCACCTTGAGGAAGATCAGGAAGAGACTCAGGAACAGCCCGAATGAGCAGAAGAACATGCTGTAATCGAAGAACGTCGGCATAAAGTCGTCCCAGCTCGACGGCAGGAAATCACGGGTCAGTGAGGTGACCACGATCACATAACGCTCGAACCACATACCGGCATTAATCGACATCGCAGCGAGCATCACGGTCCAGACGTTCATGCGGCACCAGCGGAACCACAGGATCTGCGGGATGACGCAGTTGAGCGTGAACATCGCCGCGAAGCCCACCCACTTGTAGGGACCGAAGGGGCGGTTGAGGAAAAGGAACTGCTCGAAATGGTGGTTCGAGTACCAGGCGATGAAGAACTCGACGGCGTAGGCGAACGTCACGATCAGCCCCGTGCCGAGCATGACCTTGCACATCAGGTCGATGTGCCGCATCGTGATCAGGTCCTTGATGCCGAAGATCACCCGTGATGGGATGGCCAGCGTCAGCACCATGGCGAACCCGCCATAGATCGCCCCGGCGACGAAGTAAGGCGGGAAGATCGTCGTGTGCCAGCCGGGAAGCTGCGAAATGGCGAAGTCAAACGACACGACCGAGTGCACCGAGAGCACCAGCGGAGTCGCCAGGGCCGCGAGCAGCAGGTACATCCGCTCGTAGCGTTGCCAGTGACGGCTCGAGCCGTTCCAGCCCATGGACAGGACGCCGTAGAAAATCTGCGTTAAACGATTCTTGGCCCGGTCCCGGATCGTAGCCAGGTCGGGCACCATGCCGACGTACCAGAAGGCCAGCGACACGCTGAAGTAGGTCGAGACCGCGAACACGTCCCAGAGCAGCGGCGAGCGGAACTGCGGCCACATCGCCATCTGGTTCGGGTACGGGAAAAGCCAGAACGCCAGCCACGGTCGGCCGACGTGAATCAGCGGGAAGACGCCGGCGCAGACGACGGCGAAGATCGTCATCGCCTCAGCAAACCGGTTGATCGAGGTCCGCCAGTTCTGCCGGAACAGGAACAGGATCGCGGAGATCAGCGTCCCGGCGTGGCCGATGCCGACCCAGAACACGAAGTTGATGATCGGGAAGCCCCACGAGGCGGGCTGGTTGTTGCCCCAGATGCCCACACCCGTCGCGAACAGGATGCCGATCTGAACAAAGAACAGCATCGCGATGAAGCTGGTGATGCCAAACGCGATCCACCACCACGCCGTGGGCTTGCCCAGCGCGATGTTGACGACCTTGTCCGTCACGGTCGTGAAGTCGTTGGCACCGGTGACCAGCGGCGGACGCTCCGACGGGTGGTCGTAGGTGTTCTGGTCCGTCATCAGGATTTGGGGATGGATCGTCGCCATGGTTCTTCACTCCGGCCGTCGCCGGGCCAAAGCGGGCGTCAGCCCGCAGGGTCCTCGGTTCAGCCGTGGGTCGCGGCCTCGTGCTTGGTTTCCTCGTGCGCGCCGTCGGTTGCCTTGCCCTTAGAGGCCTTGCGAGCCGCAGCGAGCACGGGGTTGGGGTTCATGATCTTCGCCAGGTGGCGGGTCCTCGGCCGGGTGTTCAACTCTCGCAGCACCTCGTAAGCCCTTGGATTCGACTGAATCTTCGAGACCTTCGCGTCCGCATCGTTGAGGTTGCCAAAGACAATCGCCTCGGTCGGGCAGGCCATCTGGCACGCCGTGATGATCTCGCCATCCTGCACAAGCGGGCTGGGCCGCAGCTTCTTCTGGTGCTCGTTCTTCGCCGTGATCTTTGCCGTGGCAATCCGCTGGGTGCAGTAGGTGCACTTCTCCATGATGCCACGCATCCGGACGGTGACCGCGGGATTGAAGACCATGCGCTTGATCTGATCGACACTCTTTTGCTGCTGGTTGTCGGGGATGTCCAGCCAGGGCATCGCCGCGCCGCGCGGGTCCTTCGAGTGATAATCGAAGTAGTTGAACCGCCGGACTTTGTACGGGCAGTTGTTCGAGCAGTACCGCGTGCCGATGCAGCGGTTGTAGACCATCGTGTTGAGGCCTTCGGTGTCGTGCACCGTCGCCGCGACCGGGCAGACCTGCTCACACGGCGCGTTCTCGCAGTGCGTGCACATCATCGGCATCGAGATGACCTCGGGCGATCCCTCGGGGTCACCCTTGTAATAGACATCCAACCGGAGCCAGTGCATCTCACGGCTCATGTCCACCTGATGAGCACCCACGACCGGGATGTTGTTCTCAGACTGACACGCGATGATGCACGCCCCGCAACCGGTGCAGGCATTCATGTCGATGCTCATGCCCCAGGCGTGCGGATCATTAAAGGCTTCTGGCCCGCCCTCGCGCTTGGCCTTGGTCGCCACCTTCGATGTCGTGCTGTCCAGCGGCGGCGGGCTCCAGAGCTGGAGACTCAGGTCGCCGTGAACATTCTGATCGACGAAGCCGGGCAGCTTCTTGTAGCGCTCCAGCGAAGTGCTCTTGACGACGTAGGGCTCGTAGTTCGGGTCCTTCGGGTCACCGACACGCTTCTTCAGACCGTATTCGCCGACCCAATCCAGGCCCACAAGGTGATGCTGCGTGGTTAGCGCGAGCTTGTGATGTCCGCCAGCCAGCGTCACGCTTGCTTCTGCGACATCACGACCCGCAGGCCGTGCCGGGTAGACATTCACGCCCACGTCGCTGCCGATCTGACCGGCTTCGGTCCGACCGTAGCCCAGGTAGAGCGTGATCGAACCTTTCGCCTGACCCTGCTTGCGGAAGGCTGGCATCGTCAGCGACACGCCATCCACCGAAACCGTGATCAGGTCGCCATCTTTCGTGACGCCGAGCTTGCTGGCGTCCGCAGGATGAATCAACGCCGGGTTGTCCCAGCAGACTTTCGTCGATGAATCAGGCAGTTCCTGCAGCCACCCGCTGTTGGCCATCCGTCCGTCACCCAACGCGGGCGAAGCCTTGAAGACTGCCTCGATCGCTGGCGTCGGATAGGTTCCGGCCTGCACATTTTGGTTTGGACTTGGCGTCCGCGTCTCAGGCTTCTGATCGAGCATGCCATCATGCACGACTTTGCGCCACGACTTCTCGAAGTCGCCGCCACCCAGTCGCCCCGCCCAGGTGCGTTGCACGAGGTCGTAACCCGCTAGCGGGCGCTCTCGGAGCACCACCGCGAGCAGTTCGATCGCCGACTTGCCGCCAAACAACGGCTCGATCAGCGGCTGCTGAACCATCAGCGAACCGTCCCACGCCGTGCCATCACCCCAGCACTCGAGGGCATGGGCCATCGGCAGGTGCCACTGGCACAGACGGCTCGTTTCGTTCACATAAAGACTCAGGTGAACCGTGTTGGCCACACCCGCGATCTTGCTGGTCATATCCAGCGACGCGGGGGCGTCATACGCCGGATTGCCACCAAGAATCACCAGATGCGTGACCGCACCCGACTCGATCTTCGCTGCAAGGTCAGAGAGACTTGCGCCACACGGGTACTGATCGGCACCCGGCTCGTCGATGTACGTCACCGTGCTGCCAGCGTTGCCCAGCCGAGCGTTGATCAGGTGTGCGAGGTGATGAGCCTCAGCGGGGAGGGCATCACCAACCACAACAACCGACCGGCCGCGATGCGCCGCCAGGTCTGCAGCCAACGCCTCGACCCACGCCGACTCGCCATTGAGCGAGCCGGGGTCCGCCACGCCCGAAGCGCCCACACGGAGCGCGAGGGCTCGCAGCAGGGTGATCTGCTTGGACACCTTCACCGGCAGACGCTCATCCGCTGACATGCCCGTCGGCGTAAAGGTCGACTCGGCCACATAGAGCCGGTTCATCTCTCCAGAAACATCGGCATCCGCACGCTTGCGACCCGCAGCCCAGCCGCGAGCATTGATCGCATAACCGGGATCGTCTGCGAGCAGGTCACTCTCGAACGCAGCGATGACGTCTGCTTTAGCCAGGTCATACTGAGGACGCACCCTCCGGCCAAACGCCGCCTGAGCACCCTCGAGCGCGTTGTCACGATTCACCGACTCCCAGGTGTGCCATGCCGCACCGGGGTACGCCGAAAGCAATCGAGCCCGCATCTCCAGGAGCGTCGGGCTGCTGGTCGCCTCGGAAAGGAACGCCACGCCCGCGGCCTGCCCACCCTTGAGCGGGCCGAACTGAGTCCCCGCGTAGCGGTCAAACGCTTCCCACGAGCTGTAGGCCGCCTGCTCACCCTTGCCGTACAACGGCGACCGGGAGCGATCCGGGTCGTACATCTCGAGAATCGCCGCCTGTGTCTGCACATCAGACGACCCCAGCGACGCGGGGTGCGATGGATTGCCGTCGATCTTGATCGGCCGGCCGTCAAAGCTCGTCACAAGCGTCGGCCGAGCCACGCCCTGCCGATCGATCATCGACGCAAACTTCTCGGGAACCCCAGGCGTGGAGCCGCCCGGACGCGAAGCGTAGGGCACGACGTACTCGCGCGGCCAGCGACGACAACCTGTCATCGTCAGACCGGCCAGTGCCATCGAGGCACCCGCCAGAGCGAGGAAGTTACGCCGCGACATCGAACGGATCTCGTCCGGGTCGTAGCCGGGGAACTCCTCGGCAATCTTCGCGGCAAACGCCTCGGAATCAGCGTATTCCGCGATGGAACGCCAGTACGTCTTGCCTTGATCGGTGGTTTCTAGCGATGGCACGTGGAGCAACTCGTCATATAGGCAATGGAATGGATGTTGTTGGTCTCCTTCAAGCGGAGGCCTACACGCAACTGAGCCTGTTCAAGGGTCTCACCGGCCTGCGCCTGCAGGTCGTTGGGACCCTCACCCGTGTGGTACGTCATCGATGTCACCTGATCCAGCGGACGCAGGTGCTTCTCCGGTTCACGATGGCACTCGATGCACCAACCCATGCTCAGATTCTCGACCTGGTACACCCCTTCCTCACCCATCTTGTCGACTCGCCCGTGGCACGAGTAGCAGCCCACACCCTTGTTGATGTGCGCCGAGTGGTTGAAGTAGGCGTAGTCAGCCAGGTCGTGGACCTTGACCCATTTGACCGGCTCACCCGAGCGGTAGCTGTCGTACACCGGCTGGAGCTTGTCGCTGTTCTTCCGGATCCCGGAGGCATTGGTCTCGGGGTTGTGGCAGGCGATACACGTCTGCGTCGGCGGGATCGCGGCGAACGCCGCCTCATCCACCGTGTTGTGGCAGTACGTGCAGTCCATGCCCAACTCGCCCACGTGCAACTCGTGGCTATAGGGCACCGGCTGCTGAGGCAGGTAGCCCGGATTCAACGTCCCGGCGCTGAGCATGTAATAGGTCGTCGCAGGGACGTACATCCCCGCACCCACCGCCACAAGCAGAATCACCGGTAGTAAATAGTTCGCCCATGCTGGAAAGACGAAGGGTCGGTCCTGACTGTCGGTCATCGAAAGCCTCTTGGGGAAAACCCTTGACGGGTTTGCGCTACATACCCGGGCAGGGTGCCCATCGGGTGTTAAAAATACCCGCCAGCCTGCGGGAGGCCGGACATTAGCCGGAGTTCTCCGACCGTTCAATCCGACCTAATATCAGTGCTATTTATGCTAACCCGTCTTTATGCCACATTTTGAGAACCCTTCTCAGCTCGCCAGCCCAACAGACCCGGCAAATAGCGGCTTTTCCCTATTCATCGGATAGCGACCCCCGAACACGACGCATTTTCGGACTCAAAAAAACAATCTCCAGTCAATGGCTTGTCACTGATACGATGAGGTGATGCATCGAGCCCTCTCCGCCACGTCGCTGATCCTGCCGCTGCTCCTCGCCGCGTGCGCCCAATCTCCAGAGCGAGGCGGGTCGCTCAGCGACCGCGACTTCGTCGTCGAACCCCGCCCTGTGCCCGAGATCGCCCCGGCTTCTGCCGCGGTAACCGCGCCTCAACCCAACCCGATCATTCCCGAAGCGGCAACCCCGCCCCTGGTTACCCTCGGCTCGGCCGACGAGGAATACCTCGAACGGGCTGCGGAACTGGGCAACCCGCCTGCCCCGGCGATCGACACCACCACCAGTTGGGTAATCGACGGTATGGTCGGTCAGGTCAATGGTCGGGCGATCTACGCCAGGACCGTGCTGGAACCCATCGAGCAGCAACTCGCCCAGATCGCGACCCGGCAGTCTGAGCGTGATTTCGAGGGGCTCGCCCGTTCGCTCGTGCTTGGCCGCATCCAGGAGATCGTGCAGAACCAGCTCATCCTCGCCGCCGCCGAACGCGACCTCGACGACCGCGGGCGTCAGATGCTCGACGCGATGCTCCGGTTTAAGCGTGAGGAGTTCATCCGTGAGTACGGCCGCGGCTCGCTGGCCATCGCAGAGCAACAACTCATGCTCCGCGAGGAAGTCACGCTGAATAAAAAGATCGAGGATTTCCGGCAGACCTGGCTGATCCGCAACTTCCAGATGAAGAACCTGCGCCCCCTGATCGAGGTACGCCGGCGGGACATCGAGCGCTATTACCGCGAAAACATTGATCGCTTTAACCCCCCTGTCGAGCAGTCGGTCCGGTTGATCCGGGTGAAGACCGCAGAAGACGCCGACCGCGTCGTCGCCTCACTGGAGGCCGGCTACAGCTTCGAGGAAGTCGCCGCGACGGCCATCAATCAGATGCTTGGCGGAGGGGTTTTTACTGGGCTCATGGGCGACACGCCGCTGCGGCAGGACGAACTGAACCATGCCATCGCCAGCCTCGAGCCCGGCGGCTGGACCGGCCCCATCGATCTGCCCGCTGGCAAGACCTTTATTCAACTCCTCACCCGCACCGAGCCGGACAGGCAATCTCTGACCGATGCGCAGAAGGAGATCCGCGAGATTCTTCTGACTCAGCAACTCCGCGAGCTGTCGGTCAAGTACCAGAGCAGACTCATCGCCGAAGCCAGCCACACGCCCATCGAAGCGATGACCCTGGCCGTGATGGAGATTGTGATGACCCGATACAACATCACCACCGCAACTACGGGCGGATGACGCGCCCGCCCTCGACCCTGCGTCGCTGGCTGTCCGGCTGGCTTCGGCCCGTGCGCATTGGCTCGGCTGGCCGCGCGGGTGAACGTGTCGCTGAGCAGCACCTTCGACGGCAGGGCTACCGCGTCCTTGGCCGCAACGTGCGTGTCGCGGGTGGGGAGCTTGATCTGGTGGTTGAGGCTCCGGACCGGCGGACGATCGTCATCATCGAGGTGAAATCCTCAGCTTCAACGACCGCTTCACGTTGGCGACCCGAGGCGAGGGTCGGTCACGACAAGCAGCAGCAACTCCGACGGCTGGCCCAGAGCCTGGTCAAACAACGCAGCCTGACGGATCGCCCGCTGCGGATCGACATCATCGCGGTGGAGCGCCCGCCTGTCGGCGAACCGGTGATCCGGCATCACGAGAACGCGGTGACGGCGGGGTAGGTGTGCGCATGGTGGATTGTGCGCGGGAGGGTTGGGTTGGGGGGTGTGAAGTGGGCTGGTGGGGTTTGAGGAGGGTTTGGGGGTGGGTGGTGTTGCGGTGAGAGGGTGTTGAACGTGCTTTTTTGGGGTGGTTTTGGGTCGTAATCTGCGTTCAAAGGGGGCTCAAACGACGTGAATGGGGTTGAAACGGGGGTGGTTTGTGCGCATGGGGCGCGTTTGGGCGCACGGAGGGGCGAAGTGGTGGCGCGGGCGTGGTGGGCAAGGGTGAAGCAGGGCCGGCACAGCCCGCGGTGGTCTGCGCGACCATCCCGCTCACGAACTTCCCCCTCGACCGCATCGACCTGTGGGCCGCGTTCGACGGCCGGTACTGGACGCTCTACCTGCCGTCCGAGCATTAGAGCCACGGAAGCCGGTGACCACCCACCCCCGGCTTCTTTTCCTACTGCCCCGGCCCTAACAAACCCTTCCAGCAACCCAACAAAAGCCCATGGCGGTACAAGACACAATAAGTCGGAAGTTTTCTTGCAGGCATGGTGATGGGGGGGGGTACACTGCACGTGAAGTCACTGCATTCAGTGGCATGCGGTCTTCATACCCAGCAGATCCCAGAGGAGGACGAGAGATGTTATCAGCCCTGTTCCGCCGGTCCTTGTGGCTTCCCGCCGCGGCCCTGCTGCTCCCGCTGGTCGTGGCCCCGGCCGCCAAGGCGGGCCCGATCACGATGGACTGGTCCACCGTCGGCAACGCCGGCAACGCGGCGGACCCGACGACCGGCTTCGGCGCGGTGTCTTATGAGTACCGCATCGGCACTTATGAGGTAACCAACGCCCAGTACGCCGCGTTCCTGAACAGCGCCGCTGCGAGCGACCCCAACGGGCTCTACAGCACCAACATAGTCTCGAACGATCGAGGCGGGATCACCCGCACCGGCTCGGACGGGTCGTACGCCTATTCGGTTCGCGAGAACATGGGCGACAAGCCGGTGAACTACGTGAGCTGGTACGACGCGGCCCGGATGAGTAACTGGATGACCAACGGTCAGCCTTCCGGGGGCGCTGGCACCGAGACCGGTGTCTACACCTTCACGGGTGTGACCTCCATCAGCGCCATCACCCGCGACCTCTCGAACCCCAGCCAGGTCTTCATCCCGACCGAGGACGAGTGGTACAAGGCGGCCTATCACCAGCCGCTCGCTCAGGGCGGCGACACCGACGACTACTGGCTGTACGCCACGCAGAGCAACGCTGTGCCGACGGTCGCGAGCGCGACGAGCATCGGTGACGTGGCCAACCCGGGGCAGGACGTGGTGAACTACCTGGCCGGCGCCGACTGGAACGGGCTGAACGGTAACGTGACCACCGTGGGCTCGGCGGGCAGCACGAGCTTCTACGGCGCGTTCGACATGAACGGCAACGTGTGGGAGTGGAACGAGACGCAGATCGGTTCTTCCCGCGGCCTCCGCGGCGGCTCGTTCAGCCTCTTCGAGGGCGTCCTGCGGTCGTCGGACCGGTTCAACAGCTTCCCGGCGTTCGAGGGCAGCAGCTTCGGGTTCCGTCTCGCAAGTCCCGTTCCGGAGCCGGCGTCCTTAGCGATCGTGGCGCTGGCCGCCCCCTTGCTGCTGCGGCGGGGCAGGGGTTGACCCTTTGCCCCAGCTTGAAGCTGCCTAATAGGTCACTCTGAACGTCGGAGAATCTTCTGGCCGTGACCGCTGCCGGTCGTAGAGCCGGGTGGTGCTGATGTTGGCGTGACCCAGCCAGGACTGGACGTAGGCGATATCGGCGGCGTGTTCGAGGGCGTTGGTGGCGCGGTAGGAATCGTCCTGCTCCAGGTAGACCATCCCGTGGGTGTTGAAGGCCGGGCTTGCGCCTTGGGCTCGTGGGGAGGGGTTCGAGGGTGGGTTGGTTGGGTTGGGCCACAGGCGGACGCCATGGGGCTCATATCGAGGGGGAGAGGAGTTGGTGGTTTGATTGTTTGTTGAAGAGGGCGGCACGAATGGGCCCCCACCTTTCCAGGTGGGGCTCGTGGGGGAGCAACGGGGAGCGTGAAAGGTTAGGTTTTGTGGGGGCTGAGGGCGTTGGCCATGACTTGGCGGAAGGTGGTGAGGGGGGCGGGTTGGGTGGTCCATTGTTCGAACTGGGCGGCGGCCTGGCGGATGAACATTTCGTCGCCGGTGATGGTGCGGCAGCCGGCGGCCTGGGCCTGTTGGAGGAGCTTTGTTTTGAGGGGGTTGTAGATCGTGTCGAACACGACCCGCGGTCGTGTCTGGTCCTCGAACAGTGACTGCGGCACTGGGGACGCGGCGACCTCCGGGTGCATGCCGACTGAGGTGGCGTTGATGATCGCCTCGCAGCACGTTGCGCAGAGCTTCTCGATCGACGCGGGCACGACCTTTGCCTTGGCCCCGAGCATGGTTGGTGTCCCGTTGAACGCCTCGGCGAGAGCCTCGGCGCGTTCCTTGGTTCGGTTGTAGATCACCACGGTCGCGCCGGCGTGTGCCAGGCCAGCGACCAGGGCTCGTGATACGCCGCCGGCGCCGAGGACGCCGACGCGCATGCCTGCGAGTCCTTCCCAGGTCGTCTCAAGCCCATCACATAACGCATCGAGTGCGGCTGCGTAGTCGGTGTTCGTCGCCAAGAGCGAGCCGTCTTCTCGAACTGTCAGTGTGTTTGCTGCGCCGATGCGTGCCGCTAGCGCCTCGATCTCACCGCCTCGCTCCTGAACAAAGCGCAGCAGGTTTTCCTTGTGCGGCAAGGTTACCGACGCCCCGCGAAAGTCCAGTGTTTCGTGATCGAGCCAAGCGCCGACGCTGGCTTTGAAGGGTTCGTAGCCGGGCGCGACGGGCATCGGTAGGTAGACGCCGTCGTAGCCGAAGTCGACTGTGCCTCCGTCACCCTTAAGCGATCCTCGCTCGGGGTCCACGGCATCGAAGCCGGCGTTGTGGATCGCCGGGCTTAGTGAGTGACCGACCGGCCAGCCGACGACGCCGAACACCTTGGTCGCCGGGCCGATCCGATCCCAGCGGTAGAGCCCCTTGATCTGTTCGAGCGTCGGCTGGCCCGGGGCTGTCTCGCTCTGGTCATCCAAGGCGGCGAAGGTCAGGTGGGCCCCGAACTTTTTGGCCAGCACGCGCGAAGCGAGACCGAACTCGCCCATGCACAGGGCGATCATCGGCTTGGCGCTCTCGCGTACCAGGTCGAAAGCCTCGAGGTTGTCGCGGATTGATCGGGCCCGCCAGGCGACCTTGGCCACGCGACACGCCTTGGTGTCGACCATCGCGGCGACCCGGCGCATCAGGTCGGCGGGCCGACCGTCGAAATCGTGCGATGACAGGATCAGGCCGGCGTCCACTGGGCGGAGCTGCTGCTCGTGCTCGACCACGAGGTGGACCTTCTGACGCAGGTTCGCTGAGCGCTCGTAGGCCAGCAGTTCGACATCGATGTAGGCGGGCGGGCGGACCACCAGGCCTGCGGCCTCGATCAGGCTGATTCGCTGCTGGTCGTCGCCGTCGTACTCACCGCCCTCCCAT
The DNA here is from genome assembly GCA_040222855.1 of Phycisphaeraceae bacterium. Taxonomy (NCBI): domain Bacteria; kingdom Pseudomonadati; phylum Planctomycetota; class Phycisphaerae; order Phycisphaerales; family Phycisphaeraceae; species Phycisphaeraceae bacterium. The sequence goes on along the minus strand of JAVKCD010000019.1, from coordinate 854,905 downwards.
GTCGGTCGACAGGTCAGCAGACAGGGCAACGGCGAGCGATCCACGAGCGTCTTGACCAACTCGACGTCATCGGCGACCCGATCGACCCGGTACTCGACCACATCCGCGCCGTGCTCGCCAGCCAGAATCGCGGCGCGCAACGCTTCGTCCAGGCCTTCGACCATGATGGGAACGGCGAGCAGCGTCATCCCAACAAGCCTACCCGACCCGGACCCGGCGGTCTGGCCAGCAGATGCCAGTAGAATCCAATCCGTGACCGAAGAACACGCCCCCGATCATCTCGCCGAGGCCACCGATGAGCAGTTGCTTGCCGCTTACTGCACCGGCAGCGACGAGGCCTTCGAGCTGCTGATGACTCGTTATCAGAGGGAGCTGCTGTTCTTCATCCGGCGATTCGTCCACGAGAATGCCGCTGCGGAGGACGTTTTTCAGGAAACCTTTATCCAGCTGCACATCTCCGCCGACACGTTTGATACCTCACGGCGGTTTCGCCCCTGGCTGTTTACGATCGCGGCGAACAAGGCCCGAGATGCCCTGCGAAAATCAGGTCGGCAACGCTCGACCCCGGTCTCTGCCATGGGCAGCGCCGATTCCGACGCCCCGTCGCTGATTGACCTGCTCCAGGCCGATTTGCCCCAGCCTTCCGAGACCGCAGAGGCCGCCGAACTGGGAGAGCAGGTCCGGCAGCTTGTGTCGGAGCTGCCGGATCATCTGCGCGAAGTCCTCCTGCTCGCCTACTTCCACCAGTTTCCCTACAAGGAGATCGCCGAGATGCTGTCGGTCCCGTTGGGCACGGTTAAGAGCCGTCTCCACGCCGCCGTCGGCACTTTTGCTGAACTCTGGAAGTCCCGTATGAAAGACCGAACCGACGACGACCCCGCCGCGTAGGAACCCCATGAGCCAGGAGAAACCAACCCGAGACAACCACCTGCGGAGCCTCGATTCACTCGACGGCGCAGCCCTCGACGCCCTCCTCGATGCCCGCGCCGCTGGCCAGGATCAGGGCCCCATGCCTCCCGGTGGGCGAGATCGCTCGGAGCAGCTCCATAACCTCGTGGCTCTGCTTGCCGCTGACGACCCAGCGGCCGAACCTTTCCCTGATGAACTGCGTGAGCGCACTATGCGTGCCGTTCGCGATGTCCGACACCGGAGCCGTTTCAATCAGCAGATCGATGAGCTCTCTCGGCCCGCAGCTGGCTTCTCAATGGGCACCTCCTGGCGGCAGGTTCTTGTCGCTGGCCTCGTCCTTCTTGTCGGCGGGTCGCTGCTGCTGCCGATCCTCGAGGAGAATCGCGCCGCTGCGAATCGCCTTCTCTGCCGGGACAACCTTGCCGCTGCGGGACTGGCATTCAACGCCTACGCCATCGATCACGACGGACACCTCCCAGCCACACCGGTGGCGGCCGGTAGCAACTGGGGCAAGGCTGGCGTGGCTTCTGCTTCGAACTCCTCGAACCTCTTCCGCATGATCCGGGGCGGGTACCTCAAGCCTGTGCAGCTCGCCTGTCCTGAGAACGATCACTTTGAGATCGCTTCCCAGGCTGATGCTTCAGCTTCCAACTGGGCGAAGCCCGAGCTTGTTTCCTACAGCTACCAGAACCAGTTTGGCGAGCCGGTCACGCGGATCGACGCCTTCCCACAACTCGCCCTGCTCGCCGATCTCAACCCACTCTTCAAGCAAACGCCTCAGGGTCTCCGGTTCGACAGCACCGTTCCCGAGGACACCTCGGCGACCATGCATCGGACGCCCGGACAGAACGTCCTCCAGGCCGACGGGACTGCCTCGTGGTGGGGTTCACCCGTTCTTCAAACCGACGCTGTCGAAGACAACATCTGGACCGCGCAGGGCGTCACCTCCTACCTGGGCGTCGAAACACCTCAATCCGATCACGACAGCTTCCTTCTGCCCTGAGGCCAGCCAACTTCTTAGAGATTTCCCTTATTTGGGACAGTTACCCCTTGATCAAGGGGCGGTGTCCGATAACCTAGGTAAGTAGATCAGCACGACCCAAGGATGGGCATCACGAGTCGCCTCACAGATCGCAACTTTCGGAGTACGCCGACGCGACTCCGGTTCGGTAGGAAGGAGCAGGGGAACAGGCAGCAACTCGCTGCGTGGTCATCACAAGGAGGTTCTCATGCTGGCTCTACACGGATTTGAACAGACCGCCGCGACTTGGTTTGACGAGGCTTGGGAGCATTCCTGCCGACGCCTGACCCGGGCTGAGCGGCTCGAAGCCGATCACCTGCTCGAGAATGGCACGACCGTGCGGCGACTCATGCCGCTGCTGCTCGAACTCGTCGCCACTGAGCTTCACCATGATGTCCACTCTCTGCGCCCGGCCATCTACACCATCATCACTGAACAGGGGCTGGTCAGGGCCCCGCAGGGCGTCATCCCCATGGATCAGCGGGCCTGCATCGTGACGTGCTGCGTCGATACGCTTGTCGATGTCCTCCTGCGCGTCCGCACGCTCGCGATCGAGTCCGGACAATGGTCCGACAGGCCCTGCGCCACGCCCATGTGCGGATAGCTCCCCACGCGCGCCTTCTCCTCAGGCGAACCAGCCCCACCTCTTTTGCCCACGGGCGGCCAACAGCCGCTCGTGTCTGTTTGAATCGCCCCGCCGCGATTGATTTGATTATGTGAGCTTCGGCCCCAGCGACGCGGTCCCGCCACCACCCATCCGCTGGCGACCGGCTTGGATCAGGTCCTCATCAATCGCCTCGCAGAGCGTGTGGTACAGCATCAGATGCCCTTCCTGCACCCGCGCCGTCACCGCTGAGGGCACGACCAGTTCCACATCTGCCAGCCCCAGACACAGCCCCCCCCCCTTGCCGAGAAAGGCGATCGTCCCCAACCCCTGACGACGGCCCTCTTTTAGCGCATTGACAATGTTCGGGCTCTTGCCGCTACTCGAAAACACCACCAGTACATCCCCTTGACGGCCGAAGGCGCGGACCTGTCGAGCAAACAAGTCCTGCGGCGGATAGTCATTCACCATCGCCGTGACCACGTTGTGATCCGCCGAGAGGTCCATCGCCGGGAAGCCCTCCCGATCGTCGCAGTACCGATTCACGAACTCCGAGCTCAGGTGGGCGGCATCGCCCGCCGAGCCGCCGTTGCCGCAGCACAGCAGCTTGTGACCGCCGACGAGTGCATCGCGCACCATCTCGGTCGCCTGTTGCAGCGGTCGGGCCAACTCGGTCAACCGCGCATGCATCTCTGCAGAAGCCGCCAGGTTTGCCCGCAAGGTCTGATTTAGATCCTTCATGACCTCATCCTACTCGCGGGGCGGCTGGTGACGACGTCCGGCCCAGACGCCGATGGAGGGGAACGCCGTGACGACCCCCAGCGACCACCGGACCCACGGGAGGGGCCAGACCTCCGGGCGCGGGCGGCGGAGGGCTCGGACGATGGCTCGGGCGACCTGCTCGGGCGTCTGGTTTGGGCCATCGGGGAGGAGGCGGCGCTTGGGTCGGTAGCCGGACTGCTCGGCGGCCGTCGTGAAAAACTCGGTTTTGGTTCCGACCGGGTGCACCGTCGTCACCGAGAACCCCTCGTCCATCAACTCCCCTCGGAGCGCTCCGGCCAGACCGTCTTGCGCCGCTTTGGTCGCGCAGTACGCGCCCATCTCCGGTAGCCCGATCTCGCTGACACACGATGAGCAGATGATGATGTGACGGAGCCCGCCCTCTGCCTCCCGCAACGCCGCCATCGCAGCGCGCACGGTGTGCATCGTGCCGAAGTAGTTGGTCTCGAAGATGGCGCGGTGTTCATCTTCGGTCATGTCGAGGACCTTGCGGACGAGTCCGTAGCCGGCGTTGGCGTAGACCGCGTCGAGTCGGCCGAGTGCCTCAAGGGTCTGGTCGATGAACGCTTGAACTGAGTCAGGGTCCGTGACATCGCACTGAAACGCGACCGCTCGCCCGCCTGCCACCTCGATCTGTTGCTTGACCTCTTCGAGCTTCTCGACTCGCCGGGCGCCGAGCGACACGACCATCCCTGCTCGTGCTGCTTCCAGAGCCGTTGCGGCCCCGATGCCCGAACTCGCCCCGGTAATCGCCAGCACTTTGCCTGTGAGGTCTCGCTTCATGCCCTCAGTCTAAGGTTTCATCGGCTCTATACTCACGGCCATGAGCTCCCCACCTCCCCACCCCACCTCACCGCACGCCGACCTTATTGATCGCATCCGCGCCACCGCTCTGCTCGAAGGCGATTTCACGCTCCGCTCGGGCAAGAAGAGCCGGTACTACCTGGATAAGTACCTGTTCGAGACCGATCCGGAGATCTTGAGCGAGGTCGCGGGGCTGCTGGCCGAGCGTGTCGGGAAGTACGACAACGTCACACGGCTTGCGGGTGCGGAGCTGGGGGGGATCCCGCTGGTGGTGGCGACGTCGCTGAAGTTGGGGCTGCCGTCGGTGCTGATCCGGAATCAGAAGAAGGGGTACGGGACGGCGAAGCAGTTCGAGGGTCGGCTGGAGGCGGGGGACCGGATCGTGCTGCTGGAGGACGTGGCGACGACGGGCGGTCAGGCGCTGGAGGCGGCGAAGCTGCTGCGGGACGCGTGCGGCTGCGAGGTGCTCGCGGTCATCGCCGTGCTGGATCGCGAGGAGGGTGCGCGCGAGAACATGACCGAAGCGGGTTTCGGGTTTGAGGCGTTGTTTCAGCGTGGGGATATGCGGATGGATTGAGCCCGGTTTGGCGGGCTCATGAGTTTACGCGTCACAACCACGTGACCAAAAAGCGCGATCGGGACCAGCACCGAAGGCAGCCAGACGTAAGGCAGGAACAGGACCCAGGTGTTGACGTGCTCGGGGTTCTCGCCAAAGAGCTTGATCATTGGCGAGGAACTGACTGCGACGAAGACGATCACCCCAAGGCAGGTCATGCCGAAAAGGTTCCAGATCCAGATCATCCAGGTGGGAATATGGACGCCGAGTCCGATGAACATGGCGAGGGCGGCCGCAGTGATACCCGTGATGATGTCGAGGTTGTAGCCTCGAAACGAAAGTTCGACCGGCATCACGGCGTCAGTTGCGGCCTGATCCATCAGCAGTTCGAGAGGGAAGCGGAAGCTCTGGACGCCTAGCAGGATGGCTATTCCCCGGTGCGTAAACCGCTTGCCAAGGGGCGACAGTCCGATCGCGACCGCGATCACAAGCACCAGCCCGAGTATGACGATGATGGGGGGCGGCGTCGTGTCGAATCGCTGGAGCACGCCGGTCCACGCGAGCAGTCCGGTACTCAGAAACCAGAGCAGCCCGAGGATAAGCCCTGCAATCCATCGATGGCGATCGCGCCCGGCCCAGAGTCCTGTCAAAAGCAGGAACATCAAGGCCGCCAGCGTGGGGATGCCCAGCGCGGGCCACACACTCCATATAGGCTCAGGGATCACTCCGACACCCTAGCCGATCGCCCGTGTGCCGCTGGTGAGGGATTCGGCTTCGGCGTCGCCTAGGACGATGACGGGGTCGGTTTCGCCTTCGATGATGACGCGGCCGGATTCTTCGACGACGCAGACGGGGATCTTGCCGGCTTTCCAGTCGGCGAGGGGGAGCAGGGGCCAGCGCTGGGCGCCGTAGCGGTCGGGGTCGATGGCGATGTAGGGGCCTGAGGCGGCGAGTCGGTCGATCACGAGTCGGGGGCCGGCGAGGAAGATGCCGAAGGCACAGACGCCGCGGGGGTTGTAGACGAGGTTGTTGTGGACGTAGGCGTCGGCGAAGCCCAGCGACTGGGCGTGGGTGTTGCTCATCACCTGGAGGTCCCAGTAGAGCTGGGCGAGGGTGGTCCCGCCGACTTTGAGGTAGCGGGCGAGGGTATCGCGCCAGAGGTTCTGGGAGACCCAGATGTTTTCCGGCTCGGCGGAGGTGTGGCCGCAGCCGTAGCGGCCGCGACACTCGCGGGCGGCGGCGTAGAGATCGCGCTTGAGGCGGGTCTTGTCGAGCGGGAGAGGGTGGCCGACCATCAGGGGCAGCAGGGCGCCGTTGCCGGTGTGGATTGAGTAGGCGTCCCAGCCTTCGAGTTTCTCCTGGGCGAGTGGGACCTGGGAGCCGGGCGGGTAGACGCCGAGGCCGGATTTATCGACGCAGACGGCGTAGTGGTCGCCGAGCCATGCGGCGGCTTCGACTTTCTCGGCGTCGGCTTCGGCGACTGAGCTGCAGCGCACGCCGAGGTCGGTCGGTTCGTCGATGGAGAGCAGGGCGCCGACGGCGCGGAGGGCGGTGATGCGTTTGACGGCGAGGTAGGTTTGTCCGCGGGCGAACTGGACGACGGGTAGGCCGTCATCGAGGGTGTTGGCCAGGCCCTTGCTGGGGAAGCCGGTGTCGCCGCGGTCGGACCATAGGAGGTAGGTGGCGAGGCCTTCGATAACGCTAGTCATGGAAGCGGCGACGGTGCGGTCGCCGGTCCAGCGGGTGTAGGCGTCGAGGAGGAGGAGGAAGTCGGTGGCGTGCTCGACCTTCATGGGATACGGGTAGGCGGCACCGGAGGGTCGGTCGCCTGAGCCGAGGTCGCGGCGGAGCCAGCATCCGCCTGAGTCTTCGTGATCGACGGGCAGTCCGGCCCAGGTGCGTAGCTGGAGGGCGAGGAGTTCGGGCCAGAGGGCGAGGTAGAAGAGGGCGGAGTTGTATTCGGCGTCAATGGGGGAGTGGTAGAGGCGAGCGCCTTCGAGAACGCTGAACCACGGCCAGTTACCGGAGCCGTCGGTGGGTTCGACCTGCATCCAGTAGGAGTTGGAGAGCATGGACTGGAAGCTCTGGTTGATGAGGTGTCGCTGGGCGGGGTCGATGGGGGCTTGTTCGACGAGTTTTTCGAGTCGGCGGGACTTGGCGAGGCGGTCATCGCGGCGCTCGATGGCTTCGGCCATGACCTCGTCGAGAGAGGACCACATGGCGGCGTAGCGGAAGCGGGCGGGGCCGTCGCCTTGGGGGTGTTTGACCTGGAGGGTGGGTTCGGCGGTGTGCGCACCCCAGACAAGTCGCCATTTGATCCCGCTGCTGTCATCGGTGACGGGGAGGGTGCAGGCTAACCCGTCGCCTTGTTCGAGCATTTCGCAGTTGGGGTTGAGGGAGAGGATGCGTTCGTGGACCTCGACGGTTTCGCTGCGGTGGGGGTCCTGGCCGGTGACGGGCTGTGGAGTGGGCGAGGCGCGGTAGAGCATGTCGATGCGGCCGGGCTGTTTGCCCTGGCCGGGGTCGGCGCATAACTGTGTGTCGTGTCTACGGATGCGGATGAAGAGCTTGACTTTTTCGGGGGTGGGTCCGTGGGGTTGTTCCCAGCGGAAGCTCGTGATGGGGTTGATGCGCATCTCGAGGTAGAAGACGGGCATCAGGCAGAGGCGTTCGTCCTGGGGGTAGAAGACCGAGTGGATGTTGAACTCGAAGCGGAGTCGGTAGCGTTCGCTGAAGCCTCTGAAGGTTAAGGAGTTAAGGCGTTCGAACTGTTCAGGGTTGGCGAGGAGTTGGCCGTCGGCGGAGAGGGGGAGGACGCGGCGGGTGCCGTCGGGTTCTTCCATGCCGACCATGAGGTCGAGGGGTTGATCGCAAAAGCGGCCGAGCGCCGAGTGCATGACACGGCGGCGGTGGGGCTCGAACAGCAGGCCGAAGCGGCTGCCGAGCCTGGCCAGGGTCCAACTCATCAACTGCATCGGAACTCCTCAGGTGGCATAGGCTTATCGGCATTCTGAGGGATGCGGCTGGATGGGACAAGGGCGGGGAGTGGGTTGGCGGGAGGTTTTTGTGAGTCGGGAGCAGGAGGGCGGGATCGCGGGGGATGCTCTGGGTGGGTCAGTTTTCGGCCATGGGCATGGTCTGGCGGAGCCTTGAAACGACCGCGATGAGGGCTTTTGCGGCGGTTTGGAGGTCGTGCTCGTCAATCAAACGTGACAAAGAGAGGCGGATGGTGCCGTGTGCGCGCGCGCGGTCCATGCCCATGGCGAGGAGGACGGGTGAGGGTTCGAGGGAGCCGGAAGAGCAGGCGGCGCCGGCGGAGGCGCAGACGCCGCGCTCGGAGAGGCCGAGGAGGATGGCTTCGGCTTCGACGCCTGGGAAGGCGATGGAGGTGGTGTTCCAGAGTCGGTCGCGGTCTTGGGCGTTGATAAGGGAGCCGGGGATCTGGTCGAGGAGTAGTTGTTCGAAGTTATCGCGGAGTTGGCGGAGGTGTTGGATGCGTTCGGTGTCGTTGAGGAAGGTGATGGCGAGTTCGGCGGCGGCGGCGAGTCCGAGGATGGCGGGTGTGTTTTCGGTTCCGCCTCGGCGGTCGAGTTCCTGGGGTCCGCCGCGTTGCTGGGGGGTGAGTCGGACGCCGCGGCGGAGGTAGAGGACGCCGGCGCCTTTGGGGCCGTGGAACTTGTGGGCGGCGAAGGTCATGAGGTCGACGGGTGCGAGGGTGGTGTCGACGGGGAGTTTGCCGACGGCCTGGGTGGCGTCGGTGTGGAGGGTGATGGTGGTGCGACGGCCTTCTTTGCGGAGGGTGGCGCGGGCTTCGGCGACGACGGCGGCGATGTCGATGATGGGTTGGATGACGCCTGTTTCGTTGTTGGCCCAGTGGATGGAGACGAGGGCGGTGGCGGGGTCATCGGCGGCGCAGAGTTCGGCGAGGGTGTTGGCGAGGTCGGCGGGGTTGACGACGCCATCGGGGTCGATGGGGAGGTTGATGACGTTGACGCCTTCGTCGGCGAGTTGTTGGGCGGGTTCGCGGACGGCGGCGTGTTCGACGGCGGTGGTGATGAGGATGGCGCGGCGGTTTTGTTTGAGGGCGGGTCGGAGGGTTCCGTGGAGGGCGAGGTTGTTGGACTCGGTTCCGCCCGAGGTGAAGAGGAGTTCGCGTGGGGTGGCGGCGATGAGTCGGGCGACGGTGGCGCGGGCGAGTTCGATTTTCTGTCGGACGGACTGTCCGAAGCGGTGGACGGAGGAGGGGTTGGCCCAGAGTTCGCGGTGGGCGCGGTCGATGGCGTCGATGACCTCGGGGGCGGGTGGTGTGGTGGCGTTGTTGTCGAGGTAGGTGGTGGGCATCTGGGGGGATGGTACGCGAGTCAAGCAGGCGTCACTTCATGTGCTCTAATATCAATCTGCCATCCGGAGGTTTTTGCCGAATGTCCATTCACAATGACTCTTTACGAGTTGGCGTACTTTTCTGCTTAGCCATCTGCTGCTCAGTTGTTGAGGCTGATGATGTGCCAACAAAAACTTCTGGCTCACCCTCGTACAGATGGGATATCAAATCACTGGAGACTTATCGGGGCGAAGAAGAAGTTGACGCTGCCTACTGGCTTGGCTTCAAGTACGAGCATGGCCACGAGGTCATTCCGAATGAGGCCGAGGCGTTGAGTTGGTATCAGGTAGCGGCTGAGGGTGGCCACCTGCCGGCGATGATTGAGCTGGTGGATGCCTATACGTCCATGCTCTATCGTGATGATCCAGAGGCGTACGCGCAAGGGATTCAGTGGCTAGAGGCTGCGGCTGATGCCGATTCTGTTGTAGCGATGAGGCGGCTAGCCGAGATTTACGCTTGGGGCAGTACGTTCTCACAGGACCTCGTTGATCTCACCAGAGCAAAACGCCTATTGGGGCAGGCGCGAGAGTTGGGCGGTGTGCAGTCCGTCAGAATGCTGGCGAATCTCACCAATCAATCGGCAGAAGATCATCAGGATGAAGCGGCCGCCCTCGCGTTGTACGAAGAAGCTGCCGAACTCGGCGACGCAGCCTCGATGTTGATTCTTGCTCGGCATTACGGCTATGCAGACAAAGACAACAAGGCCAGGATCGACGGGCCTGTAGCCCTTGCGTGGCTCGAACGAGCAGCAGACTTAGGTCATGACGGGGCAATGAGTCTGCTAGCTGAATGGTATTTGCGCGGGCATCACGTAGACGTGAATATCGACAAGGCCTTGTTCTGGCTCGATCGATTAATCGAATCTAGCGACAGTCGCATCATCCGAAGAGCTGCAATGTATCGCCATGGTGTCGTTAGCCATGATCTTGGTGGTGAACGTGACGAGCAAGCGATCCGGTATTTGCGTCATGCGGCCAAGGAGGGTCATGCCGGAGCAATGGAGCTGCTGGGCAGGATCTACGACTTTGGGGAAGGCGTCGATGAGGACGATGCGCTAGCCTACTTCTGATATCGAGTCGCCATCGAGTTCTCAGGAATGCATGGCGAGCACAATCGTTACGAACGAGAATCCTCGATCAGAGAGGCTCTCACCGATCAGGAGCTTGAGAATCTTGAACGGGATGTAGACGCGTTCATCGAGAAGCTGAGAGCCCAAGGCATCATCTACACGATGTCTTAGGGTTCATGGCTTGGCGATCCGCCGTTTCAGCTTCGTCAACCTCTTAGAACTTAAGCAACGGCATGTCTGCAGAGACCTATGGCCTGCTGCGGTATGATCCTGCCCCTCCCCGGTCCTGTCGATCGGGGTCTTCAGACTGGAGCAGGTGATGACTGAGGCGTTTGTTTATCGGGATGGGACGTTGTTTGCGGAGGGGGTGTCGGTGGAGGAGCTGGTGGGGGGCGTTGGGGGGGTGGGGACGGCGGCTTATGTGTATTCGTCGGCGGCGCTGCTGGGGCGGTATCGGGAGTTGTGCGCGGCGTTTGCGGAGCTGACGCCGATCGTGTGTTACTCGATCAAGAGCTGCAGCAATGTGCATCTGATCCGGTTGCTGGCGGGGGCGGGGTGCGGGATGGATGTGGTGTCGGGGGGGGAGTTGTACCGGGCGCGGCTGGGGGGAGCGGACATGGGCAAGGTGGTGTTCGCGGGGGTGGGCAAGACGGACCACGAGATCGCGGACGCGATCGAGGCGGGGATCGGGTGGTTCAATATTGAGTCGGAGGCGGAGTTCGAGAACATCTCGCGGATCGCGAAGCGGATGGGCAAGACGGCGAAGGGGGCGCTGCGCATTAATCCGGATGTGGACCCGAAGACGCCTCATGCGAAGACGACGACGGGGAAGAAGGAGTCGAAGTTCGGGGTGGATATCGAGCGGGCGAAGCGGTTTTTCGCGCGGTATGGGAAGGATGAGCATCTGCGGCTGACGGCGGTGCATCTGCACATCGGGTCGCCTGTGTACGTGACGGAGCCTTACGGTCAGGCTGTGGCGAAGGCGATGGAGCTGATTGTGGAGCTGCGGGCGGAGGGGTTCACGATCGATGCAATTGATATTGGGGGCGGCTTCGGGGCGGACTATGAGACGGGTCAGACGCCGGCGTTTAAGGATTATGCGGAGGTGATCGTGCCGTTGCTGCGTGCGTTCAAGGCGGGGGGCGGGACGGTGATTGTGGAGCCGGGGCGGTCGATCGCGGCGAATGCGGGGTTGCTGGTGTCGCGGGTGCAGTATCTCAAGCAGGGCGGGAGCCGGAAGTTCGTGATTCTGGATACGGGGATGCATCATCTGATCCGGCCGACGTTGTATGACGCGTTTCACTTCATCTGGCCGGTTCGGGTGGGACCGGATCATGTTCCGGTGGAGCGGAAGCGGGAGATGGCGATGCCGTCGCTGGAGCCTTGCGATGTGGTGGGGCCGATCTGCGAGACGGGGGACTATCTGGCGCTGGGTTGGCCGATGCCGGCGGTGGCGCGGGGTGATCTGGTGGCGGTGTTTTCGGCGGGGGCGTATGGGATGTGCATGGCGAGTCATTACAACTCGCTGCCGAGGCCGGTGGAGGTGCTGGTCGAGGGTGAGACGTGGCGGGTGATCCGGGAGCGGGAGGTGTATGAGGATTTGGTGCGGCATGAGGTCTCCCCCCGCTCCCCCGCTTTGACCTAGGGGATCGCGGGGCTTTCCACAGATGGGGCTGTGTCGGTCGCCCAGGTTGCCCCGGCTGCCTCGGTCATCAGGCTTGGGCGTCGTGTGGGGCATGTCAAGGAGTTGGTGTTGACCGCTCTATGCTTTGCGCGGGTTTGACCTTATGATGAATAGGTCCTGTGTTCCGAGAGGGATAGGCCGATCATGCCGATGCTTGAGATCAAGACTGAGGACGGGACGGTTCGGCGTTTCGAGTTTGGCTCGGAGAAGGTGACGATTGGTCGTCATGCGGACAACCGGATCAAGTTGAGTGACCATCGTCTGAGTCGGTTTCATTGCGAGATCAGCCGGGTTCCGGACGGGTATCGGTTGAAGGACCTGGGATCGAGGAACGGGACGATGGTGGGTGACCGACGTGTGTCGGAGGAGTTGCTGCATTCGGGGTCGATCTTTCGAGCGGGTCACACGGTGTTTCGGGTGCTGGATGGGGTGGCGGCGAAGGGCGGGAGTAAGCCGCGGGGTCGGACTTCGTTCCCGGGTGGATTGGGTCGTCGAGGGCCGAGTCAGGAGGCGATGGCGGTTGCTGACGAGATGATGATGGGCACGGCTGCGCCAGCGGTGGCCGAGGCGCCTTCGGAGGTTGAGCGGGGCGAGCGGACGCTGGGATCGCTGAAGGCGTTGACGAAGATTGGCAAGCCGCTGACGTTTGATGAGAACAGGATTTCGCTGGTGAATGCGCGGGGCCAGACGGTTCACGCGGCGGATTTTGAGTCGGAGTATGACAGCGCGGGGACGGCGTTGCATCTGCTGCGGATGTCGATTTACGGGTGTGCGCGCACGGGGGCGTCGGACATTCACATCGAGCCGAAGTCGGGGTCGGCGCTGCTGCGGTTGCGAATTGACGGCACGATGGTGAACGTCACGCACCTGGATGAGCGGGCGACTTCGCAGATGCTGGCGTTGGTGAAGGTGTTGTGTGATCTGGATATTTCCAAGCGTGATGTGATTCAGGAGGGGCATCTGGCGGCGGAGCTGCCGGACCGGCGGATTGATTTCCGGATCAGCCTGACGCCTTCGCGGTTTGGTCAGAAGCTGGTGGCCCGGGTGCTGGACCCGCATCGCTGTCCGAGCGGCTTGGGTGATGTGATGATGCCCGAGCAAGAGCAGCAGGCGATCCGGCGGGCGATTGCTCGTGAGAGCGGGATGCTGATGATCTGTGGGCCGACGGGGTCGGGGAAGACGACGACGTTGTATGCGGCGCTTCGGGAGTTGAACGCGACGCAGCGGAACATTGTGACGATCGAGGACCCGGTGGAGTATGAGTTGACGGGGGTGACGCAGATCCCGGTGAAGCCGGAGCGAGATCACACGTTTGCGAATCTGCTGAGGTCGACGCTTCGGCAGGACCCGGACGTGGTGGTGGTGGGTGAGATCCGGGATGCGGACACGGCGAAGACGGCGATGCAGGCGGCGAACACGGGGCATCTGGTGATGTCGACGGTTCACGCACAGGGGTCGATCAGCACCGTGATCCGGCTGCTTGATCTTGGGGTGGAGCCTTACATGGTGGCGTCGTCGTTGACGCTGGTGCTGGCGCAGCGGCTGGTTCGGGTGTTGTGCCCGCGGTGTCGTCGAGAGGTTCCGATGCGGGATGAGGACCTGGCGCGGCTGGGTCAGGTGGCGGCGAACGCGAAGGTTCGGTGGGAGGCGGTGGGTTGCAAGGCGTGTTTCAGTTCGGGTTACAACGGTCGTCGAGCGATTTTTGAGTTGATGCCGTTGACGGATTCGGTGCGAGATGCGGTTTTGGGTCAGGTGAGCATGTCGGGTTTGAAGGAGGCGGCGCTGGCGGGCGGGTTGCGGCCGATGGTGCAGCACGGCGCGGAGCTGGTGGTGTCGGGGATCACGTCGCTGGAGGAAGTGGATCGGGTGTCGGGGGAGGGTTGAGCTTGTGTCGGGGTGGTGGTTTGGGGGTGGGCTGACTGATCGGGTTGGGTGGTGTTAGGATGCGTTGATGGCGACGCAACGGATTGTGACGGCGCAGTCGGAGGGGCCGGTGGAGGAGGCGGTGGCGCAGTCGTTGCGGCCGACGCGGATGGGGGAGTATGTGGGTCAAGCGCGGCTGGTGGAGAAGCTGACGATCGCGTTGGATGCGGTTCGTCAGCGGGGTGAGCCGATGGATCATGTTTTGTTGCATGGCCCGCCTGGATTGGGCAAGACGACGCTGGCGACGATCATTTCGCAGGAGATGGGGGCGAATCTGGTGACGACATCGGGTCCGGCATTGACGCGGCCGACGGACCTGGTGGGGACGCTGACGCGGCTGGCGGAGGGGGATGTGCTGTTTATTGATGAGATTCATCGGTTGCCGGTGGTGGTGGAGGAGTACATCTACCCGGCGATGGAGGATTTCAAGATTGATTTCACGCTGGACCAGGGAATGCACGCGAAGGCGATCACACTGCCGATCAAGCCGTTTACGTTGATCGGGGCGACGACGCGGGCGGGGTTGTTGTCGGGTCCGATGCGGTCGCGGTTCGGGCTGGTGCACAGCCTGGAGTTTTATACGGTGGAGGAGCTGCTGAGCATCCTGAGGCGGAGTGCAGGGTTGCTGGGGATGTTGGCGGAGGGTTCGGAGGATGCGGGGTTGCTGGAGGGGCTCAAAACCATCGCGGATCGGGCGCGGGGGACGCCCCGGATCGCGAATCGGTTGCTCCGACGGGTGCGGGATTTTGCGCAGGTGCGTGCGGCGGGGAAGGTGACGAGCCGTGTGGTGGATGAGGCGCTGGCGCTCGAGGGCGTGGATGAGCTAGGGCTCGACGAGCTGGACCGGAAGTACCTGAAGGTGATCGGGACGGTGTACGAGGGCGGGCCGGTGGGGCTGGAGGCGATCGCGGCGACGCTGGGTGAGGACTCGGCGACGCTGGAGGAGCTGGTGGAGCCGTTTTTGTTGCAGATCGGTTTTCTGGCGCGGACGCGTCGGGGTCGGGCGCTGACAGCGCGGGCGGCGGCGCATGTGGGGGTGGAGCTGGCGGAGCGGGATGAGGGGTTGTTTGAGTGAAGGGTTGGTGGAGCGGGTTTCATCTCGTGGAGTACGCTCGGATTGTTGGCTTGTGCTGAGAGTTTTGTGAGGGGATGGGCCCAGAGGTTTGCGCCTCTGGCTCGTGTCACGCTCGGCTCGATTGATGGTGATGAAAAGCGGCAATCCACGGTTGGTGGTTGTCGGCACGGGTCACGTCGCGTTGCTCCGATGACCCGTGGCACCCGAGATGCATGTGGAACCCGAGATGACCCGTGGTGCCCGAGCAGAGTGACCTTACTCGATTGACCCGGCGTACTGGATGACGAGGTAGGCGACGTACATGAGGACGAGGGGGTAGCCCATCCAGCCGGAGAAGTGGCCTTTGCGGGCGGCCATGGCGACGTAGATTCGGAACAGGACCAGCATGGCGAGCATGGTGGGGATGTGGAGCTGGAGGAAGACGTTGGGCCAGGAGGAGGTGGCTTCGACGAGGGGCAGGGGTGCGGCGAGGGCGGCGAAGCCGATGACGAAGAGGACGTTGAGGATGTCGGCGCCGATGACGTTGCCGACGAGCAGTTCGGGGTGGCCTTTGCGGATGGCCATGATGCCGACGACGAGTTCGGGGGTGGAGGTTCCCATGGCGACGAGGGTGCCGGCGATGACGACTTCGGGGACGCCCCAGCGGAGGGCGAGGGTGGAGGCGGACTGGACCATGACTTCTCCGCCAAGGATGACCATGGCGAGTCCGAGGAGGCCAAAGCCCACGAGCCAGAGGGTGGAATGAGGCTGGACTTCGTGTCCGTGGTGTTCGTCGGAGATGGGTGCCTGGGCGGATTGTTGTCGGGCCCAGTGCACGGAGATCCAGAGGTAGGCGGCGAGGAGCGCAACAAGGACGACGCCAAAGATGCGGCCGAAGGTGGCGGTGTCGCCCTGGTTGAACCAGAGGGTGTAGCAGATGGCGGCGAGGACGGCGCCGGAGCCGAACTGGACCCAGCCCTGGCGGGTGAGCAGGAAGCGGTTGGCGGGGAGGGTGCCGGCGACGATGCAGCCGAGGCCGAAGATGAGTCCGGTGTCGGCGATGATGGAGCCGACGCCGTTGCCCAGGGCGAGTCCGGCGTTGCCGGACCATGCGGCGAGAACGGAGACGGCCATCTCGGGGCTGGTGGTGCCGAGGGAGACGATGGTGGCGCCGACGACAATGCGGGGGAGTCCGAACTTGTAGGCGGTGGCGGCGGCGGCTTCGACGAGCCAGTCGGCGCCGCGGACGAGGACGGTGAGGGCGATGACGATGAACAGCAGCAGGAGCCACTGGGGCTGATCGACGAACCAGGTATTGGGGAGGAGCGCTGCGAGCATGGTGAGGGTGATATCTAGAGGGTAGTTGGTAAAGGGTTTGAGGGAGGAGGAGGAGAGGGAGAGGTTACTCGGCGCTGAGAGCGCCGACGTAGGCGGCGATAGCTTCGACGGTGCCTTCGGTCAGGCCGTCGAAGGTGGCGCGGACGGTGCCGGAGCGATCGACGACGAGGATTCTGGAGGAGTGGGTGATGGGCATCATGTCGTTGCCGGGATCTTCATCGAGGGCGAGCTTGAAGCCGTCCTGGACGAGGTCCCAGATAGTGGTGCGGTCGCCGGTGAGGAAGGACCAGCGGGCGCGGTCGGCTGAGTACTTGTCGGCGAAGGCGGCGAGGACCTCGGGGGTGTCGTTGTCGGGGTCAACGGAGATGGAGACCATGCGGGCATCTTTGAGGCCGAGGAGTTCAAGGCGTTCCTGGAGCTGGCTCATGCGGAGGGTCATGATGGGGCAGACGAGCTGGCATCGGGTGAAGATGAAGTCAACGACCCAGACTTGTCCGGCGAGGGTTTCGGAGTCGAAGGCTTCGCCGTCGGCGTTGATGAGCGAGAAGGCGGGTGCGGGTTGTTCGAGGGGGCTGCCGAAGGCGGGGTCGGGCTCGGCGGTGCCGACGGTGGTGGTGGAGGCGGGGCGTGTCATGAGGCCCATGACGATCATCCCGCCAGCGAGCGTGAGCATGGTGAAGCCGAGGGCGAGGAAGATGCGGTGTCGGACCATGGCGTTCATCGTCCACCTCGGACGGCTCGGGAGGCGAAAAACAGGGCGGCCGCCACAGAGGCAAGCAACAGGATGGCTGCGAGCCATGCGGGGACGAGCGGGGCGGGCGGGGCGCCTTCAAACATGGTGAAGCTCAGGAGGGTGTGACCGTAGGTAAGCGGGTTGATGTAGCCGAGGATGCGCAGCCAGAGGGGTGCGACGTCGAGAGGGAAGACGGCCCCGGAGAGGAACCACATGGGCATGAGCAGGACGTTCATCAGGGCGTGGAAGCCGGCGGTGGAGTTCATGGGCCAGGCGAGC
The DNA here is from genome assembly GCA_040222855.1 of Phycisphaeraceae bacterium. Classification (NCBI taxonomy): domain Bacteria; kingdom Pseudomonadati; phylum Planctomycetota; class Phycisphaerae; order Phycisphaerales; family Phycisphaeraceae; species Phycisphaeraceae bacterium. The sequence goes on along the minus strand of JAVKCD010000019.1, from coordinate 837,770 downwards.
AGGAGTCCGAGCCCGGCGAGGCCGAGGGCAACGACGGCGATGATGGCGAAGGCGGCCAGCCACCAGGTGATGGCGATGGGGCCGTAGACGAGGGGCCAGGCGATGAGGAAGAGCCCGCCTTGGAGGGTGGCGATGGTGGCGGCACCGAGCATTTTGCCAGCGGCGACGGCGGAGCCGGGTGCTGGGGAGACGAGGACGCCTTGGAGAAACCCTTCGCGGCGGTCTTCGATGACGGTGATCATCGAGAAGATGGCGGTGAAGAGGACGATCATCAGGACCGTGCCCATAAAGAAGTAAGCCATGTAGCCCACCCCCCCCCCACCATTGGCCGAGGGATCGCTTAACGGGCTGGGCATCGCGGCGGTTTCGCCGACGGTGACGACGTTGTTGAGTCCAGAGCCGAGGAGGATCCAGAAGATAACGGGTGTGGCGAGGGCGCCGATGATCCTTGTTCGCTGTCTTGAGAATCGGGTGAGTTCGCGCCAGGCGAGGGCGAGGGTGGCGCGGAGCCAGAGGGAGACGGGTCCGACCTCGGGGGCGAGGGTGGTTTGTTGGGGGTGGGCTTTGATGCCTGTGGCGGTCATGTCCGTATCGTATCCGGGGAGAGAAAGTCGAGCGCCGTCGGCGGTCTGCGCCGATCGCTACAATCCGGCTTGATTCCTCAAGACGCCAAGCGAAAGGCTGAGACGATATGAGTTTGATTCCGATGGTGATCGAGAAGACGGGGCGGGGCGAGCGGGCGTATGACATCTATTCGCGTCTGCTCAAGGACCGGATTGTGTTTTTGCCGGGTCCGGTCACCGACGAGTCGGCGAACCTGATCATCGCTCAGTTACTGTTTTTATCCAACGAGGACGCGAAGTCGGACATTCACTTCTACATCAACTCGCCGGGCGGGTCGGTGTCGGCGGGTCTGGGTGTGTACGACACGATGCAGTTCATCCGTCCGGACGTGGCGACGTACTGCATCGGCGTCGCGGCGTCGATGGGCGCGGTGTTGATGATGGCGGGGACGGCGGGCAAGCGTTACATGCTGCCGAACAGCCGGTCGCTGGTGCACCAGCCGTTGATGGGCGGGGTGATGCAGGGCCAGGCGACGGACCTGTCGATTCATGCCAAGGAGATGCTGCGGACGCGCGAACGGCTGTACAAGGTGATGAGTCATCACACGGGCAAGGATTACGAGCAGATCGCCAAGGACTGCGAGCGTGATTTCTGGCTCGATGCGGAGGAGTCGGTGAAGTACGGCGTGGCGGACTCGATTCTGACGCACTTGCCTGAGGGTGTTGCTGGTGCCGGCGAGGGGGGCAAGGGCGGGGGTGAATAACCCTCGCGGTCAGCACGGAGGCCGATTCATGGTTGTGCGACCTGTTTTGATGGCGGCGTTGTTGATGGGTTCGGTGGCGTGGCTGCCGGGCTGCTCGGCGAGCCGGGACAACGCTGTGCTCCGGCGTGAACGAGCGGAGCATCAGGACACGATCGCTCGGATGACAGAGGAGCTTCGGCGGTCGGAGGCCGAGGTAGCGGCGCTGCGGCAGCGGCTGGAGTTGAAGGGGAATGTGGAGGGCGCGGACGCTCCGGTGTTTAGTCAGGTGACGCTGGGTCGGCTGTCGGGTGCTGTGGATACAGATGAGGATGGGGTGAAGGACACGCTGCGGGCGTATGTCCGGACGCTGGATAATCGCGGGCGGATGCGGCCGATCAGCGGTCAGGCTGTTGTTGATGTCGTGCGCATCGTCTCCGGAAGTGAGCCGGTGGTGCTGGCGCAGAAAGTGTACGGACCTAAGGCGTTTGATGCGGCGTACCGGTCAGGGATCACGGGCACGCATTACACCTTCGAGTTGCCGATTGATGGCGCGGCGGTCGATGAGGCAACCGTCAGGGTGACGATCACGGACACTGAATCGGGAATCGTGGCGTCGGTGCAGCAGACGTTTGCGTTGAAGTAGACATCAAGACCGGGAGCGGAGACCAAGCAGGTGGAGCTGGCCAAGGGGCCAGGCGCAGAGGGCGTAGCTGCACATGCCGACGGTGATGGCGACGAGCACATGGACGCCGGGGTGGGCTGCATCCGAAACGAGTTGACCGGCGGCGAGGATGGTGGCGGTCATCACGACGGTGGCGAAGATGGTGCGGGTAAGGTCGGAGAGAAGTCGGGGGTCGAGGTGGTGGCGAAGGAGCATGAGCAGGCCGAGGACTTGAGCGATGGAGGCGATCGCGGTGGACCAGGCGAGGCCGGTGGCACCGAGAGGCCAGATCAAAGTGAGGTTGAGGGCGAGGTTCAGCGGGACCGTCCACGCCATGATCTTCAGCGGGGCGGACGGTCGGTCGAGTGCGTAGCAGGCGCGAGTGAGCACATGGGTGAGGGAGTAGGCCCAGACGGCGACGCCATAGGCCATGAGGAGCTGGGCGACGCGGGCGGTGGCGTCGGCGTCGAAGGCGCCGCGTTGGTAGATCAGTTCGACGATGGGACGAGCGACCAGAGCCAGGCCGATGCTCGCCGGGAGGGTAAGGAAAAGGGCCAGGGCGAGACCGCGGCGGAGCACACCCCGGAAGTCAGACCGATGGGAAGCGGCACGAGCGAGGGCGGGGAAGGTGGCGGTGGCGACGGCGATACCGAAGACGCCAAGAGGAAACTGATAGAGGCGCTGGGCCCACTGGATGGCGGCGACGGAGCCGGATTCGATGGGATAAGCCGGTTCGCCGGGGAGCCAGGACACGGTGGTATAGGTGATCTGCTGGAGGGTCATGTCGATCGCGGGCGGTGAGAGCAGGAAAGCGATGAGGCTGTCGAAGAGGGCGTTGATCTGGAAGACGGCGAGGCCAGCGGTCATGGGGAGCATCCGCCAGGCCATGGCGCGGACATCGGGTGCGGTGCCGTGGCGTGCGGCGGTGAGGAGGTTGCGGCGTGAGGCGGTGGCGATCATCCAGGTGAGTTGGAGGATTCCGGCGATGAGCACAGCGAAGGCGAGGGCGTAGGCGATGTCGCGGGACTCATCGGAGATCGAGGCTGCGTAGAGCGCGGCGGCGATCATGCAGAGGTTGAGCAGCACCGGCGCTGCGGCGGCGGGTGCGAAGCGGCCTGCGGTCTGGAGGAGTCCGCCCAGGAGCGCGACCAGGCAGATCAGCGGCATGTACGGGAGCATCCAGGCGGTAAGCCGGAGGGTTTCGGTGGCGCGTTGGGATAGGTCGTCGCTGGTCAGCAACAGCCCGATGAGCGCGAGGGCGAGGATCATCAGGGTGATGGTGATGAGGGTGGTGATGAGCAGGACCGCGGAGGCGAAGCGCGAGGCGCGGGGCGGGTCAGCGGTGGCGATGCGGGTGTAGGCGGGGATGAAGGCGGAGGTGAGGGCACCCTCGCCAAAGAGTCGTCGGAAGAGGTTGGGGATGAGGAAGGCGAGGAAGAAGATGTCGGCCCACGCCGAGAGGCCGAGGGTGGCGGCGAGGACGGCATCGCGGACGAGTCCGGTGACCCGGGAGACGAGCGTGAGCCCGCTCACGGTCAGGGTGGCCCCCCCCACCTGATCGCCTGCGCTCTTGGCGCTTGCTTCGGCAGAGGATGGGGGCGCGGAGTCAGCGGGCATGGGTGCGGGTCCCGATGTTCAAAGCGGTCAGAAGGGGCTGGGCTCCAGCGATGAGGACCCAGGCGACGAGCGCGGCGAGGAGGCCGACCTGATGCCAGTAGACATCAGCGGTTTCAAAGCCACGACCAGTATCCCGCTGGGCCATCTCGATGAGCGGGGCCGAGGCGGCGATAACAAAGACGGTGATGAGGACCGACCAACGCGGTCGCCTGAGCCCGGCGGGCATGGCGGTGGCGAGGAGGAAGGTCCAGAGGGCGGCGACGTAGAGATGACCGGGTTTGTCAGCACCATGGGTGCCAAGGCCCACGGTAGAAGCGAGCCGGATCAGCCATGGATTGGCTTCGGGGCGCATGAACAGCAGCAGGAGGCCGGGGGTGAGGAGGATGACCAGCCAGCGGGCGGTGATAGCGAGTCGATCGCGCCGCGGGATGGTGTGCTTGGGTCGGCAGGCGAGGTAGGCGGTAAGGACGCCTATGACGTTGGTCACGGCGTCTTCGATACCGGAGTAGCGGTTGACGAACTGCTGGGTGTACTCATCGAGCAGGGCATAGATAAGGACGATGGTGAGGGTGACCAGGTCGCCGACGTGGCGGCCCAGGAGACGGGTGAGGAGTTGGGCTCTGAGGGCCAGCCATGCGAGGAGGCCGAAGACCGCGACGTGGACCAGCTTGTCGGTCTGAACGACGGGCGTGGCGGAGGGTAGTGTGAGGCCGGGCCAGTGGGTCGCCAGGAAGAGTATGGGCCAGTAGATGACCAGCAGCGGGCGCGACCAGCGGTCGAGGGTTCGTTCGATCGGGGAACGAGGGCCAGCGGGGTGAAGGGGGGCGCTCATCACGGCGCGATCTCTTGATCGCGTGGCGTGCGTATCACGCCGAGGAGGACTCGTTCCCAGGCGGCGCAGCGGTGCTCGACGGCGTGCTTGTCGCGGGCGGCGGCGAGGGCATTGTCGCCGAGTTGTTTGCAGCGCGGTCGGTCAGCAGCGAGTTGTTCGATGGCGTGGACAAGGGCGTCGGCGTCGCCAACGGGCAGGGTGATGCCAGCGTTGGACTCGGTGAGTTCGAGGGCGACTTCGGCGTCTTGGGGCCCGACGAAGATCGAGGCGCGCCCCGCGGCCATGATGCCGTAGAGCTTCGAGGGCACGACAATGCCTGTGAAAGCGCGGAGTTGGCTGATGAGGTGGAGGTCAGCGGCGGCAAGCAGGTCGGCGAGGCGTTCGCGGGGCTGGTAGCCGTAAAGATCGGTGTTGGGGAGGGCCTGGGCTCGGTCGCGGATCTCGGCCATGCGTTTGCCCGAGCCGACGAAGACGAAGCGGATGTCCTCGCGGTGCTGGAGACGCTCGGCGGCGGCGACCAGCGTCTCGGCATCGTGGGCGAGGCCGAGGTTGCCGGAGTACATGACGACAAAACGGTCGCCAAGCTGCCAGTCAGCGCGGTAGGAACTGGCAGACGGGTCGGTTTCCTGAGGTTGGTTGGCAGCCCAGACGCCGATCCAGTCGACCTTGGCGGGCGGGATGCCTTTGGATTCGATAAGTGCCTTCATGCACCGGCCCAGGGCGACCGTGCGGTCAGCGTGGTGCAGGCACCAGCGGTTGAGGGCCTCGAAGCCGAGCGTCAGGATGCTGTCTGGCTTCATCACGCCCAGGGCAACAGGGACATCCGGGTAGAGGTCCATGGCCCAGTAGACCCAGCGAGACCCGCGTAGTTTGGCGAGTATCGCCCCAAGGAGTCCGATAAAAGGAGGTGTGGTGAGTGTGACCACGACATCAGCGCGAGGAAGGGTCAGGACTTTGAGTGCGGCAAGGGCGTAGAAGAGCAGGAAATCGGCGAGCCGGGCGGCGATGCCGCGTTTGCCGAAGATCGAGACGCCAACGCGGTGAACCTCGATCGCGCCATCCATGACCTCGAATTGAGGCAGGGTCGCTCCGGTCTGGCCGTAGATGGAGCGGGAGGCGACGACGTCGACCTGGTGGCCCTGTTGGACGAGGTAGCGGGCGAGGTCGTGGGCGTGCTGAGCCGTGGCAGCGACATCAGGATGAAACGGCTGGTTGAGGATTAGGACGCGCATGGACGGCTCGGGCGGGGGTTGGTGGCGCAGGGTGCGGGGTATCTCAGCGGGCTGGTTAGCGGATCATCGGCGGATCGCGGGGTGGTACGGGAGCGTTCAGGTGCGGATTATTCGGACGTGGCGTGAGGAATATGGGGCGGAAGACTGGGTCGGGGTGCGGTAGCATGGATAAGAGGCGTACCGAACGCCGAAGGACAGGATGTGGGCCGGTTGCGGCCCCCGATCAGGAGTCCGGTTATTTCTGCACTGACGATTCTCATCTTCTTCTTGATCATGACGACCCTGAGCATCGCCGTGTGGATCCGGCCGGGCTACGCGGTCGGCCTGGTGTTGTGCTGCTTCGTGTTCGAGCAGTGGGCACAGGCAGGCAGCAACGTGTTTGTGTCGTATTACTGGCTTACCAACTACATGACAGCGCTGATCGTCCTGATGGCGTTTACATCGATGATGATGCAGCAGCAGATGCGTTTGCCCAAGCTCGGGGCGGGGGCTGGGGTGTTGGCGGCGATGTATGTCTACTGCGCCATCTCGGTGGTCTGGTCGGTGGACCGGGGAGAGACGCTCGGGGTGCTGCGGAGCTCGCTTATCTACCTGATTCCGTTTGGGTTCTTGGCCCCGCTGGCGGCGAGTGACACCAAGGCGATCCGGGATGGGCTGGTGATGACCGTGGTTCTCGGTTTGTTTCTTCTCATTACCTTGCTGATGAACCCGAACTGGAGTGTCCGGGGTGTCCAGCTGGCGGTGGAGGGAACGGCAAATAATCAGATCCGCGAGATCGGCAACCCGCTCGAACTGGCGTCGCTTGGCGGCTATCTGGCGATCATTATTGCCTTGCTCAAGCTGCCGTTCCTGCCGGACTGGTTCCGGTGGGCTCGTTGGCTGGTGGTGGGTCTTGCGTTGACTCTGATCATCGCGTCCTCATCCCGTGGACAGTTTTTTGCTTCGGTGGGTGTGATCATCCTCATGCTGCCATTTGCTTACAAGATCAAATCACTCGGCAACTTCATCTCGATTGTTTTTGGTATCGGCATCGTGGGTGTGCTGGCGCTGGTGCTGCTCCAGACATCGACGGGCGAGCGGTTTGCGATCGCCAATATGCTGGAAAACTACTGGGACACGCGGCTGGGACCATCGGCCATCCTGTTGGGTGCGTGGGCCGAAGCGGGGGTTCTGTACTGGCTTCTTGGGCTGGGTAGCTCTGCGTCGTTTTCCAATGACATCATTGGTTTTTATCCGCACTTTGTTCCCGCAGAGGTTCTAGGCGAGCTTGGTCTGGTGGGTATGGGCATGTATCTCGTGGCTTATGCGCTGATACTTAGGGCGTTCTATCGGTCATTCTCAGCGGTTGCCCCGTTTCCCGAGGCGCGTAGCCTGGTCGCGACCGTTTTCGGCCTGGCGCTGTTCTACAGCCTGCTCACACTCAAGCAGGGATCGTTCATCGCTTCCTATCCGCTGATGATCTTTTTCATCATGATCGGGACGATCGACCGCGACGTGAGGGTCATGCTCGCGGCGGGCGCACAAGGGATGATGCCCCAGGCACCTCAGAACATTGAGAACACGGCCAATCGTAGCGGTGAGAGAGTGCAGCCAGTATGAAGTCTGTGATGTTACTGGTCTGTGGGCCGATGCTGTGTGTGGGCTTGCTGCTCTGCTCATCCGGGATGTCCCGGGCGCAGCCAACGATCATGCACGGACCCATCGGCGAGCGGGTTCTCGTTTCGGGGCCCGCTTTTCCTGTTTACGACGCGACGCTTTACCAGAACAAGCCCGATCTCGAATCGCTCTTCGGGATGCCCCGGCTCCGCACTCACGGTCGGTTATGGTCCAAGGGCGAGGATCAGGACGAGCCGATCCGGGCGAGAGTAATTGCCTCCATGGCAAATATCCCGCGCGGCGAGATCATGTTTCTCGACATCGAGCACTGGCCGATGCGGGGAGAGCCCGAGGTCGTTGCCGAGACGGTCCGCAAGTTCAATCTGGTGACGCAGTGGGTGCGCGAGGCGCGTCCGGACCTGACCATCGGCTACTACAGCTTCCCGCCCGTGAGGGACTATTGGCGTGCGATCAAACCAGTCGACTCGCCGGAGTACCTGCGGTGGCAGGCAGATAATCGGGCGGTGGCTCCGATCGCGGACCGCGTCGACATCATCTATCCCTCGCTCTACACGTTTTATGAAGATCGTGAAGGCTGGGTGACCTACGCCGAGGCCAATCTCCGCGAAGCGCGGCAGTACGGCAAGCCGGTCTACGCTTTCCTCTGGCCGCAGTACCACGTGTCCAATCAGAAGGTCAAACTGCAGCTCATCGAGCCCGCCTTCTGGCGCATCCAACTCGAGACCTGCCTGGAGCACGCCGACGGCATCGTCATCTGGGGCGGGTGGATGGACAGCGAGGGCCAGCGACTCTCCTGGGACCCGACAGCCCCGTGGTGGCGCGAGACACTGGCAGTCATGGCCGAGCACGGCGAACGGCTGATCGATCCGCGAGCCGCCCAGCCGTAGAGTCTTATTTAGCGATAAAGTTTTTTCTGGATTCTCCAGAGCACCTTTCGTAAGCTTAATCTTGCTTTCGATGGGCACAGGGAGAGGTGTGTAATCCATTGGAGAAGGAGTCATCTGATGATGAGACGGATTCTGCCGATGATCGTGGCGGTCGGACTGGTGCTGCTGGGCCAGAGCGTCGCGTGGGCCGGACCGATGACCACCCCCATCGCCGAGGGCAATGGCCAGGGTGTGGCCCGTTACGTGGGCTCACGAGTCTTCCAGGAGATCAAGACCCTCACGTACGCCTACCCGACGACGTCGATCGACTACCAGCGTGCTGAGTTCGACATCAACGAAGGGTCCATCGACGGATTCGCCGGCGCGGCCGGTCTGGCTCGTACCAAGCCAGACCAAGGCGTCATCAGCATGAGCGCCGGCACCCGAACCGAGACCAGCAACTCCCGCGACTTCCTCGGCGACAGCTCCGGCTGGTCTCGCTACCACGACACCTTTGATGTCCTCTCCGACACCCTTCCTGACGGCACCGAGGTCACCGTCTGGTTCCAGTTCGCCATGAGTGTCCTCGACTCGACCAACCACACCGCGTCATCCAGCGCCGGTGGGTTTGGCGGGAACAACGCCACCAACAACGGACTTGCGACGGTTCGCGTCCAGACTGATGGCTCAACCGACAATCTCTACGAACACACCGCAACCCATACCCGCAACCGGGCCGGCGAGACCGGCAGCACCGGCGTGCTTCAGCAGGATATAGCCAACGCGGACGATGACCCCTACAACAATCGCGGAAATGAACTGGTGGCTCTCAAGGCCGTGATCGGCTCGACGCTGACGCTTGAGCTCTACCTCAGCGGAGAGAGCGATTCGAGGGTTCAGTTTGCTCACGACGCCAACAGCGGGTTCTGCGCAGCGCTGGTCTGGGGCTTTGATGTCGAAGACGGCTACCTGCTCTCACATCTCGAACCGGACTTCCCGATCCCTTCGGCGAGCACTGCCACGCGAGAACGCGCAACGCTCGAAATTCCCCCCGGACCCTATCCAGTCCCGGAGCCAGCGAGTCTTTTCTGGTTAAGTGGGTTCCTGATCGCGCGTCGTCAGGCGTGCCGCCCGGCCGCGTAGCGGATCGCTGCCTCGAAGCCATCGACCATGTGTTCAAGGGTGAAATCTTCGGTGACCGTGCGCAGCGCTGCGTCCCGCATCGCCTCGTGTCGCTGGCTGTCGTGGAACAGATCGGTCAGCGTTTCGGCGAGCGCATTGGCGTCGCCATCGGCGAAAGTCAGGCCGTTGACACCCGGTTCCAGCGCATCGATCTCAGGGTTGTGAGAGGCCAAGTCGTCACCAACCACAACCGGCACGCCGTAGCCCATGGCATGAATCAGACTCAGACCGACGTTGGCGGGGTAGACAAAGGCATCAGCAGCCAGGAACCAGGGGGCGAGTTCGAGGTCGCCATAGATCGCGCCCGGCATGAGGACATGGTCTGCAACACCCAGTTTCTCCGCGAGGGCTTTAAGCTCACCCGCGGTCTCGCCCTTGCCGATAAGTACGGCTCTGAACTGTGGGAAGCGCTCGACGAGCGAGGGCGTCGCACGGATCAGTAAGTCCTCCCGGTTCGCAGGCGCGAAGCGAGAGACGTAGAGGGCGATCGGCCCGTGATTGAGTCCGTGCTGGTCCCTGAAACGCTCGAGCTCGAGTGGCCGTGAGACCCAGTTCTCTCGCGCGTGCTGGATGTTGGTTTGGTCGAGGGCGTTGGCGGCGACGTGGAGTCGCTCGGGCTCAAAGCCCTCTTGTTCGTACCGTTTGGCGATCGAGCGGCTGTAGAACATCATGGCGTCGGCCTGGCGGCCGAGGCGCGTGCGGACTTTCGCCCGCCAACCGGCTTCGGTTTTGGAGTAGCCATGGCCCCAGACGACGGTGCCGACGCCCGACCATCGAGCACGCTTGAGAGCGATCGGCAGCGACGCATAGTGGGCGTTCCAGGTCAGCACAAGGACATCGGCACGCTTCTTCGTGGCGTAGCGGATCTGGGCCGGGTCCCAGAGGACCTCGCGCCCGCCCAGCCGGAGGCTACGCAGGGTGCTTGGCTCAGCGGCGAACCCATCCGGCTCAAGATTCGGGAGCTTCGGATCGTGCGTATACGTCACCAGAACATCGAGTCCGGGACGGCGTGCCAGTTCTTTGAAGACCGGGACCCGATAAGCCGGGAGGGCCGGCTGCTGGATGACCACGCGAATAGGTGACGACGATGGGCTGACGGCGGTGCTCCTGAGGGCGTCTATCCCGTTACCTTAACGATCGGCCGCAAGGCGGTCGCTCAGGAACTCCTCATGGCGGAAAGCGGCATGATTCTGATCAACGGTCTCTCCATCGGAGGTGGTGGCGGGCTGACCGTCGGGATCGAGCTGACGCGCGCACTAGCCCAGGCTCGACCGGGCTGGGCTATCGGACTGCTGCTGACACGCGGCCACCCGCTGCACGAGGAGGCGAGCGATGTGACTTGGCCCGCAGGAGTCAAGCTGATCTGGGCCGACCCATCGACTCGCCAGCGACAAGCCAGGGATCGTTATGAGGCCAGGATGCTACCGAAGCTGGTTGAAGACCGCGGGGTCCGTGTGCTGATTCAACTCAACGGCATGATGCCGTGCGGCAGGGTCCGCGTGCCGGTGATCTGCCATCATCAGGACCCCTGGCCGTATCGCTACCAGGCGTGGTTTAGCTGGAAACATCACCTCATCGCCTGGTTCAAGCGCAGACGGCATCGCAGGTCACTACGCGATGCGACATGGCTGACCTTCACCAGCGAATACCTGATGCAGACCGTCACCACGCATCACGGATTCGACACGAAGCGATGCTCGGTTCTTCCCAACGGTCTGCCGGATCATCTCTACGAGGAAGCTCATCGCGAGCAGATCGACCCGCGAGCCGACGAGATCCTGACCGTCAGCAATGTGTCGCCTTACAAGCAGCAATGGCGCGTGATCGAGGCACTCGCCGAACTCGACCAGCGGGGTCACAAAGGCGTGAGCTACCGGGTTCTTGGCGGGGGAGCGAAAGAAGACCTCGACGCCCTGGTTGAGCGTGCCAAGACGCTGGGACTGAGCGATCGGGTCGCCGTGGAGGGACGTGTCGCGACCGAGCGGATCACCTGGGCCTATCGCAGGGCGCGGATTTTCGCGCTGCCCAGTCAGTGCGAGAGCTTCGGCATCCCGGCGATCGAGGCGATGGCCTTTGGTGTACCGGTGGTGGTCGCCGACTGCTGCGCCCTGCCCGAAGTGACAGGCGACGCCGCCCTCCACGCTGACCCCGACAGCACCACAGCACTCGCCAATGCAATCGAGCGTTTGCTGACCGATCGAGACCTCGCCAAAACGCTGATCGAGCGCGGTCGAGAGAGGATTCATCGCTATCGGTGGTCGGACAGCGGGGTGAAGCTCGCCGAGATCATCGAGAAATTCTGATACGACTCAGATGAGCACGCGTTCCTTGATCGCGCGGGCCGGGTTACCCACACAGACATGACGCTCGGGCATGCTCTTGTACACGCTCGATCGAGCGCCAACGACGCTTAGACGCCCAATGGTGACACCCGGGCCGATGTAGGCATCCGCACCGATCCACACGTCGTCGCTGAGGTTGATCGGCGTGCGGAGCAAGCGAAAAGTCCGGTCGGTGTAGTCGTGTGTTCCGGCGCAGAGATGAGCGTATTGACTGACGATCGAACGCTTGCCGATGTGGATGCGTCCGAGGCTGTAGAGGATGGCGTAGTCGCCGACGGTCGCATCGTCCTCGATGTGCAGCATCCACGGCACCTCGATGTTCACCGTCGGCCGGATGGCGACCCGCTTGCCGATCCGGGCGCCAAAGCGCCGGAGAATCCACGCCCGCAGGCCGTACCAGTTGTGAAACGTCACCCGGAACAGCGGCTTACCGACAAGCATCCAGACCGCGCGAGCCAGTTTCTCACGGAAGTTCCACGGACTGGCCTCGGGCTGGGTCTGCATCGCCGGCCCGCGATGCGAGCCATCCTGACTCGGGTCCGGCGGGAGCTGGCGAACCGTCCCCTCAACCGGGTCGGGTTCGTCATCGGGCAGCGGCATCGTGGGCGGAGCGGTCAGCGTGTCGCCTTCAGGCACAGCAAGAGTCCCGCCCGACGACTGCATCGCCTCAGCAGGCTCAAAACCAGCCTGTTTAGCCTGACTCATGATGTAGCGAAACTTGAGCGCTACCATCCCGTCGTAGGTGGCGATGAGCTTGCAGAAGTCAAAACCCGCCCGACCGTCGAGGAAACCGAGACGGAAAAAATACATGTAGATGAATCGCCAGAGCCACGGAAACGGCATCCGGTGCATGATGTTGCGCTTGAGCCAGCGCCGCCTGCGCGTCTCGTCGGTGAGGTTGGCCTCGTCCGAAGAGCGGTGGCTGGCGTACTCATGGAAGAGCTGCTGCGCTTCAAGAGTCGAGTAGCGGTTGTGCTTGGCAATGAAATGCTCAAGGCCCCTGCGGTCGTTGTGGAGCATCGGCTCGTCGATGTAACCAATCGGATCATCCACGATCATGTGTTCGTGCACCGCCCGGTTCTCATAGAACGCACGGCCTCGCTTGATCAGCCGCATGTTCCAACTGGGGTAGTACCCGCAGTGCCAGATCGGCCGGCCCATGAAGTACGTCACCCGGTTGATGAAAAAACCGTTCTCAGCAACCCGGTCCATCGGCTGGCGGGTGACCTCCAGCATCCGGTCACGCAGCTTCTCCGTGATGACCTCGTCCGCGTCGAGGATCAGCACCCACTCGCTCGTGAACGGCAGCGTCCGCAGCCCCCAGTTCTTCTGCTTCGCGTACCCCTCCCAGTCATGCTGGACCACCTCGGCCCCAAGCTCCGTAGCGATCTGCTGGGTGCCATCGGTCGATCCGGAATCGACGACAAACACCTTGTTGGCCCAACCACGCACCGACACAATGCAGTGCTTGATGTTGAGCGACTCGTTGTACGTGATGATCATCACGTCGATCATGATCTGGCCTGGCCTCGTTCGAGGGGTGCGGGGGCATCTCGGGATGAACCGATGATACGTCAGCTGGCGTATCAGTCACTTCGGCTGCTCCGCCGATCCGATGAAGCCACTTATGCCCGCTAGCGATCCCAAGCACGATTCACACCCTCCCACGTCGACCCAGACGGTGCGATCCGTCCAGCGGCTCGATCGCACCTCGGCGTATCCCTACGCAAGGTCCGAATATCTTGGCCGATTGCTCTGGACCCTCGTTCAAACCCTGCTGATCCGCCCAAGCCCGGCGCGCTGCTACGGCTGGCGACGATTCTGGCTCCGCCGCTTTGGAGCCACCATCCCCTCAACCTCCGGGACCCGACCCTCAACCCGGATCATGCACCCCTGGCTCCTCGAACTGGGCAGCTACACCCTCATCGGCGACCGGGTCAACGTCTACAACCTGGGCCCGGTGAAGCTCGGCGACCACACCGTCGTCTCGCAGGACGCCCACCTCTGCGCCGGCACCCACGACCACACCCGACCCGAGCTCCCGCTGGTCCGCAGCCCGATCACCATCGGCTCGGGCGTCTGGGTCTGCGCCGAGGCTTTTGTCGGCCCCGGCGTGACCGTCAGCGACAACGCCGTCGTCGCAGCCAGAGCCGTGGTGACCCGGGATGTCGAGCCCGCCATGATCGTTGGCGGGAACCCAGCCCGAGTCATCAAGCCACGGGTCATGGCCGAGGGCTCGGAGCCGGCATAGCCGACTCGACCGGACCGGTCCGGTCAGAAGGCTCACGGAACCCGAGTACCAAAATCAGCGTCGCGATCCCGGAGAGCGTCATCCCCATCGCGAAGACCGTCGACAGGTTGTTATCCGGCACAAAACCCGGCACGATCGGGCCGAGCGTCCGTCCAAGACCAAAAACCATGAACGCGAACACCCCCTGAATCGACGTCCGATCCGTGCGACCGGCGAGCTGATTGAGAAACACCGGGACCGCGATCACCAGCAGCAGCATGGCTGGCCCGTGGAAGAGCTGCGAGACGATCGCCGCAGCAGCCGTTGGCACCGCATACAACAGCAGAAGACGAACGCACAACGCTCCCGCACCCAGAATCACGACGCCCCTCAGCCCGATACGCGATCGGAGCCACCCGAACGTCAGCGTGCAGAACACCTCAGCGATCACGCCCAGCGCGACAATCAGCGCGATATACCGGTCGCCGACCCCGAGTTCACGAAGATGCAGAGGATAAAAACCGTAATACGCCGAGAGCGAGCACGAAAACAGAAGCACCGCAAGGCAGAACCACCGCGCATCCGGCCGCAGCAGCCGCCTCGCCGCCGTCCAGGTCGGAAACGCAGCCAGCGACCCCGTGGCCACTTCATGCCTCACCGTGGGGAGTCTCCGGGTGTTCAGAATCGTCAGGAGACACACCACGATCCCGAACACCATCGCCAGCCGCGAACCCAAGCCGCCATCCGGAAGAAAGATCGCCAGCGGGACGGCCGGCAGGATAAACCCGTAAGCCCCATAGACCCGGATGCGATGGAACGGCGTCTCGGGCACATCAGCCGGACGCTCCGCCTCAACCCGGAAGTGCAGGGCATCAGAGACCGGAAATGTCGGCGTGATACACAAGGCAACCAGGGCGTAACCCACCGCAGCAAACACCAGGCCCTCGGCCTGCGCAAAAAGAGCCAGGCCAAAACTCATCACCAGAAAGATGCCCGCGATCAGCCGTCTCGGCTGAAGATGAAGGTCCGCCAAAGCACTCAGCAGCGGCGGCGTGATGAACACCGAGACGCCAAACAGCGCGATCACCCAGCCAATCTCATTCTGCGTCAGACCCGCGTCCTTAAGCAGAAGCGGGGCATAGGGCTGGACGATCCCGAAAACGGCGTAAGCAAGGAGATAGTGGCTGCGAAGTGGGTCCAAGACCAAAGTGTAATCCCACAGAGATCAAAAAAAGCGAGGGCGACTGAAACAGTCGCCCTCGCTCAAGATCAAGACGCGGTCGGTCGCGTCGCTTAGTTCGATGCCGCGGGCAACAACACCTCATCAATCACATGGATCACGCCGTTGGATGTGCTGATATCGGTGTACAGAATATCGGCCCCATTGACCGTCGCGACCAGCTTGCCATCTCGCGACTCAAGGTCGAAGCTGACGGACTGGCCTTGGACCGTCTTCGCCACCTCAGCGTCGAGCGCATCGGTCGCCTTCACCTTCGCCGGGATCACGTGATAAGTCAGGATCGCAACCAACTGGTCCTTGTTCTCAGGCTTCAGCAGTGTCTCGACCGTGCCCTTCGGCAGCTTCGCAAACGCCTCATCCGTCGGTGCCAGCACCGTGAACGGACCCTCGCTCTGAAGCACCTCGACAAGGCCCGCCGCCTTGACCGCAGCGACCAAGGTCTCAAACTTACCCGCCGAGATCGCCGTCGCCACAATGTCCGACTTGGCGGTCATACTCTTGCCAGCATCCTCGGTCTTCGTCGAGCAACCACAGTCACTGCAGGCATAAGCCGTAGCGCCCCCAGCAAAAGCCATGACGGCGAAGGTCGCAACAAACATTCTGCTTAACGTATTCATTCTGTTTCCTTTCGAGAAATTTGCGTCGAACAGGGAAGCATAGGCGCGCGACCGAGGGTTTTCCTGTAGTAGCGCACACCGATCCCCGATTCCCTCAGGCGATCTAAAGACCCGCTTTCCCCTGTGCCCAACCCACTGCCCCTGAAAGCCAATATCACGCCCCATGCGTGCCCGGCCCCATGGGCGTTGCAGCCGGACAATTCCGGACCTTCCCCGGACAACCCCCTGTCGGCATGATGATCGGACCCGGCACGATGGGCACGATCGTTTTTTTTGATGCCGACGGTCTTAATCCATCCCCCCGCTCTTCCGATGTTGCCCTTGTCGCCGGCCGTTTGTCGGCGACACGGAGACCCACGGAGAAAGACAGCCATGCCGAAGCAAAAGGACATCCTGACCACGGGCGAAGTCGCCAAGATCTGTAACGTCGCCCCCCGAACCGTCAGCAAATGGTTCGATTCAGGGCAGCTCAAGGGTTATCGGATCCCCGGTTCCAAAGACCGACGGATCCCGCTGACCGCCTTGATCAAGTTCATGAAGCAGCACCAGATCCCCCTCGACGGCCTCCAATCGGGCAAGACCCGCGTCCTGCTCGTCGAGGAACCCTCCGAGACGGTCGACGTGCTCAAGAAAATGCTCTCCGAGCAGGCCGGCTACGAAGTCGCCCTCGCCCGCTCCGGCTTCGCCGCCGGCGTCGAGTGCGAAAAGTTCCGACCCCACGTCATCCTCATCGACCTGCACCTCGGCGACATCTCCGGCGAAGACGTCCTCAAACTCGTCCGCGACAACTCCGACCTGCAGATGACCAAGGTCATCGCCGTAAGCAGCAAACTCACCGAAGGCCAGGCCGCAGGCCTCACCCAGGCCGGCTTCGACGGCTTCCTACGCAAACCCTTCCAGGTCAAACAGATCATCAACGCCGTCGAAGATGCCACCGCCCTGGTCTACTAACAACCACCACCCAAAAACCAAAGACCCCCACCCAGACCACCCGCAAGGGTGGTCTGTGGCTATTGAGACGATGGCAACAGATCCGCCCTCGGCTGCGGTTCACCAGGATGCTCAAAGACACGGAAGACGATATCGCCAGAGGCCGGATCTTGCTCCGTATCCCAGTTCACCGGAATCCCACCATCATCCTCCCCATCGGGTCCTCTGGAGTAAACCACAAGACCCCAGTCATGCCGCTTGAGCTTCAACCCTGTGCTTGGTGGGCCCAGGCCGTAGTCGTCGTAGGGAACTGAGGGCAGGAATTGTGGCACGAGTTCATCCAGAGTCTCGGGAATCCGTCCATACTGGAGCATGTATTGATAGCAGGCCAATGCAGTTTTGAAGACAGCAAACCTCATCTCCATCTGTCGAGATGAATCAGCAAACGCATCGAAGATACCTTCGGAGGAAAACCAAGTTGAGGGGTCCAGCGTCTGCACATCGTGATCGAAAACAAGCATCGAGACCTCGTTGAACTCAAAATCTGACGCAAACGACAGATAGCCCGTCAGTGATCTTTGTCGGTTCAGCGCCCACACACCACTAAGCTGCGATGCACGCAGTGCAATGCGACCCCACGGTGGATCATAAGGAAACAAATCGCCCACCACCCAGCCATCAGGTACCGGATATCGGTAGGTCTGGTCAATCAGCACGTACTCGCCGACCAGGTTTCTCTTGTGCGTCGCCACAAGCGCGTCGCGTGAGATCGCATCAGCTATCTCGGCATACTGTTGAACCGACATCAAGTGCAAAGCGAGATCTCGTTCGACCGAATCCATCAAGTAGGCAAGTATTAATGAGTACACCAACCCGCTGATCATGGTGGGCTCGTGCTCCATGCTTCGCAGGAGTGACGCATAGACAGCGACGCCCTCTATGTAGGCGGGCCCGTCACCATCCTGAACCGCCTCCGCCATCTGCAGCCTGAGCAGCCGTTAGAATGAACGAACCTGACCAAGATAGGGCAAGAGAACCTCGATCCCCTCGTCCATGTTGATCGGGTAACGCGCAAAGGTCAGACCAACCGCCTCCGAGGATCTGGCCAAAGCCTCTCGATTAAGCAGAAGCAAATCTCGCCTTGCTTCAGAAAGCTCCTCCGGCCAATGAACGCCGTAATCAGGCTCCTCGACATCACGGCCGTATCCCGGGAGCAACGCCTCTAGATCGCTATCACTTTCTACTAGCTCAAAGACCTCCAGAAAGATCTCTACGGCATTCATCTTTCCGGGTTCATCCAGATAAGCATCAAGTTCAGCAACGGTCGTCGGGAGACCGGTGTCCCGAATCTCCGACAGAATCCACGCCGTCCGAATCTTCAACCCCACGTGCCACGTCAACAACAGCACCAATGGCAACACAATGAACAGCAGCACCGGAAGCTTCCACCATTGACCTGTCTTGAGTGAAAGAATCGACATGCGCAACTCCCGGTTGACATTGCGATTGTAAACCAACAAGCCCACGACGAAAACCGTCGTGGGCTTGCGATCAATCAGAGTTGTGAGTCGCTCCTTACGCCCCCGCCGCCATCTTCTCCGCCTTCGCCTTCGCATCATCCAACGTCCCGACATACATGAACGCCGACTCCGGCAGATCGTCCGCCTCGCCGGCACAGATCCGACGGAACGAGTCGATCGACTCGGCCAGCGACGTGTAGATGCCCGGGAAACCGGTGAACTGCTCCGCCACGAAGAACGGCTGCGAGAAGAAACGCTCGATCTTCCGCGCCCGCGAGACCATCAGCTTGTCCTCTTCGGCCAGCTCGTCAACACCGAGAATGGCGATGATGTCCTGCAGCGACTTGTACCGCTGAAGAATCGTCTGTACCTGACGAGCCACCGCGTAGTGATCGTCGCCGACGATGTTCGGGTCGAGAATACGCGAGGTCGACGTCAGCGGGTCCACCGCCGGGTAAATACCCTTCTCAGCGATTGAACGCTCAAGAACAACGAACGCATCAAGGTGAGCAAACGTCGTCGCCGGAGCAGGGTCCGTCAGGTCGTCAGCAGGCACATAAATGGCCTGCACCGACGTGATCGCCCCACGCTCCGTCGAGGTGATCCGCTCCTGAAGGTCGCCCATCTCAGTCGACAGCGTCGGCTGATAACCCACCGCAGAAGGCATTCGCCCAAGCAGCGCCGACACTTCCGAACCGGCCTGCGTGAACCGGAAGACGTTGTCGACGAACAGCAGCGTCTCCTTACCCGACGAGTCCCGGAACTCCTCGCACATCGTGAGACCCGACAAAGCAACCCGCAGACGAGCACCGGGCGGCTCGTTCATCTGACCAAACACCATCGCCACACGGTCAAGCACCGTCATGGTCTTGCCCTGGGCATCGGTAAACGTCGCCTCAGCCATCTCGCGCCAGAGGTCGTTGCCCTCACGTGTGCGCTCACCAACACCGGCAAACACCGAATAACCATCGTGCTCACGCGCGATTCGCGCGATCATTTCCTGGATGATGACCGTCTTGCCCACGCCCGCCCCGCCGAACAGACCGATCTTGCCGCCACGCACAAACGGGCACAGCAGATCGACGACCTTAATGCCCGTCTCAAGCACCTCAGTCTTGGGGTTAAGCTCCGTGAACTCCGGCGGGTCCGCATGGATCGGCCGACGCTTGGTCGCTGTGACCGGCCCGGCGTTATCAATCGGCTCGCCCAGCAGGTTGAACACCCGGCCCAGCACCTCCGGACCCACCGGCACCGACACCGGAGCCCCCGTGTCAGTCACACTCATCCCGCGAGCCAGACCGTCGGTCGAACCGAGGGCCACCGCACGGACCTGGCTCCCGCCAAGGTGCTGCTGCACCTCGCCGACGAGCTTGATGTCCTCATCCACGAGCTTGAAGGTCACTTCAAGAGCGTTGTAAATATCAGGGAGCTGGTCATCAGGAAACTGAACGTCAAATGTGGATCCGATGACCTGGCTGACAGTACCGTTGGCGGGCATAGCGAGCTCCTGAACGAAAGCTGATCTAAAGGGTGGGTCGCTGGTTGGCGCAAGCCCCCGACGACACGGGGGCAAAGGAGCGATAGCGTAGCCTGAGCCGGGGTCGATCGCCAATCGGCCATCAGACACGCCGCTTCCCCACTGAACGTCGATATACTCGCACCGAGTCGGGAGAACGAGTCATCCATCCTCAGACGCAGGGAGGCGTCGCCATGACCGAAACCGCCACCACCCCAGCCGACCCCACCATCGACCCCGCCGCTGCCCCGGCCCAACCCCAGGCTGCGCCCACGGCCCCGGCCACACCGCCAGCTCAACCCGGCCCGCCCGCCGAAACCCGCACCATCGCCCTCCTCAACCAGAAGGGCGGCGTCGGCAAAACCACCACCACCATGAACCTGGGTCACGCCCTCGCCCGCGCCGGACAACGCGTTCTCATGGTCGATCTCGACCCGCAGGCACACCTCACCCTCTACAACGGCGTCGACCCCGACACCCTCGATCACACCACCTACGACCTCCTCGTCGAAGACGATGTCACCGCCGCCGAGACCGTCATCGAACTCGACCCCCACCGCGGAATCCTCCCGGCCCACGTCAACCTCGCCGGAGCCGAAACCGAACTCGCCTCAAGACTCGTCACCGGCGGGGCCCAGGTCATCCTCCGAAACAAACTCCGCGACCTCGTCAAACAGTTCGACTACGTCCTCATCGACTGCCCGCCAAGCCTCGGACTGCTCACCGTCAACGCCCTCACCCTCGCCAACGAAGTCATCGTGCCGATGCAGGCCCACTTCCTCGCCCTCCAGGGACTCGGCAAGCTCCTCGAAACCATCCGCCTCGTTAGCGAGGGCATCAACCCCTCCCTCAAAGTCGCAGGCGTCGTCCTCTGCATGCACGAAGGCCAGACCATCCTCGCCGCCGAAGTCACCGCCGACGTCGATAACTTCCTCACCGAATCCCGCGGCACACCCGTCCCCTGGGCCGACGCCGTCGTCTATCAGCCCCCCATCCGCCGCAACATCAAGCTCGCCGAGAGCCCCAGCTTCGGCCAGTCGATCTTCGATTACGCCACCGGCTGCCCAGGCGCCCGCGACTACGAAAAACTCGCCCTCGCCGTAGCCCAGCAACACGCCGGAGGCACCCCATCGTGAGCTTCTCAGAACTCGATGAATCAATGATGCGCCGCGCCCTCGAAGCCTGCTCCGCCGGCGTCGAGATGGGCCAATCACCCTTCGGCGCCGTCATCGCCCACAACGACCGCGTCATCATCGCCACCCACAACCACGTCCGACACGACACCGACCCCACCGCCCACGCCGAGGTCTGCGCCATCCGCAAAGCCTGCGCCATCCTGGGCGACATCCACCTCCCCGGCACCACGATCTACTCAACCACCGAGCCCTGCCCGATGTGCTTCACCGCCATCCACTGGGCCCGAATCCAACGCATCGTCTTCGGAGCCGCCATCGCCGACGCCGAAGACTTCGGCTTCAACGAACTGGGCATCAGCAACATCGACATGGCCGACCGTGGCGGGTCACCCGTCATCGTCCAACCCGGATGCCTCCGCAAGGAAGCCGTCGATCTGTTCAAACGCTGGCAAGCTGCCGGCGGTATGCCGTACTGATTACCCCGCCATCCGCCGAGCCTGCCGCAGCAGATCATCACTCACCTCCGGCATCGGGAAATGCTCCTTGAGAAAATCACGAAGCTGCTCGCTCTCCGCGATCCGCATGTACACCTCACGATCGATCCGTCGCGCCGAGAACGTCACCGCACGCGCCAACCGCTCGCGCGTCGCCGCCATCAGCAGCTGACCATCCGGCTCAAAACGCACCGGCAGAATCTCGAACTGCCACGCCTGCCGACGATTGATCAGCTTCAACGCATCGGTATCAATCTGCACACTGTTGAGGTCAAGCGTCCCCGACACCCGATGATATTGCTCGATCCACGCCTCCTCCACACTGTCCAGCGTGACATCAAACATCCGCTCCGCCAGAACACCAAACGGCAGATGCTGCTTCTTCTGAGCCTGCGCGATCTCGAAGACCTGCTGCTCCGTCAGCACCCCTCGCTCAACAAGAATCTCTCCAATCCGGATACCACGCTGGATTTTTGTCGTCATCAGGATCACTCCCCTGAGGTGTGTGGCGAACTCATAGCAACACCCTCAGGATCGGTCCGATAGATCACCCGCATAACACCACAAGACCCGGGAAACGACAGAAACCCATGAAAATCAGGGGGTTGCGAAACGTCCAGATCGCCACAGACAGATACACCCTCGCCCTGCACTTACCCAGATCACCCAGCCGTTACGGACGCACCGAGAGGATGTCCACCTGCTCCGGCTCGATCAGACGAATCCCTAAATCCACATCACGCTGATCCTTGCCGACAATCCCCACCAGCGACGAGATCGCCCGCCGATCACTCACCTTCCGGGTCACGATGTACCCCAGCGTCCGCCGGGTCGTCGGGTCCACCAGCCGCAGCAACGAGGGCCGGCCCGCCTGGCCGTTATAAAGCGACGACTGCATCAACACCCCGACATAGGTGTAATCCTCAACCTCCGCAGCAGGAACCCGCTGCGTCCCCACCACCGGGGCAGGCTCCGTCTCCACAATCACCGGCACAACCGGCTCATTCAGCATCGCCGCCAGCAACTGACGATTCCGCTCCAACGCAATCAACCGGATCTCGATCACCTGCAGATCCTGCGCACTCAAACCCCCCGCATCCCGCAGCGCCTCATACGCAGCCACCATCTCGTCGATCGGCATCTCATCCAATGGCAGACTGAACTTCGGCCGCATCTCCTTCTCAACCGACTGCAACGTCGTCGACTCAACCTCCGTCGACACCCCAACCGCATCCTTACCAATCACCGCCCACTCCTCCGACTCCGGCGCAGGCACGGCCACCACCTCGGCCTCCGACGTGGCAGGCACGTCAGCCTCCATCTCAGGCACAACCGCCACCGCTGCCTCCGCCGTCTCCACCGCAACCCCAGACTCCGGCTCAACAGGAATCAAAGGCCGACTCACCTGAACCTCAACCTCCGCCTCCGACGCAGGCGTCACACTCTCCAACCGAATCGGCTCCATCTCCGGCTCATCCACCGCCACCTCAGGGCTCGCCTCCCTCACCTCCACCGCAACTTCACTCACCACAGCCTCCGCTTCAACCACCGCCACTGCCACCTCACCCTCATCCCCCGACAACATCCGCCGATGCTGCTCGACTTCACCCGGACTCGCTATCCGCACCGCGTCACGACTGATAAACACCCGCGCCGCCTCCGGTGCCACGATCTTGTAGAAACTCCCCTCCTCCGAAACGATCATCACCTCGGTCCCGCGATCCAGCGTTGTCTGCGGCTTAAAGCTCCACCCAGGACCCTTCTCACTCGCCGCCTTCACCTGAACCCGATCACCATCAATCACACCGGCCGTCCCATCACCGCTCGCCTTCACAAAAGCCTTCGACACATAACTGTAAACATCACGAGGCGCCGTGATCTTGTACCACCCAAGCAAACCCTCGTGGACCTCGACAAACGACTCCGACTCAAGACTCCCCACCGTGTAGTACGCCTTCCCTGGGCCCGCCCTCAACTCAGCCCGCTCCGGAACCACCACACCAAAAAACGGCAGATCAACCTGATCCAAACCGTCCTGGCCCCGAACCACCCCGGGAAGCACCAGCGTCATCATCACGATGACCAAACAAACCAAACTCACGGGTGACAACATCAGATGCTTAAACATGGCGGGGTCTCCTGGGGCTTCAAGCTGCCTCTTCCGCCTATCTTAATACTTCCTCGCCCCAGCGATCACCCTTTTATAAAGTTCCACCGTCTGATCCACCTGACGATCCAGCGTCAGCGACCCCCGAACATGCGCCGCCGCCTCATGCCCCATCGCCCTCAAACCCTCAGAATCATTCAACATCTCCAGCCCCGCCATCAAAAACGCCTCACGATCCACCGCACACGACCGCCCCGTCCGACCCTCGATCACATGCTCCGCCCAACCCGCCGTCCGCGTCCGCAGCACCGGCCGCCCCAACGCCATCGCCTCCGTCGTCACATACGAAAATCCCTCCAGCGACGAAGGAATCACCACCAAATCCGACGCCACATAAGCGTCCTTCGGATCCCCATACGCAAGAACCCGAACACGCTCACCAAGCCCCCGCTTCCGGATCGAACGCCGCAGCTCACCCTCGTGAGGCCCCTCGCCCTGCATCACAAACACACCCTCCGGCGCAATCTGACGACTCAGGTCCGCCAGGTCCACCACCCACGCCTCATTCTTCGGATCATCAAACCGACCCACAAACGTCACCACCGGCGACCGATCCCCCAACCCCAACGCCTCCCGCGCCGCCCGCCGCGCATCGTCCCCCGCCTCCGGATAGTTCTCAGCCCGCACCCCGTGCGGGATCAGCTCAATCCGCTCCGCCGCCAAACCCACCTCCTCAAGAAGCCAGTCCCGCGCCTGCGACGAAGGCACATGCGTGATATCCCCCCAGTCACTCATCCAACCCGACGCACCCCCCACCGGAATCCCCGTCAGATGCAAGGTGTACACCAACGGAACCCGCCAACGCTTCGCCAGCCACCGACCCACCAGCGAAGCCCGTCGATAATGCGAATGAATCACATCCACCGGCGGACGCCCATCAAAACCCTCTCGCCGCAGCCCCCGCTCAACCAACCCCCGAGCCCGCCACAGCGACACCGCCCCACCCTTCAACGGAGCCTCCACCCACGGCCAAGGCGCATCCTCAAATAAATCGTGCCACAACCCCACCTCACCCGCGATCACCGGCCGATGACCCCGACCCACCAACTCATGATTCAGCACATGCAGATAACGACTGATCCCACCCGCATCCGACCCCGCCGTGAGATGCAGCACCCGCAATGACTGATCTGAAGCCGACTCCGACACCGCAACGCTCCCAAAGGAACCATGTTCCATCCAAGTCGTTTCATCATCGTCCCGATACGATCCTTGGCATGAAGCGCCCGCCCTGGACCACCATCTTCACGACCCTCATCATCCTCCTCGCAGGCATCATCGCCCTCCGCCTCGACCCCCTCAACGCCAACGCCCAACGACTCGACACCCGCGTCGACGGCCGCGTCCCCGATGCCGGCAACGACCAACAACACCAGCAGATGATCCAGGCCCCAAGCCTCCCCAGACTCACCACCGTCCGCGCTATCGGCCTCGACACCGCCCGACGACGACTCGGCAACCACTTCCCCAGAGGCCGCGGCATCGTTGCCGGACACGTCGAAGGCGGAGACACCGAATACCTCGCCGATGTCACCAACCTCGCCTTCCGCGCCATCACCTTCGTCCCCCGGACCGGACCCTCCACACCCTTCGGCCACGCCACCGCCACCTCTCGCGTCATCTACGGCTCCACCGGAATCGCCCCCGGCATCCGCACCGTCCACGCCTTCTCCACTCTCGGCTGGCTCACCGAAAGCTACCTCCGACTCAACTCCGACCTCCCACCCCTCCAAGACGACCCCATCCGCGTCTTCAACCACTCATGGATCTCCGAAAGCCACCAAGGCGTCGAGCAACTCCTCCGCCGCGTCGACTACCAGATCGACACCCGCGACGTCATCATGGCCGTAGGCGTCAACAACGGCGCCGACTCACCCATCCCCGCAGCACTCGCCTCCGCCTACAACGTCATCGCCGTTGGCGCGATCAACGGACTCAGCTCCAGGGGACGCACCGAAGTCGACGGCATCGGCCGCTCCAAACCCGACCTCGTCGCACCTGGCGGACAAACCTCCTTCACCACCCCCGCCGTCACCGCCATCGTCGCCTGCCTCCTCGAAGCCGCCGGCAAACTCGACAACCACGCCGACATCGCCCAACGCTCCGAAGTCATCAAAGCCGCCCTCCTCGCCGGGGCCACCAAACCCGACGGCTGGACCCGCGAGCCCGGCAGACCCCTCGCCGACCGCTGGGGCGCAGGCGTCGCCAACATCGACAACGCCCTCAAAATCCTCATGGCCGGCCGCATGGAACTCGACGACCTTCCCGTCGTCAACACCGAACCCACCGCCTTCACAGGCCGCATCGTCCGACGCTACGGCTGGGCCTTCGACACCCTCACCAACGGACAGACCCGCTCCATCGAACTCAAAGCCAACCGAATCCTCGGACCCATCTCCATCATGATCGTCTGGAACCGCAAGATCCACGGCGAAGTCATCGGCCCACCCTTCGCACCCCGCGACATCTGGCTCCCCGTCCCTCTCCTCTCCGACCTCGACCTCCGACTCATCGCCCTCCCCGATGTCGACACCGCACCCAACGCCAGCCAAACCGTCTTCGCCTCAAGCTCCTCCCGAGTCGATAACGTCGAACACCTCTACATCGAAGCCCTACCCCCCGGCCGCTACCGACTCGAAATCACCCGACACCCCTACCCCCTCACCCGACAACCCCGCGACCAGGACTACGCCCTCGCCTGGCGCATCGAACTCCCCGACCAACAAGCCCAAGCCGCAGCCGCAGAACGCTAGCTAACCCCTACCCACGCCGACAAACCTCCCGGGTGGCACATTGCACGCCGAAGGCGTGCTGTGTGAAATCACCAAAGGACGCAACCAACACCTCCAATACCGCTACGAATCAGATGAGAGCGCTCTAGCCTTCAAATATGTGTTATCTATACTTGACATTGTGTTAGCAATGATTAACATTATGTATCTCGCACATAACACTATAGCCCGAAGCATTCGAGACCCCAACCATGAGCCACCAAGAACGAGCAAGCATCGTCGCCATCATCACGAACCTCCTGGTCAACGGCTACGCCGCCGTCCGTGTCGGCCAACTCTACGACGCAGGAGCTCTATCCAGCGAGGACGCGCTGATGGTCTGGGCACAAGCCGTTATCTGGGTCATCCCATTAGCCATCGGCCTAACGATCGTGCTGAACATCCTGTTCACCATGGCTGAGAAAGGCGCGGACAAGGCGATGGTCGTCGATGAACGAGACCGACAGTTCCAGCTTCGCGGGATCTTCGTCACGCTCGTGGTGGTCGGCCTCGGCTACATCACGATGCTCGCAGGATTCGCCATCGGCTGGACCGCCATCATCGGCCTCAACCTGCTGTTCTTCACCTTCGCCCTAGGCGACCTGCTCGGGAATACCGTAAGGCTCGCCAGCTACAGGATCAGCGCATAACGTGGCCAAACTACGAATCACCAACACGATTCGTCGACTTCGATTCGAAAACGGCGAGTTGACGCAACAAGCTCTCGCGAACAGCGTGGGCTGCACCCGACAAACGATCGCCGCCATCGAGAAGGCGCGATACTCACCCAGCCTGGAGCTGGCGATCCGCATCGCCATCGCACTCAACCGGCCGCTCGATGAAGTCTTCATCGCTGACAACGAAGGCACATCAGTCGACCTGACACGAGTCCCCAAACCGGAGGCGGATCATTGATCAGCACGCTCGCTTGACCATCGCCGAACTCACGATCCGCCGTATGGAATCTATGACAACCAAACCTTTTCACTGAGTAACCAAGTATGAACAACCCTTCTAAATGGACCTGCCTACTGGCGACGAGTATGGCAATATCGGGATGCAACTCCCACAACTACGACTTCGTGGCAGCTCCCAATGACCCGTCACGGGTCTCACATCTCGTCAATGACCTCAATCAGCTGAGAAACGCAGAGCCTCAAGCAGACGAGGAACTCTACGACATCAGTCTTGTCCCGCTGGTTCATTCCCATCTGCACGTCTTTAGCCCCGTCGATGAAGACGACACGCCCACTGCTTTCGTCGAAGCCGATATCGCCGCGTGTCTACCTCTGTTTGCTTTCGTTAACGGAACGGTCAGTCGGTACGACGAGAAACAGCAACTGCTGACACGGCACGACTTCAACTCGAATCTCTGGGGCGCCTTCCGCAACGAACGCGAGCTTGTCGCCACTCGGTCCGGAGACCGCGAGACTACAAGTCACACCTTCCTCTGGCTATTCACATGGCGGGGTCAAGAGCAATGGCATCCTGCCGATCAGAAAACACTCGAACCTTCATGAACTCATACCGAATGATTTACAAAGGCTTCTAGACCAAACAATCCAACCGTCGCGTCCGGGTGGCACACTGCACGCTTTCGGCTTGCAGCGTGCCATCAGCGACGAATACACGCCGCTTCACCCACCCGCCCCCATCCGCTACCCTACCCTCCATGTTGATTCACTCCCGCTGATAGCGACCCTCTCGCTTCCCCTCCCCCCACGCCGACGCGGCCCCGCCGCGAAAGCGATCCCTCATCCCAGCTCCACACGCACCCCCAGCAACACCGCCGGGGCCATCGCCATCAGCAGAAAGCCTCAACATGGCCCATCAACCCGCCAGCCACGACCCCCACGGCCTCCGCAGCGTCCTCGACCACCTCGTCACCCTCGCCCGCGAAACCCTCGCCGATAACCTCCTCGGCGTCTATCTCCAGGGCTCCCAAGCCACCTCCGGCTTCGACGACGCCAGCGACATCGACTTCATCATCGCCACCCACCACGACCTCACCGACACCACCGTCGACCAACTCCAGCTACGCCACCAGCACCTCCACGCCAACCACCCCTCCTACTGGGCTAGACACCTCGAAGGCTCCTACATCCCACGCCATCACCTCACCACCCTGCCGCCACCCCGACAGCAGCTCTGGTACCTCGACCACGGCCACACAATCTTCGAACGCTCCGACCACGACCACTACCTCGCCGTCCTCTGGATCCTCCGCGAACGCGCCGTCGTCCTCGCCGGTCCCCACCCCAACACCCTCATCCCCGAGATCCCCGCCGACGCCCTCCGCCACGAGATCCGCACCACCATGCACGACTGGGCCCACACCATCCTCACCAACCCCAACGAGATGACCCAACGCTGGTACGCCGCCTTCGCCGTCCTCAGCTACGCCCGCATGGCCCTCTCCCTCACCACCGGCGAAATCCACTCAAAAAAACAAGGCGTCACCTGGGCCCGCCAGACCTTCTCCACCCGCTGGCACCCCCTCATCAACCACGCCCTCCAAACCCGCCACGACCTCAACCACCTCCTCGAACCCGAAACCCCCGAAACCCTCGAACAAACCAAAGCGTACATCCGGGATGTGCTGGAGCGGGACGCGTGAACAGGATCACATATCTCTGATAGGTCTTACACCCTCAGTCTCTCAGAGCTTCATGAAGCCATGCGTAAAAGCATTACTTAACGCTTATCAGTTTGAGTCCGTGGAGCAAGCCCATGCCGATTGTCTAAGTCCCGTGCTTCAGCAGGAGAAAGGTTGATAAAACGCCCCAGCTCGTTATAGAACAGTAGATCCTCGTTTTTCATGGCCTCCAACTGACTCGCCAAATCCTTAGTGAGCCTGCGAATACTCTCTTTAATAAGTCCGGAGAGTATGCGGCGGCGACGTATCCGGAGTAGGAAATGTGATCCGATTGTGAGGTTGCCACCCACCCGCATTCGACAACACTGGGTCCAGAAGTCGTAATCAGAATCAGATCACAGAAGCGTCCCTTGAGAGATCTGTCACGAATGTCGTATCGTTAGCCTCTGGTTTCAAGACTCGCGCCAATGATTTGTAGGTTCTCAACTGCAAGCTCCTTGAAGTCCTCAAGTGCTACATCTGCATGAGATTCCCCATGCCAGCTTGAGTGTGACGACACATAAACCGCAGATCCCGTCAGACTCCCCCGTTCCCGATGGACGAGTAGCTCTTGATCGCCAGTACATCCAAAAAAAGATGAAACAAGGAATACAAGAATCAACGTGATTTCAACTCGTTCTATCACGTTGTAAACCTAGATGCTGGTTACTTGGGAAACCGACTCTACCCCACCCACTCCAACCGCACCCGCACCACCCACATCCCCGCCCGCTCCTCGCCCTCCCAGCCACCGTCCGCACGGCTGCTCAGCACAATCCGCTCCGGCCACCGCGTCCCAGGCAGCACCGTCGGACCGTCAGGCGACATCATCTCCAGCTCCACCGGATTGGTCAGCACCAGACTCAACGGCGCCTCCCCCGGCTCCACCGTCAAACCCTCCCCCCGAACCCGCAACCGACCCCCCTCCTCATACAACTCAATCAGCCCCAGGCTCGCCGACTTCGTCGCGCCCTCCCGCCGATCCGCCAGCTCCACACCCAACCGGTACGACCCGCTCCGCGCCCCGATCTGCTCCGCGTTGATCCGCGACTTCCAACCATCCCAGAACGCGCTCGCCGCTTGCGCGTTCTCAACCCCCTCCGCCACCGCATCATCACGAATCTGCTCCCCCAGCGTCGCCTCGCCACCCGCCCGGATCGCCAACGCCGTCCACGCCGCCGTCGCAATCAGATCATCCTCACTCACCGCGAACTCCAGCAGCACATCATCACTACTAAACGCCATCGCCCACGTCGTCTGATCCGGCAGCACCCCGCGATCAACCAACTCACTCAGCCACCGCGTCTGCTCACCCCGCTCATCCGCCGACAGCAACGCCGCCACCGCTGGCGCCTCCAGGCCCATCGACCGATACAGCCCCGCCACCAACTCACCCCTCCGCTCCATCGGCTGACGATTCAACACCTGCTGAAACGAACTCGGGCTCTGCAGCACCAGCCGCGCCGCCTGCTGAGCCGCCGGACCCGAACCCTCCCCCGCGATCACCAGCAAACCCCCATCCGCCGCCTCACGATCCGACGCCCGCGACACAAAACCCACCACCTCCACAGGCGTAGGCTCCATCCCCGTCGCCGCACCCATCACACGCTCATACACCGAACGCTCCGGCGCCTCCTCGACATCACTGACTGGCGCAACCTGCGCACCGCCCGCTGGCCCCCCCAAACCGCCACCAAAACCACCCCCCATACCCCCCGCAGCAAAACCTCGCGGATCGGACCGATTGGACCGCCGGGAGCCATCCCCAGCGTCAGGCGCAAACGCCGCCAGCGCCGTCCACGCCCCCGCATCACCCGCCTCAAGCAGAACCACCAGCGGGTCATCCGCCTCGCTCAGCACCAGCGCCGCACGATCACCCGGCCACTGCGCCAGCGCCGCGATCGTCTCCGACCGCACCGACTCAAGCTCCGACCCCAGCAACCCGCTGAGCCACCGCCGCGCCGCCAGACTCTCCGATGACCGCGCCACCACATGCCGCACCACCTCCGGGTTCCGCTCCGCCGCCACATCGACCGGCAGCACATCCAGCATCGCCGCCCACGCCCCACTCGTGTCCTCGCCACCACCCCGCTGCTGCCCGCTCAGCGCCGCGTCCGCCCGCTCCGCGACACGATCCAGCACCGTGACCGCCGAGACCTCACCCCCCTCAAGCATCTGCGTGACCGATGCCGACAACCCCGGCTCCGCAGGATCACCCCGCAACAATCCCGTCACCGCCGTCAGCCGCACCTCCGCCGACGGGTCCTGCGCCGCCGCCTGCAACAACATTGTCGACTGCGGACCGATCGTCTCACCATTCGCCAACGCCTCCACCACGATCTGCCGCGTCGGCTCATCGGGAACACTCAACATCGTCCGCACCCCCGCCAGCACCCGGACGTCCGCCGTCTCAATCGCATTCATCGCCCCACCCCGCGCCTCAGCCAGCGCCAGCAGCCTCATCCCCAGCGGATGACCGTCGCTCACCAACCGCGCAGCAAGACCTGGGTCCGCCTCGGTCTGGCTGACACCCGTGCCCACCGCGCGCGCACGAAGTGCCTCCAAATCAAGCATGCTGACCCCCCATGTGTCACGTTTGATTGACGAGTTCGGGTCATGAAGACCCGAAAACTCGAGCATATCCTCACGTTCAGACAAGCTATAGACACCCCAGACCCGAACAGGCTCTGCCTCAAACGTCTCCGGCAGCGCCTTAAGCTGATCGCGCAAGTCATTGTAAGCACTCATCTCAGAACGAAACTGAGCCAGACGCTCTCGCTGCGCCTGCCGATCCACCGCAGCCCCCGCCTGACCCCGCTCAGGCGGCGTCGGACGCTGATCCCGCATCGCCGCCGGGTCCAGCTTCAACAAATAACCACTGCCACCAGAACCGCTTAACGTCGCCCCCGTAATCACTCGATCCATGTCCCACCGCACCCCACCCCCAGGCAGGATCACGATCGACTTCGCCAGCCGCGGACCCTGATCCGCATCGTTAACACTGCCCCCACCAGCACTTACACCCCCACCAAATCCTCCACCAGCGCCGCCCGCAAAACCCCCAGCCGCCCCGAAACCGCCACCCCCCAGCCCACCCAACGCCGAAACCGGAGCCGCCGAAGGCCCATCAGTCGTTAAATTACTCTCAGAAAAAGGGATATACCAAGCCTGAAACTGCCCGCCTCGCAACCCCACCCCCGGACTCCGCAACGCAACCTCCGCCTCACCCTCGGTGCGCACAACCTCAAATGGAATCATCACCTGCCGCCGCCCCGGCCGCGGCTCCAGCGTCCACACCGGATCCGCAACCCCCGCCTCCAACACCCCCGGCTCCACCACCAACGCCCGCCAGTCCAACACCAACCGCTCCGCCCCCTCGTCCTGAGCTAAGACCCCCTGTGTAAAAAAGATAGACAGACCAAGAGCCGCCCAGAGAAAGAGATGTTGGTTACGCACAATGCCCTCGCTGTCAGAAAGCTTAATAAGGAAGCGGTGAACCGCCGTCGTCGCTACGCCACAAGGTAGCCCCTCGACCCCTGATTACGCCAGTGCGCACCCAGAAACTTTCTCGTGCGGACGATGAAGTTTTAGGCACACCCCTGAAATCTGCTCGCTGTGCGCGCAGTCTCTGCGTGTGAGCCACGGACGTGCCAAGGTTCGTCCGACCACGCCCATAGTTTCTTCTTGTGCGCAAGTCTTGTCTCAACAGGTCTTAGTGATGATGTATGAGTTATCTGATGATTTTTTCGCGCGCCTTCTTGGGCTTTGGCGCGCTGCTTGCACTAACAGGGGTGTTGCGAGCATGAAGCAAGCGACACCCGCCTTACTCCCCCCACTGTCACCCCGAGTCCTTCCGGGTGATGCGGGCGAGCCAGGCGGGCACAAAGTTTGGACGCAGGCCACCCCCAAGGCGTTCTTGGGGGGCGATGAGCGGGCACCCCTAACCGGGTGTCCGCTTTTTTACCCAGTGTGTCACTGGGTAAGGCTTTTTCCTCGACAGTGCTGATCTGGCGTGCGTTGTATAAGAATAAGCCTATTTTATAGGCGTTGATTTCCAAGTACGATTGCAAACTAGGCACTCATGGATTAAGCTGCTCCGGGTTTGGAATAGGCCCAAGTCACATTCACGAGAACTTACGAGTTCTATAGCTAAGGAGAACCGGAATGTTGGAACGCATCAGGGGATGGCTGATTCCGCTCTTGGTCGTCGCAGGCTCGCTTGCGATCACCCCGAGCGCCTGGGCCCAGGCCGAGGAGGCGACAGCGGCGATGGAAAGCGCCGCCGAGGAAGTCGCGGAGGTGATTGACGCTGCGGCGATCTTCGCTGAAGCGGGGATCTCGCCTGAGATGTGGGCGACGAATAACCTCTGGATCATGATCGCGGGCATGCTCGTGTTCATCATGCACCTCGGCTTCGCGATGGTCGAGTCGGGGCTGACCCGAGCCAAGAACACGGTCAACATTCTCTTTAAGAATGTGATGATCGTGATGCTCGGCATCGTGACCTACGGCGTCTGCGGATGGATCATCATGTACCCCGGCGACGGCTGGATCGTGCCGGATGTCTTCGCCTTTGGCTGGGGTATTCAGGGTGGCGGCGTCTACTACTCCGATGGCTTGGATTACTCGGGGATCACCCCGGCGTACAACACCGGTTACACGGTCTGGACCGACTTCTTCTTCCAGGCCATGTTCGCGGCCACCTGCTGCACGATCGTCTCGGGTGCAGTCGCTGGCCGAGTCAAACTGCTTCCCTTCATGATCTTCTGCCCGCTGTTCGTGGCCTTCGGCTACTGCGTGGTGGGTTCATGGGAGTGGGGCGCGGGCTGGCTTGATGACATGGGCTTCGCCGACTTCGCCGGTTCAACGCTGGTTCACGCCGTGGGCGGAGCCGGTGCTCTGGCCGGTGCATTGATCCTTGGCCCACGCCTTGGCAAGTACGCCAAGGATGGGACGGTTCAGCCAATCCCGGGTCACAGCATGCCCCTGGCCACCATCGGCGTGTTCCTCCTGTGGTTCGGCTGGTTCGGGTTCAATGGCGGCTCAGAGCTGTCGGCTGATCCCGCAGGCGTGTCCTATGTGCTCGTGACCACGACGTTCGCTGCCTGCGGTGGCGGCCTCGCGGCGGCGATCACTTCATGGATCTTTGGCGGCAAGCCGGACCTCTCGATGGCCCTCAACGGCATCCTCGCCGGTCTGGTCGGTGTCACAGCGGGTCCTGACGTTCCCTCGTGGATCGGTGCTCTCATCATCTGCGGCGCTGTACCCGGTGTGCTGGTTTACTTCTCGGTGCTGTTCTTCGACAAGATCAAGATCGACGACCCCGTGGGTGCGATCTCGGTCCACGGCGTGTGCGGCATCTACGGCACGTGCGCGGTTGCCTTCTCGGGAGCCTTCGAGGGCAACTTCGGTAACCTTGGCGTGCAGGCACTCGGTGCCGCCGCTGGCGTGGGCTTCGCGTTTGTGGTGGCCCTGATCATCTTTGGTGTCCTCAATGCCATCTTCGGGATGCGTGTCAGCGAGGCCGAGGAGATCGAGGGTCTGGACCTTGGTGAGCACGATATGTCGGCTTATCCTGACTTCCAGTACACCTACATCAAGAGCTATCACGCCCGGGAGATCTGATCCCGCACGACGTGTTCGAACCTCGAAACCATCGGCGGGCCCACGGGCCTGGACAAGGCCCTGCCCGCCGCGACTAGGAGATTGAACGATGCGAATGATCGAAACCGTGATCCGGCCCTCGGCCCTGGGCGCGATCACCAAGAAACTCGCCGAACTCGGTATCTACGGCGCCACCGCGCTGGAGTGCAAGGGCTTCGGCAAACAAAAGGGTCATACCGAACGCTACCGTGGCGGACGGATGGACGTCGGCTTTGTTCCCAAGGTGATGCTCAAGGTCGCCGTCAAGGACGAAGACCTGGACAAGGCGTTGGACGCCATCACCTCGTCGGCGCGGACCGGGAACGTCGGCGATGGCAAGGTCTTCGTCTATGGCCTCGACAAGGTCGTCCGGATCCGAACCGGCGAAGCCGACAACGACGCACTCTAGTGATGTGATGAGAAGAGATGGGTGGATGGCGGGCTCCTCGGAGCCCGCCTTTTTTATGCGCAGGGCAGCTTCATGCCCTATCAAACCACACCACCGCCGCCTTGTGCCGTCCTCTTGTCAAGCTGTGTCGCGGCGCTGGACGCGAATGGAAACAGCCAGACGATGATGCTCACCCGGGCGGAGCGTGATGGCGTTCTCCGCGACGTTTCCCGACTCAACACAGACGAAGCGCGGCCAGTCTTCACTCGGGAGGTCGGTGAGTCGGCGAGCCTTCTCGATCCACGGGTTCCAGACGATCGTAGAACGCGAACCGTCCTTGTCGATAACCAGAGCGCGGTCGAGTTGCGGGTCGTGGATGGTGCAGGAGGTCGAGGTGTTGAGATAGACCCGGTCGGTCTCGCCAGCGAAGCCGATAGGGTCATCGCCCTGGGTCTTGCGCTCGCCGTGATCGACCTTGTCGAGGTAGTCGGTCTGCTCAAGGCCTGTGACCGTCACTTCGCGGGCGTCGGCGACGGCGAAGTAAGTGTGCAGAGCCTCCTCAAAGATGACGGGTTCAGCGGCACTATCGGTGTGGCTGACGGTCAGGGCCATCCCGAGGCGAGGGCCCAGGGTCAGCTCGAAGGTTGCTTGGAGAGGCGGGGCGGAGGTCGAGAAGCGGAGCGTGTGGGCACCGTTGTGAGCCATGGCGTCGTCGAGGTCCCAGAGCCGGGTGCGGACGACGCCATGAGATGAGGCCTTGGGATCATCCGCTCTGGGTCCGAACCAGGGGAAGCAGATGGGCACCCCGCCCCGGATGGCCTGGCCCTCGGCGAACAGAGCGTCGTCCGAGAGAAAGAGCACGGCGGACTCGTTGGCGGGCTGGTAGCCGAGGGTGGTGGCCCCGAGAAAGGCGATGGACGCCCGGCCATGGGCATTGGTGATATGGGCAAAAGGAACCCCGCCGGGCCCAGCCTCGAAGGTCAGGCCGGGCAGCGAGAAGCGTTGGGCGGCGTCACGGATGGGGTCACTGGAGGTCTCGGGTCGGGTGTGCTGTGGCATGGTGGGCGATTCTAGAGACTTGGGCAGGGGTTGGGCAGGATGGAATGGGTCAAGAACATGACGAGAAGGGGTGGCGGAGGGTGCGGAAAGGCTTACGATGAGACGGGGAGATTCGTCTAGCGAACTCTTATATGTACATCGTTCGTTGTCCATCGTGTGGTCATGAGTTGTCCCTGCCTTTTGTGCGGATGGGTGCGGCGCGTCGCTGTGAAGCTTGTGAGAAGACCTCTCGAATTCAACCCGAGCACGTACTGGGCCGACCTAACCCCGCTGGAGAACGGCCCGAGCCCGCAACATCACCTGAGCTGGCGGCAGTCCCCTCCGATCATGCGGAGCAGGTCGTGGTCACATCGGCCGCTTCGGGCGCTGGCGAGCGTCAGCGGCGAAAAAGGTTGCTCAGCTACTTCGGCCTGGGGGTCGGCCTCGTGGCCGTCGTGACCGGGCTGATGCTGATGATGGCCGAGACCCGCGAGTTGCCGGTGATCACCGTGCTGGCAGAACGCGTTGTCGATCAGAGCCTACGCGTCGGCGAGCTCCCGATGCACATGATCGAGACCCGGGTCATTGAGATGGACGGACGACGGGTTCTCTCGCTGGCCGACGAGGTGATCGCCGAGAGCAACCGGGTAACACTGGCCCTCATCACGACGCCGAACCATCACGCCTGGCGGGCGGAGTTTCCTGAACTCCTCAACGGCCCGGTGTGTATCGAGATCGGCGAGCCCATCGGCACGCTCTGTGTGGTGACGCTGATGGAAGGCGTATCGCCCTGAAATCTGAGTCAGATCGGCTATCCTCCGGGGCCGCGAGCGTGTTGGACTCCGCGGGGTACCGAGCGGGGCATGCATGTTTTTACCGCTAAAGACTGATCGACCCCAGCGTGCCACGCCCGTGGTCAACTACGGCATCATCGGCCTGTGCGTGCTCGTGTACCTCATCACGCCCGGCATCCGCCAGGCATCGAGCACCGAGCCCTGGCGACAGGTCGCTCAGTACTTTCTCTGGCCCGAAGCAGCGACGCTCTGGCAGTTCATCACCTATCAGTTCCTGCACGCAGACTGGCTGCACCTGACCGGCAACATGGTGTTTCTGTTTGTCTTCGGCAACGCCGTCGAGGATCGACTGGGGAAAGTCGCGTACCTGTTCTTCTACCTGGCTGGCGGGATCATCGCCGGCGTGGGCCACGCTGTCCTGGAGACGACGCCGGTGATCGGCGCCAGCGGCTCGGTCGCCGCAGTAACAGGGGC
Source organism: Phycisphaeraceae bacterium (assembly GCA_040222855.1). NCBI lineage: Bacteria > Pseudomonadati > Planctomycetota > Phycisphaerae > Phycisphaerales > Phycisphaeraceae > Phycisphaeraceae bacterium. The sequence goes on along the minus strand of JAVKCD010000019.1, from coordinate 800,522 downwards.
TTACCTGGCGCTGTTCCCCCAGAGCGTCATCACCATCCTCTACGTGCTCGTCATCATCGGGACGTTCGAGGTCACGGGGATGGCCCTGATCCTCTTCCGGGTCGTGCAGGACCTGATCTTCCAGCTCTACGGGATCGGGAACGTGGCCTATATGGCGCACCTCGCAGGCTACGCCTACGGCTTTGCCGTGGGCATGGGCCTCCTGCTCGCGGGCCTGCTCAAGCGTGAGCCCTACGACATGCTCGCCCTGATCGAACGCCGCCGCAGGCGCTCGGACATGAAAAAACTGGCCAAGCAGGGGTTCGAGCCGTGGGAAGGCCGAGGCGGGGTCTCAGGAAAGATCAGCAGCGAGACGCCGATGACCGAGCAGCAGCAGCGGGTCGCCGCCGTCCGCCAACAGATCAGCGAGGCGATGGGGCGCGGAGCATTGTCCGAAGCCGCCACGCTCTACACCGACCTGCTGACGATCGATCCCAAGCAGTCGCTCGGCAGCGATGCACAACTCGACATCGCCAATCAGTTGATGTCGGACCAGCGGCACGATGCCGCGGCCCGGGCCTACGAACTGTTCCTCTCCACCTATCCGTCGTACCACGACCGGGGCCAGGTCATGCTCGTGCTGGCGCTGCTGTACACGCGCTACCTCGAACAACCCGCACGAGGACGCGAGTTGCTGGCGTCGGCGCTGCCCCGGCTACGCGGAGACGACAAAGCACTGGCCGAGCGCGTGCTCGGCGAGAACCAAGAGGGCTGACGCCTACTGCCTTTGAATTGTCGAAGGGGTATTAACCTCGGTCTGCAGGTCGGCGGTGTTGGGCCCGGCGATCCCCGGCGGCTCGGGAAAGGCACGCGCGAAGTCGATCCCTTGCTGCGTGGCCTGCTCTTCGACAGACGACTTAAAAGCGTTGTAGGACGCCTGGCGTAGCTGAATCGGGGTGTTGCCATACGCGCGGATGCGGTAGAGAAGCGGGACAGAGGGATCACGCATGAAAGTCTCGTAAGCCTTGGTCAGCATGATGTTGAACGGTTCGAGCTGCAGACGCTGGCGTGGCGCGTTGGCGATGTTGTAGGCGCGTTCATCCTGATACCAGGCATGCATCTGCTCGGCGATGCGAGCAAAGCGGCCAAAGATGTCCGGGCGTGCTCGGGCAAGGCCTTCGGAAATCCCTCGGTTGATCATCGACGAGACAAAGGCGGTCGCCATGGGGCGCTGGTCTTTGTCCAGATAAAGCTGGAGCATGACGAACTCTTCCAGCGGCAGCGAGTAACGATTGTCGTAGTGCTTCTCCGAAAACTCCGTGCGGGCCTTCTGGTAATAGTCCTGAGCCTGCTGCTCGTCGCCGTAGAGATAAGAGAACACAATCGCCTTGTGCAGGAAGTTCTCGTAGCCCGAAGCGAACTGCTCGATCACACCCTTTCGGTCGAGATCGACCTCCTTGGTTCGAGCCGAGCCTTCATAAACGGCCATCTCGTAGGGCTTGATGAACCGCGGGTCCGGCAGCTGATCGACCGTTCCGGTGAACGGGTCGTAAGTCAGCCGACCGGTGAACATCAGCACCTGCAGGCCGTGAATGACCTGGCGATCGGTGTTGAGAATGTCGTAGCGGTCGATATCAAAAACGACTCGAGATCGCTCGACACCCAGCGCAGCCCAGTAGATCGCATGGGTCGCGGGGTGTCGCCAGTCGATGGGCCCGTACTTCTCGGTAAGCCGAAGCATGTACTGAGCATCCATGCGGTACTCAGTGACGAGCGCCTTCGCCCGGAGAAAAGGAACGAGCGCCTCAAGGCCAGCCGTGAACTGCGGGTCGAGCATGAAGGCCAGCGCAATACGCCGCTCCGTCGGGAACTGCTGCTGATTCGCCATGTCGACCAGGGCCTGAGCACTGTAGTAGCGTGCAAAGGTCAGATTGACGCCAATCGCCCGGAGGAAACTGGTGTCGGGTTCGATCTGATTCTCGTCGAGCAGATCCAACAGTAGGTTGACCTCGGGGTTGTCGGCCCGGAGCATCGCATACGGCTCCTGCGCCGCGCGAAGCGCCTGCTCCTCGATGATCTGACGAACACGGACAAGGTCTTCGGCTCGCTCGGGAGCAGCACGCCGGATCTCAGCCTCGACGCGATTAAACCGATCACGCAGACGGACCGCACCGATGTCAAAAAGGTCCTCGATCGTGTCGCGGAGGCCCTCGTGATCTTCAATGATCGATTCCAAAACCCGGCGAGCCTCGTGAGGCGGGCGGCTGAACACAAAGTACCGGTCCGCAGCAGCCGCAACGGGCGTCAGCCGATTTATCGCCTCCTGCTGGGTCGCGCCCTCGGTGGGAGCGCCCAGAACTTCCTCCCACTCCTTGGCAAACTGGAGTTTGTAGTACCAGTTCATGTCATCGGAGTACTGGCCCATCTTGTGGAACAGAATCCACGCCAGCTCCCGGTACAGCCGGATCGCTTTGGGGTTGTTGGGGATCGCCTTCTCACGAAGCAGTCGGATCCCCTTATTCACCCAGTCCCATCGCTCCTGCGGGGTCTTGGTAATGACCGAAATGTTGTAGGCCATGTTCCACGCCTGGAAAACCCAGACCTGAGGAAAGCGCGGCTGCAGCGTCGTGATGATCGTCGCAAGCTGGTTGGCCTCGTAGAGCTCCCCGTCACGCTTCATCATCTCGATGCGATACCAGGCCCAGTTGGCAAGGATCCCTCGAAACGAGCCGAGTGTCGCCGCGAGCAGGCTGTAGGTCGCGGGCGTGTCGTCACCGGTATCAATCTCATAGGTGAGGTTGAGGTCCAGGCGCTGCTGGTTGATCCAAGGCGTAACCGCCGTCGCGCCGATAAGGAGCGCCACCGCGGTCACGAGGCTGATGAGCTGGATGGTTCGGGTGTGTCGCATAAGCAGGGTCACAGAAATCTACGATCGCCCCTGGGCGTCGGTTCGGATCAAACAATCACCTCCGCAGGTTCGCGCCGGCGAAGCAGCAGGTAGCCGATCAGGAAGACCACCCCGGTCCAAATCCCGCTCACCCAGGCCAACGCCATCAGCACGGTCCGCCAGGGGATATACAAACCCTTAGCGATCTGCTCCGTCGCCGTGTATTCGCCGAAAGAAGGAATCAGCATCATGAACCCGCGACCAACCGCCCGGATGACGACCTTCGCCGCATCAACGATCTCACCCTCAGTCAGCTTGCCGATGAACGTAAGCGGATACCAGAGCAAGACCTCAGGCAGCGTGGCGGTCGAGGGTGGCTTGTCGCCGAACCAAGTGAGCGACTCATCGAGGAACGACGAGGTAGCCGCCCCAAAGTAGATCATCAGCGCAAGTAGACAGGCGACGGGGAAACCAAGGAACGAGGCCGCCGCGAGCCCCGCCATCGCCAGAAAAGCCAGTCGCGTCCAGAGCAGAACCATCGCGCGGAATAGATTGCTCTCAAACGTGTCAACCCGGTAGAGAAGCTGCATGCCGTCAGCCGGGCTAAAGCTGATGCTCGGCTGATCGGCTCGCGCGTTGAAGATCTCAAGAACCAGAACGCCATCGTCGGTGATCGCCGAAGCGGGGATATCCAGGATGTGATGCGTTTCCTCCGAAAGCCGAATGCGACCATCGGGAAACACGCTGCTGCCATACGGCCGACCATTCACCCGCATCCCCAGCTCAACCATGCCTTCAGGAACCGTGCCCGCGGCGTTGGGTTCAACCCGAAGCTGGACGTTCCCGCCCAGGCCCTTGGCCTCAGCGAGATTCTCGAACCGGTAAGTCTGACTGTTGCGTGGCGCGATACTCAGCCAGTCGCTGATCGCGATCATCTGAATCTGATTGATCGCGGCGTCGGAGAGCCGGTCAATCGGATCACCCGGGCTGCCGTAAGTCTCGGGCTGTTCGAGCCGAAGCCGCTGGAGTTGCTGAGCGAACCGCGCCTGAAGCTCGTCAGCACTACCGAACTGAGGCTCGACCGCGATACGCGCCGCGAGAACCTGAGTATCGACGCCCATGCGATCCGGGCCATCAAGCGCCGGTTGCCGCGCGATAAGCTCGGTAAACGCGTAGATGCCACCACCAGCGACGAGCACAAGCAAGGCGTTGAGCATCACGATGCCAAGCCACTTGCCCAGGAGATACTGCCAGCGGGCAACCGGCTTGGTGAACGTCAGGAAAATCTGCTTCTGGCTGAACTCACTGGCGACCGTACCGACCGCAAGAAAAATCGTCAGCAGACTAAGCAAACCCGAAACAGCAAGCATCGACCAACTCAGAAACGAAGCAACCCGGTATTCAAGCCGCTCCGCAGGGTCCATCACCAGCGGAAGACTGGGCACCAGCAACAACAGCACGATCAGGAACACCAACGGCACCCGCATCCGGATCGACTCATCAATCAGCGTCCGCGCCACCCCCAAGATCGGATGACCCGCTCGCAGCACGAACCGAATCAACCACATCCCCGCGACATAAGCCAGCCCCATCGCGTAGACACCAACAACAATGATGATGCCATTGAACCAACCAAAGAGCGCAAAACACTGGGCGATGAGCATCGCCAACGCGGTAGCGCCAACCAACCGACCGACGATCGCCACCCACGGCACGGCGTTGTATCGGATGTAGCTGATGATGAGAATCAGCAGAGCGAAAAAACTGCCCGTGAGGTTGACCAGGCCAGCGGCACCAACATACCCCTGTGCACCAAGAAGAACATTGAGCACAAACCCGGCGAGGAAAACCCCGAGGGCGACAATCAGCAGCAGTATGGGGCGTGTGAACACCGTCGCGCGTCCTCCGATTCCATTACGAGGGCGGGCGGTCCGGGTTCTTGTTGGCCGAGCCGCCGGTCAGATCATCGAGAACCGACAGGTCTTCTTCTGCCCGCGGCTTCTCCTCGGCTGACCGACCATCATCCGACTCCGGTTGTGATGACGACCGTCGAGGCTGTTCCATCTTCTGGATCAGATCGCCAAGCACGGCATCGGCCTCCTCAATCTCCGGGTCGGCTGGCGGAGGCGGAGGGGGAGGGGGCGGAACCTGCACCCCGAACCCACCACCCTGCTTGGGCTCAGGCGTCGCGGGCTTGGCCTTCGGCCTGACCAGATTGTCGATGAGCTGCTGAGTATCGTCGTCGCCAGCGGCATCCGCATCGTCAGCCAGGAAACCGGTGATCGCCCCACCCGAGCGCGCACCGGACGTAGCAAGACCCTCAAGCTCAGCCTGCTTCACAATCTCAAGGAACAGTTGCTCAAGCGTCGTGCGCGGCTGCCGAACACCGTCAAGAGCTTTGCCGTGCTGGCGAAGCGTCTCCTCGACATGCTGGATCTCCGACTCAGAGAGGTGCGCTGTTTCAAGCGTGGTCTTGCCCGAATCCGTTAGCAGCTCATCGACCGGCCCGATCGCACGGATCTTCCCGCCAAACATAATGGCCACCCGATCGCAGACCGACTCAACATCCGCAAGCAGGTGCGAACAGAGAATGACCGTCTTGCCGCGACTCTTTAGCGTCTGAAGCACACGCTTGACGTCCGCCGTCGCAATCGGGTCCATCCCCGTGGTCGGCTCGTCGAGAATGAGGATGTCCGGGTCGTTCACGAGCGCCTGAGCCAGCCCGATCTTGCGCTGCATACCCTTGGAAAACTCGCCCACCGGCCGCCGCTCAGCATGAGTCAGCCCAACCAGCTCAAGCAGCGTGTCAACACGGGTCTTACGCTGACGACCGTTGAGCCCGAACAGCCGGGCGTAGTACTCAAGAGTCTCCCGCGCCGTAAGGAAGCGATACAGGTACGACTCCTCCGGCAGATAACCAATACGCTTCTTGATCGCGACATCCTCGGGGTGCTTGCCAAGCACAGCGATCTGCCCCGAAGTCGGGCGCAGGAGCCCAAGAACCATCTTGATCGTGGTCGACTTGCCCGAGCCGTTCGGACCAAGCAGCCCAAAAACTTCTCCGCTCAGAACATCGAGGTCGATCGCATCGACAGCGCGGACACGATCACGCAGCCAGAAATCCTTGAACACCTTGGTCAGGTCGATGCAGCGGATCATGGCCTTGGGAGCCTGATCACCAACGGCTTCGGTCTGGCTGGCGGTCGCTGTCATACGGTAAGCCTAGCGCTGCTGGTTCCGGACAGTATTGGACTGGGCATCAATGGCCTGCATCCGCTGCTCATCAATCTCTCGCTGAACGTCAGGATCCCGGTTGATCTGAATACGAACCTGGCCCGGTGCGAGATAAAACGCCTCATTGCTCTCACCCGACAGAATCTGCCGCCGGGTGTCCTGCAGGATACGGTTCTCAACAATCGTTGGGTTGCTCCGGTGCTCAGCGAGAACCGATTCAAACCGACGAACCTCCGTGCGAATCCGCTCAACCTCCTGCGTCCGAAATGACGACGCGGTATTCAAAATCGACCGTACCTCACCAACGATCGGCTGCCCGCCAAACTCAATCGGGAGCTGCTGATTACTCAACGCATTGTCGAGCATCGCCTGCATACGCTCCGAAGCATCGGTCTCACCTGCGGTCTGAGCGATCTCGTAAGCCTGGATCATCTCGAAAAGACCATCAGCACCCGGGCCCGCCGTGTCACGCAAAATCTGCGTCGATTCCTGACGCGCCTGATTAATCAGATTCGCCCGCTCCGACTCGGCATCGTTGACCTCACGATAAGCCGCCCGAACCGACAACGGCATCGTCGTCCGGTTCGCCGCCAGAGTGGTCAGCTCGACGCCGGTCTTCAAGTTGCTCAGCGTCTCCTGCGCATACCGAAGCGACAGCGTCTGGTTGATACGCCCGCGAACAGCGTCATCCGCCTCGATCTCAGCGACCGCCCGGAGAATCCCCGACTCCACCGCCGATCGGACCAACTCATCCGCCTTCTCAACCGTGCCGACATTCACCACAAAATCAATCGGATCGCTCGGGCCATCACCAATGCGGTAAGCCACCTCATACTGAGCATGCACCACGTTGGCGTCACCCGTGATCAGAGCGCCATCAAACTCAGGATTAAGCGGGCCCGCCGACCCCGAAAGATCGTCAAGCGTCCGCCCCTGATTCGCCTCGGTCACCTGGAACCAGAACGCGCGATCAATGCGGATCGTTCGAGGCGCCGTCGGGACAACAATCCAGTCGCCGATGGGCCGTGGCCAACCCAGGTGCCAGCCAGGACCATACGTCTGCTGCCCGGGTTCCCCCGCAATGTTGCCGAAAAACAGCTGAACCGCCTTCTCCTGCTCCTCGACGCGCTTGGTCCCGGAAGCCAGATAGAGAACGACGAGAAACGCCATGATGATCGCGAGCACCCGAAAGCTGACCTGCAACGCGTCCGCGAGCGATTGCTGAGCAGGATCGAAAACCTGCTCGTCACGCGGATCCACCACGGGCTCTGACGCCGCAGGAGCGTCTTGTAACTGACTGATCGGATCGTTGTCCTGATTCATAGCGGGGTCCTGGGCGGTGGCTCAGCGCTGCTCAGTATCGAACACGCGGGCGGCACCGAGTTGTTCAGCGTCCAGCAGGAACTTGGTGTTATTAGAAAGGATCGTCTTGAGACTCTCCATCGAGTTCAGGAAGATCGCAAGCTCTTCGTTCTCAGCGAACGCCGCGTAATACGTCGCCGCCTCCCGCAACCCCTCCGACCGAATGCCCTCAGCCCGCCGCTGAGCAAACGCCAGAATCCGGTCACGCGCCGACTCCGCATCAGACCGAATCGTCGCCGCACGCGCACGACCCTCAGCCCGAGCCTTCTCAGCAAGCGCCTGCCGCGTCGTCCGCATCCGCTCAAAAACCTTCTCCGTCGTCGACTCAGGCAGCGTCAGCCTCCGGATGCCGATCCGCTCAATCGCAATGCCGTAGTCAAGCCCCTCCAGCTTCCTGCGCAGCTCGTCAGCAGCCGCCTGCTCGATCTCCGGCAGAGCCAACTCAGACGGGTCGTTGTTGACCAGTTGATCAAACCGATACCGACTCACCACCGCCGTCAACTCACGCAGCAACGGGTTGAGCTGCTCCTCGGCTCGCTCCACCGTCCGCAGACTCCGGAAAAAAGCCAGCGGGTCCTCAATACGCCAGATCAGATCGGTCTTCACGATCACCGCGTAGCCATCAGACGTCTGAAACTCCTCGAGCTGATCCTCAAGAATCTGCAGCTTCTTGGAGAACTTGTACACCCGGTTGATCGGCAACGGGGCCTTGAGCCCAAGCCCCGGCTGCTCAACCAGACTGCCCTCGACCACCCTGTCGAACCGGGTGACGACCGCCACCTCGTCGTAGCGGACCGAGTAAGTAAACGTGTAGATCGCCAGGACAATGGAGATCACCAGAGCGATGATGATGGTGTTGATGTAGTTCTGCATGACACGGAAACCTCAGGCGGCAGAGCAACGGCCCCGCCGGGTGGGGGATTGAATTTCAGTTGTTCGATCCGAGGATAGACTCCAGACCGGTACGGGATTCCTGAAGATCAAGTTCGATGACACGATCCTCAACAGGCGAGGTGATGTCGGGCTTGGCAAGGATGATCTTCGGCCGGTTCTCAAGCGATTGAGTCAACGCCTCGAAGTACCGCCGAGCCTTGAAATAGTCAGGTGCATGAGTAAACGCCGCGATCTCCGCCGGGAACTGCTCGGACTTGGCACGCTCCTCAATGGCATACTGCCACCGGAACGCACGAGCCTGAGCAATCAACTGAGCAGCCCGACCGCCAGCGTCAGCAACCAACTCCTCAATCAAGGCCTCCTGCCTGGACACCTCACCCTGAAGATCAGCCGTGTTCTCCGCAGCCAACTGCAACCGAAGACGCTCGAGCCGCTGGATAGCATCACTGATCGCCAACGCCTGCTCACGCGAACCCGCAACCTCCGCCAGCGTCGTCACCGCATCGCGATTAGCCCGATTCACCTCAGATAAACTCTCCTGCAACGCGCCGATCTGGTCGTGAAAACTCTGGGCAACCTCGCCCGCCTGAGGCGGGTGCATCGACGTAATCGAGATCGCAAGCACTTCGATGCCCAAATCAAGCCCATCAACATCCCGCTGAATATCCACCAGCAACGCACGACTCGCCTCGATCCGATCAGATCGAAGCAGATCATCAATCTGCCGCGTCGCGAAATACTGGTTCATCCGCCGACTCGCCACAGAGCTAAAAACCGCCTCAGGACTCACCGCACTCGTCAAGTACTCAAGCAGCCCGCCCTCGGGATTGATCCGGTACTTGATGATCACATCCCCGCCGACCAGCTCACCCGCCGCAATATCCGATGACTCCGGCTGATCCGGAAAACGAGAGGGAGCCGTAACCAGATAAGTCTCCTGGCCTTCGACATGCTCGTTGGTCCAGAGGATCGCCGCATCGTGACGACGCTCAGCACCCTCCGTCGAACCCATGCGCAACTCCGACACGCGATAAACATCGTGCCGACTGATCGTGCTGATCGGCCACGGCGCCTTGACATGTAGACCCGCAGAGAGCACACGATCCGAGAGCTGACCAAAGGTCTTGATGACCGCCTGCTGCTGAGGCTCGACAACCACCAGACTGGTCATCCCGAAAAGCGTGACCACGGCCACAAGAAACATAGGCGTCAGCAGCCGCATCAGTTGCCGATACGCATAGCTCTTTGAAAGATCAAAACCGAACTGGTACGCCAGCGTCTCCGAAACAATCTTGCCGATCGACTCAGGACTCGACATCCACCCAAGCAGCCGCGAATCAAACGCAGGCCGAACAAACTGACCCGGCCGACGAGGCTGATACAACGCAAGCACAAGGTTGGCGAACACCTCAAGACCAATCAGCGTCGTAACCGCCGGCACCGCCAACGCAAGCCACTCGAACGCCGGCTCGAAGCCGACCATGTGCAGCACCACCGCGACGATCGAGAGCAAAGCCAAAAAGACCGTGCCCATCAGCGTCCCGGCCCCGCCACGCAGCGCAAGCCAGCTCTCGGTCCTGGTCATGCCCGAGATGAACCGGCCCACCAGAAAACCCACAAACGCAAAACTCGCCAGCAGAATGATCAGCAACCCGTGATGCACATCACCCCGCACCCACGGCTCGATCGCGTCGTTGGCGATCCGCAGATAGTGGCTATAGAGAAGCGACGGGCCGATCGCCAGCAGCAAGCTGGCGGTCAGAATCGACGCGATCGTCAGACCCCACTTCTGCAGCCACTCGAGCCGCTGACGCGAGAGCTGCAGATTCGCCCCGGCTTCCTCAAAAAGTGCCGCAGCCCGCCGGTCCGATCGCGTCAGACGCTCGGCCTCCAGAGCCTCCTCCTGCTCCAGCCGGTGCTGGTAGTAGAGAATGATCAGAGCAACCCAGATCGGCAGCCCAGCCGCCGTGTGCCAGGCCAGAGCGTTAATCGCGCCCGACTGTGCATAAAGCCCAAGCAGCCCGAAGGCGGCAAAAAGCAGCGCCTGCGTGCCCAGGCCGACGAAGGCGGCGTTGGTTGCTCGACGATAGGTCTGTGCGTCGTTGGCCATGAGGGTGGAACGATCCTCGCTATCGGTGCGTGTGCCTGAGAAACCCGGCCCCGCTTGCATAACCCGCGGGTCGGGGATTGTAGTCCCCGGCACGCATTCTGCCGAGACCGACCAATCAGGCCGTATGATACGCGCTACCGCCGAGATGATCCCGATTCCGTACCCCGCTCGAGACCCATCATGTTCCAGCAGCTCTGGTCCATCGCCGCCAACACCTTCGCCGAGGCCGTCCGACAGCCCATCTACGTCGTCATCACCCTCGTGGGCATCCTCCTCCTCGTCCTCAACCCCATGCTCGCCGCCTACACGCTCGAAGACGACAACAAACTCATGATCGACTACGGCCTCTCCATCATCTTGATGGCCGGCCTCGTCCTCTCAGCCTTCTCCGCCACAGGCGTCCTCGCCGCCGAAATCGAAAACCGAACAGTGCTCACCGTCATCAGCAAGCCCGTCAGCCGCCCCGTCTTCGTCCTCGGCAAGTTCTTTGGCGTCGCCGGGGCCATCACCCTCGCCTTCTGGATCCTCGCCGCCGTCTTCGCCCTCACCATCCGCCACCGCGTCATGCAGACCGCCCGCGACGACTTCGACCTACCCGTCATCATCACCGCCGTCGCCGCCCTCCTCGGGTCCTTCCTCCTCGCAACCCTCGGCAACTACTTCTACCGCTGGGTCTTCACCTCCGTCCTCATGAAATCACTCGCCATCACCCTCACCCTCTCCTTCGCACTCGTCCTGGTCGTCAACAAAGACCTCGCCCTCCAACTCCCCTGGCACGACCTCACCGAACACGATGGCGAACTCGGACAAACCCTCTACGGACTCATCCTCGTCCTCCAGGGCGTCCTCGTCATCGCCGCCGTCGCCATCGCCGCCTCCACCCGACTCGGACAGGTCATGACACTCATGATCTGCCTGGGCGTCCTCTTCCTAGGCATCTCCGCCGGCTTCCTCTCCGGCTGGGTCGACCGCCAGGTCAACGTCCCCATCGGCTACGGCATGCTCCCAACCCTCCAGGCCATCATCCAGCACGACGGCGCCCTCGGAGCCAAAACCATCTACCTCGCCACCAAAGCCCTCTACCTCATGCTCCCCAACTTCCAGTTCTTCTGGCCCGCCGACGCCATCACCCAGGGACACCCCTTCACCGCAACCTACATCCTCTCCGTCCTCGCCTACGGAACCCTCTACACAGGCGTCGTCCTCTCACTCGCCGTCACCCTCTTCCAATCCCGCGAAGTCGGCTAAACCTCTGACCCCGGGTGGCCGGGGTCCGGCAAAGCCAGCCCCAGGACCCCTCAACCTCCCCCCTGCCAACACCAACAAACGCCTTAACGAGCCCCACCCGGAAGGGTGGGGGCCCACCGTCCCACCCTCTTCACCGAACGATCAAACCACCAACGCCCCACCCCCCCTCGATACGAGCCCCATGGCGTCAGCCTGGGGTCCAACCCCCCTCGCCCGTCTCATCCCCTCTCAACCCCTAAACCCTGCGAAGCCCCGACGAAGCAGGGCCACCCCCCCTTAACAACCCCTCCCTAACGAGCCCCGGGCGCAAGCCCGGCGGTGCTCGCTTACGACCCTCTGGCACACCCAATCAACTCAACAACAACACACTTCTCTAAACAAAACCAAGCGTGTCACGAGCCCGAGGCGCAAGCCTCACGGGCCCATCCCCTCGCCAACAAAACACAACCAACCAACACCCCGAGCATCACAACCCACCACTCTCCTAAACAACCCCTCCTACTAACGAGCCCGAGGGCGCAAGCCCCGGGTGCCCACACCACAAGGAACCCCCCACAACATCCCCCCTCCCTCAACCCAACCGCCACCAATCCCCCCCCCCAGTGAGCCGGGCCGTGCCGGCCCGGCTTCACTCTTGCCACCCCCCACCCCGCCATCTACCCTCAAACTACCTTTCCGAAGGGACGCCTCATGCCCCTCCTCTCCCTCCGCACCGGCAAACTCTGCATAGCTACCCTCTTCGTGTTCGCCTGCAATACAGGCTGTATCTCACACAACGACGACCTCGTCCGCATCCAAAATGAGATTCGCACCGCAGGCGAACCCCTCACTTTCGAAGACCTCAACGCCTTCTCCGCTCTCCCGGAGGGTGCCGAGAACGCAGCGCAGATCTACCAGCAGGCGTTCGATGCCTGGGTCAAGGATGAGGCACTCGAAAATCGAATGCTGACCACGGGCTGGCACTATGTAACCGACGTCCCGGGACTCGGTGAGCCGCTCTCAGGAGACCTGCTGACAGCCGCCCGTGACTACACAAACCTCAACCGGAGAACCATCGACCTTCTGGTCAAAGCCTCCCAGCAGCCACACTTCAGAATTCCCGTCGACTACACGCGGGCTGAGCCCACCGACGTGGTCGTCTTGGCATGGCTTGCCAACCTCAAACGATCCACCCGGCTGATCACCGAACAGGCTTACGTCTATATCGCGGAGCACCAAGCCGAAAGAGCCGCCGATATGGTCCTCACCATCTTTCGTTTCGCGGATCACACACAACAGACACCCGAAATACTCTGTCTGCTGTACGGGAACGGATTTGATGCTAATGCTTACGAGCTTCTCGATGAGCTGCGGGCCATAACTCCCTTATCTAGCCAGTCACTAGGCAGACTCACGTCAGCGATCCATGCCGACTCAGAGCCCGAAGGCTTCACCCGAGCGATGCTCGCCGAACGGGTCTTAATCAACGAGATCCTCTCAGGGAATACGCAGGTGTTCTCAGACTACATCAAACTGCCCAGCGTGCCTGACCCCAACAAGACACGGCACCACGCCAACGCGCTCACAGCCGCCACCAAGTTCATCGACGACAACAGCAGGATGAATACACCCGCCTACACACTGAGCAAAGAAAGAACCAGCATCGACCCCGATCCCTATGATTGGTCGGAAGATGATCTGATGTTCCTTAACTACAACGCCCTCCAACAGGCTCGAGCAAAACGCCGCGCCACCCTCACCGCCCTCGCCGCCGACCGCTACCGCCTCGACCACAACACCTTCCCCACCGCCCTCGGCCAACTCACCCCCGACTACCTCGACGCCATCCCCGAAGACCCCTTCAACCCCGGCCACCTCCTCAAGCTCACCACCGCCCCGCACGGCATCACCATCTACTCCATCGGCCCCGATCAAGCTGACGACGGGGGTCTCAAAGACCTCGACATCGTCTCTCGCTCCTTCACCACCCCAGGCATCAAACAGCCAGTCCCCCAGCCATAGCGCGTACCCCCCCCAGATGCTCACGACCTCCCCTACCCCCGTGCGCCCAAACCCGCCCCATGCGCACAAACCACCTACGTTTCAACCCCCTTCACGTCGTTTCAACGCCCTTTGATCGCAGATTACGACCCAAAAATACCCGATAACAACACGTTCAACACCCTCTCACCGCAACATCACCCGCCCCCAAACCTTCCTCAGACTCCACCAGCCCACTTCACACACCCCCAATCCAACCCTTTCACGCAAATCCAGCCATGCGCACACCCACTCAAGCCGGCACAAGACCACCCGCCGCACCCGGCCCACCCGAAGCCGCAGACCGCTTCGGCGTCGCAGGCTTCACCGCCGCCAACGCCTTCGCCTCATTCGCCTCGATCTCCTCCCCGCACCGCACCAGCCGCGCCGAGTTGAAGATCACCACCAGCGAACTCACCACATGCAGCACCGCAGCAAGGATCGGCGTGATGTAACCCATCGCCGCCAACGCCAGGAAGATGATGATAAACCCGCCACCCAGCGCAACATTCTGCATCACCACCGCATAAGTCTTACGGCTCAACTCGATCAAAAACGGGATCCGGTTGAGGTTGTTGTTGTTGATCACGATCGACGCCGAGTGAATCGCCACGTCCGACCCCGCCGCCCCCATCGCGATCGAAATATCGCCCGCAGCCAGCGCCGGCGCATCATTGACGCCATCACCCACCATCGCCACGCGATGACCCCGCCCCTTCAACTCATCAACCAGCTCGAGCTTCTGCCCCGGCAGCACCTCAGCCTGATACTCCGTACTCAACTGCGCCGCGACGCGCTTGGCCACCGACTCCCGGTCACCCGTACACATCACCATCCGCTTGATCCCCAGGTCTCGCAGGTGATCCACCGCCTGCTGCGCCTCCGGCCGCGTGTTGTCCGCCAGCCCGATCCAGCCCAGGAACCGGCCATCCTTCACCACACACAACACCGACAATCCCTCGGTCTCAGGATTCACCGAGACCTCATTCGCCAGCGTCCGCGCGTGGTCATCAATCTGCTCTTCATTCAGCCACGTCGCCCGACCGACCAGCACCCAGCCGTCATCGAGCTTGGCCCGCACACCCTTGCCCGCCACTTCCTGAAACTCCGCCGGCTCCGCGAGATTCAGCTTCGCCTTGCGCGCCACACCAAACACCGCCCGAGCCACCGGGTGACGCGAGTTCTGCTCCGCAGACGCCGCCGAACGCAGCAGGTCCGCCGCCTCAACACCTTCCGCAGGAGCCAGCCGCGAAACCTCCAGCGACCCCGTCGTCAGCGTCCCGGTCTTGTCAAAAATAATCGACGTCAGCGTCCGCGCCGTCTCCAGATTCACCACCGACTTCACCAGCACACCCAGCCGGGCAGCAGCCGATAGCGCAGCCACCATCGCCGTAGGCGTCGCCAGAATCAACGCACACGGGCACGCGATCACCAGCATCGAGATCGCTCGCTCCGCCGCGTCCTGCGGGTCCGTCTGACTCCGGAAAAACCACACAATAAACACCAGCATCAGCACCGTCGGCGTATACCAAGACGCATACCGATCGATCATCCGCATGAACGGAGCCTTGGTCTGCTCGGCCTGCAGAATCATCTCCTTGACCCGCCCCAGCGTCGTATCCTCACCCGCTGACGACACCCGGATCTCCATCAAGCCCGTCAGGTTGATCGTGCCCGAGTAAACCTCATCACCCTCGGCCTTCTCGGCAGGGATCGACTCACCCGTGATGTTGGCCTGATCGATCGTCGAAGCCCCGCGAAGAATAATGCCGTCCGCGGGGACGTTGTCACCCGGACGAACCCGCACCACATCGCCGGGCGCCAGCGACGACGCATCAACCTCCTGCTCGTTGCCATCAGTGAGCCGGAACGCACGCGTGGGCGTAATCCGCACCAGCTCCTCGATCGACTTCTGAGCACCCAACGCCGTCCGGTTCTCGATCAGCACCGAGATGATCATGAAAAACGCGATCGCACCCGCCTCGATGTACTCGCCCGTCGCGAACGCGGCCAGCACCGCGAGCGCTACCAGCTCGTTCATGTGCATGTGCCCGTGCATGATCTCCTTGACCGCCGTCCACACCAGCGGGCCCGCGAGCAGGATCGTCGCAATCGCCGCCACCAGCCTGGACGTGTCGTGATTCTCAAACAGCAGCAGCGCCACGCTCGCCGCAATCAGCAGCGTCCCGCCAAGCAGCGTGAGCATGATCTGGAAGCCAAGGCGGCCACCCGCAGCGTCGAGATGGAACTGGTCTTTAACAAAGTCGTGTGCCATGCCCGCATGATAGCCCACCATGACAAATATTTTTCCGCCCCCGCGTCACCACCCACCTCCCAAACGACAACCGCCGGCCCCTATTGGGAGTCGGCGGTTGAGACACTGGGTTGGAGCACCGGGCCTTGGGGTGAGGGAATCGACCGAAAGGATTGGGGCTGTCGGGAAGACGAACGTGGCCGCGACGTGCTCCGAGGACCCTGATTGTCAAAGCCCCCCTCAGTGCGCCCGCCCGTCATTAGTGTTCTGCTGCGGGCCCGGTCTACGCCGAGGGGGTTGATTCGAAGCCGGGTTTGTCTCCGACTTCGCTATTAAAGATATCGGAGTATTGAGTCTTGTCAATGAGATTATCTGCTGATTTCAAAAAAATCAGCCCCGCACCGCCCCACGACGCAGCCGATCGGCGATGGCGGCCCCTAAACCGCCTTGCTCCCGAGGGCTCTGAGCGACGATCAGGTCCAAACTCGCTTGGTCGAGACGCCGCAACGCCGCAAACAGGCCCGCAGCAGCCTCCTCCATGTCAGCCGAGTCGCTCAGGCAGACCCGCTCGGACCACGAAAAAGCAGACTCCGCCAGAGTGTCCGGCCCCAATGTCAGCAGGCCGACCCGCTCCGCACGCCCCGCGGTAGCGGCTTGGTGCATCGCCTCAGGCTCGGGCAGAGTCTTTATATAGAGCAGCATCGGCGTCCCTGGGGCATAGTGCCTCTCCAGCCTCCCCGGCGACGCCTGAGCAGTCGAAGGGTTATCGGACTCTTGTTCCGGGATAACCACCTGGCCAATCACCCCCTCGATCGCTTCCACAGCCAACGCACCCGGACGCAGCAGCACCGCCCGCTCGCCAAGAAGGCTGACCACCGTCGACTCCACCCCCCTGCTGCACGGCCCCGCATCGAGAATCAGACCCACCTCATCTCCCAACTCCTCCACCACATGCTCGGCCAGGGTTGGGCTGATTCCGCCAAAACGATTGGCACTCGGCGCGGCGATCGGCCCGTTCAACGCCTGAATTAACGCCAAGGCCACCGGGTGATCGGGGGACCTCACCGCCACCGAGTCCAGGCCTGCGGTCACCAGGTCCGGGACCGATTCGTGCTTGGGCAACACCAGCGTCAGCGGGCCCGGCCAGAACCGCTCTGCGAGCCGCTGAGCGGCCTCCGGCCACGCCGTCACCAGCGACCCGGCCTGCTCAGGACTCTCTACATGGACAATCAACGGGTCGAAGCGGGGTCGCCGCTTGACTCGAAAAACCGCCGCGACCGCCCTTTCGTCGAACGCCGAAGCCGCCAAGCCGTAAACCGTCTCGGTGGGCATCCCGACCAGCCCGCCCGCAGCCAGGTGGGCTGCGGCACGCCGGATCGATGCCGCGTCGGGCTTTTGGAGAGCAGATGAGGCCATCAGATCAAGCTACCGACTTCCCGCATCCCACGCGGGCGCTCAGGGTGCAAAGGCCTCATCAGCCACCGGGTCCGGATATGCCGGTCAAGTCGGCTCCGCGATCCGCCGATGCTCCATTAACGAAAGCGGACCCTCGTTGCCTCGGAGAGAGTATGACCGATTCGCCCGGGATCCAGACGCCAGCACCTTCCTGCCCTGTGGGCTGGCGGGTTCTGCTGGTTGAGGGTGACCAGGCCGAGGTCACCGCCTGGGCCGAGAGCCTCCGCGTGGCGCGTCCCAACTGGACAGTCCGTACCGCGATGACCATCGAAGAAGCCCTGGTCCTCGGTCAAGATGCCGATCTGGTTATCTCAGCCCTTACCCTCCCCGATGGCGAAGGCGTCGAGCTCGTCGATGGCTGGGAACTGCTCCGTCGTGATGTGCCCGTGGTCATCCTCGCCAACAACGACGAGAGCCACCACGCGTCTGATGTCATCCGAGATGGTGCCTACGACTTCATCGTCCGCACCGATCACATCGCCGACCTGCTGCCCACGATCATCGAAAAGAACATCCAGCAACACAACATCCGCCAGGACAACCACAACCTGCAGGCTCAGCTACGCACCACACTCACGCAGGTCCGACTCAAGAATCAGCAGCTCGAAGAGGCCGTCTCGAAGCTGGAAACCGTCGCCGCTACCGATCACCTCACCGGGCTGGCCAACCGCCGAGCCCTTGGTGAAGCCCTCGAACGCGGGGTCGCCGAGGCACAACGCTACGGTCGCGACATCGCCTGCCTGATGATGGACCTCAACGATTTCAAGCAGCTCAACGATACTGCGGGGCATGCCTTTGGCGACCTGGTGCTCCGCGAACTCGCGCGTGTCCTGCGAGCCAACAGTCGGAGATCCGATTGTGCAGGTCGACTGGGCGGCGACGAGTTCGTCCTGCTCATGCCGGAGACCGAACTGAGCACCGCGGAGGCCGTCGCCGAACGTATCCAGACCGAGTTTGCGCTCGC
The DNA here is from genome assembly GCA_040222855.1 of Phycisphaeraceae bacterium. NCBI lineage: Bacteria > Pseudomonadati > Planctomycetota > Phycisphaerae > Phycisphaerales > Phycisphaeraceae > Phycisphaeraceae bacterium. Next base: position 782,116 of record JAVKCD010000019.1, on the reverse strand, counting down.
CTGCCGAGCCCAGATGCTCCGACACGGGCACCACATCGACACAGGCGTCAGCACCGGCGTCGCCACCCTCTACGGCTCGGGCTCACGCAACGGCGAGCAACTCCTCGCTCGCGCCGACGCCGCCCTCTACGCGCACAAGAGGCAGCACCACGGCGACCGCATCATTCGCCAAAGCATCATCCCGCCAGACACCCTCCGCTACACCGGCGACGACGAGCCGGCGGTGTAAGTCCGTCCGGAATCTGGGGGAATCACAACACCTACAACGCAGCAGCCCCGTCCATATCGGCTAGGCCGCTTTGGCGATTACCCACTCCATACTTCATGCATCTAAAGCCATCTGCCTGACCCACCGACGATAGCTTTGCATCCCCGCACCGCGCGGATCGATGCCCTCTCGCCTATCGGACGGAGAAACCGCATGACCACCCTCACCGCAGAAGAACAAACCGCCGAGATCACCCAGAAAATCGCCGAGGCCGAAAAACACAAGGCATCCAGCAACAACGACAACGAGCTGCTCCAGCTCGTGAGCTTCGTCGTAGGCGAGGAAGAGTACGCGGTCTCGATCCTGAGCGTTCAGGAAATCAATCGCATGATGCAGATCACCAAGGTTCCTCAGAGCCCGTCCTACGTCGAGGGTGTGATCAACCTCCGTGGCAAAATCATCCCCGTCATCGACCTGCGCAAGCGCTTCGGTATGCCCGTTCTCGAGAACACCGCCGACTCGCGCATCATCGTTGTCGAAGTCGAAAACCGAGTTCTCGGATTCACGGTCGATAGCGTCAACGAGGTCCTGCGCATCAGCTCCGATATCGTCGAGCCTGCCCCAACGATGGCCACCGGCATCGGCAGCGATTACGTCCAGGGCGTTGGCAAACTCCAGGACCGCCTGCTCATCCTCCTCGACCTTGAACGCCTCTTCGACACCGTCGAGCTCAAGGCGATCGACCGGGCCGTCAAGAACGCCGCCTGATTAACAACACGCCATCGGACGAGTCGGTTCAACACGCCGACTCGTCTCTTGCCCTTGCTTCGTCTAGAGGAGACGCGATGCCCGTAGCGACGCTCAAAATCAACGATGCCCAGTTCGCCAAGCTGCGCCAGGTCATCTACGAACGCTCCGGGATCCACTTCCAGGAATCCAAGAAGTACGTCCTCGAAAGCCGTCTGTCCCGCAGACTCGAGGAGCTCGAGTTCAGCGACTACGACCAGTACATCATGTTCCTGACCGCCGGGCCTTACCAGACCGACGAGTTCCAGGAGATGTTCAACCGCATCACCATCAATGAGACGAGCTTCTTCCGCAACGAGCCCCAACTCGAGGTCTTCGAACGCCGCGTGCTCCCCGCCCTGCTTGAAGCACGCAAGGCCACTAAGCAACTCCGATTCTGGTCGGCGGCCTGCTCGTCCGGCGAAGAGCCCTACACGCTTGCCATCCAGCTCCACCGCTCACTCGGCGTCCGCCTCGCTGACTGGCGCGTCGAGATCCTCGGGACCGACATCAGCGAAAAGGTCCTCATGACCGCCGCCTCGGGCATCTACACCAACTACGCCATCCGCTCGGTCGATCCGATGGTCCTCTCACGCTACTTCAAGAAAGACGGCGAGACCTACGAGGTCAACCCTGAAATCAAGGCCATGGTGCACTTCGAAAAACTCAACCTCAAAGACACCCTCGCCGCCAAACGCTTCGGCAGCTTCGACGTCATCTTCTGTCGCAACGTGATGATCTACTTCGATGATGAGATGCGCAGCCGCGTGGCCAAGACGTTCCACGATCAGCTCGCCGACGATGGCACCCTATTCATTGGACACAGCGAGACGCTGCGAAACCTCGGCGTGCCCTTTGAACCCATCACCGAACCCCAGGCGTTTGCCTACACCAAGGCCTGAGGACGACCTCGGAAGGAACTGAGATGGACGGCGTCGATCCAAGCCTGTTGCAAGACTTCCTGACCGAGTCAGGCGAACTGATTGACCAGCTTGACAGCGACCTGGTCAAACTCGAAACCGTTGACGATGCCGAGCAGAAGGACCTGCTCAACAGCTGCTTCCGTGCCCTGCACACCATCAAGGGTGCCGCCAGCTTCCTCAACCTCGAAACCATCATCCGCTTTGCCCATGTCGCCGAAGACGCACTCAACCGCATGCGCAAGGGCGAGATCGAAGTCAACGACAACACCATGGACGTGCTCCTCCAGAGCGCCGACATCGTCAGAGGCATGATCAGCGACCTCGGCGAAGGCAACGAGGTCCAGGCCGCACCCGAAAAACTCATCGACGCCCTCAAGGCTCTGGTCGATGCACCGGCCGCCGCCTCCGCAGGAATCACCACCGCCACGCCAGCAGCCGCCGATGCCCTGACGGACCCAGCCCCCTCAGCCGACACGGCAGCAGTCTCTTCAGGTGCCCTGCGGCCCCTCGACCTTGGCGAACAAAAACTCGACCTCCTCGAGTTCATGGTCACCGACCTCCGCGAAACCGTCGCCCAGATCGAGGAAGCCGTCTCCGGTCTCAGCAACGATGCCTCTCGCGCCGACGCCGCTGATCACCTCATCGAAATAGGCGACAGCCTCGTCAAAACCGCCGTCTTCTTTGAACTTGATGACCTCACCAAGATCGTCACCGCCCTCCACGACTCTGCTCCACAGTTCAAGACACTTGAAAGCGAGACGGTCTCAGCAATCACCCCTCGCGTCCGTGCGATCGCATGGCTGGTCGAGCGCTCCGCCAACGCCCTCGACCAGCGCCAAGCTCTGGTGATGAACGTCACCAAACTGACCAACAACCTCACGACACTCAGCAACGGCACATCGCTGGACACACCAACGCCCGACGACATCGACGTCCGCGAGACCCTCCTCTTGGACGAAGTCTTCGGTGACAATCAGGTCGCCGAGCTGTTCGGCGAAGCACCCACTCCAGCCGGAATCACGCCCGTCTGTGCCGAATCAACGGTCACAGCACAGGCCACCCCTCCACCAGCCAACGACAAAGACAACAAACCAGACCCCAAGGCTGGCTCCAGTAAGCAGGCTCAGGTCGTCGAGCAGACCATCCGCGTCGAGGTCAGCCGACTCGAATCCCTGCTCAACCTCGTGGGCCAGCTCGTGCTCAACAAAAACCGTCTGCTTGGACTCACCCGCACCATCCGCGACAGCGGGGTCGCTCACGACATGGCCGAAGAGTTCGTCGGCGCGACCGGCGAACTCGACCAACTCATGGGCATGCTCCAGATGGGCGTCATGCGAACCCGCATGCAGCCCCTGGCCAAACTCTTCGACCGCTATCCACGCGTTATCCGCGACATCGCCAGAACCACCGGCAAGAAGATCAACCTCGTCATCGATGGCAAAGACACCGAGGTCGATAAATCCGTCCTTGAACAGCTCGCCGACCCCCTGGTCCACATCCTCCGCAACTCCGCAGACCACGGCGTCGAGCAACCTGAGACCCGAACCGCTTCCGGCAAGCCCGAAGAAGGCGCAGTCCGACTCGTCGCCGAACACCAGGGCAGCCACGTCCGCATCGCCATCATCGACGATGGCAAAGGCCTGGACCGCGAGGTCCTCGGCAGCAAAGCCATCGAACGCGGGCTCACCACTCAGGAACAACTCGCCTCGATGAGCGATGAAGACGTCTTCCGCTTCATCTTCCACGCCGGCTTCTCCACCGCCGCCAAAGTCAGCGACCTGTCGGGTCGTGGCGTCGGCATGGATGTCGTGCGCACCAACGTCGAAAAAATCAACGGCATCATCAACATCGAATCGGCTAAGGGAAAAGGCACCACGATCGAGATCCTCATCCCGCTCACCGTCGCCATCATGCCCGCCATGGTCACCGGCATCGGCGACCACCTCTATGCCATCCCACTCCAGTCCATCCACGAAATCGTCCGACCCGATGAGCATGGCCGCCACACCGTCAACGGACAGCAGGTCATCCGGCTCCGCGACACCGTGCTCCCTCTCATCGATATGACCGCGCGACTCGACGAGACCAACATCGACGACGCCGGACGATTCGCCGTCGTCGTAGGCGTGGGCAATCACCGCGCCGGACTCCTCGTCGATCGGCTCGTCGGACAACAGGAAATTGTCATCAAACCCCTTGATGACGGCTACACCCAAGGCGGCCCATTCAGCGGGGCCACCATCCAGGAGGACGGTGAGGTCAGCCTCATCCTCGACGTCGCACAACTGCTTCGCAACACAACCCAACCCGTCGCCGAGCGGCAGGCTGCCTGAGGGCAGGAAGGAGACAGGCGTGGATTCCAGTTCAATCACACCCTTTGTCGAATCAACCACCAACGTGTTCGAGATGATGCTCCAGCTACCGGTCACCATCGGGAAGCCCGAGATCAAGAAAAACCCCGACCCGTCACACGACGTCTCGGGCATCATCGGGCTCTCCGGCGACATCGAAGGACTCGTCGTCCTCAGCTTCCCCACAGCGACCGCTGAAAGAGTCGTCAGCCTCTTCACCGGCGAATCCCTCGACGCCTCCAACCCCGACTTCGCCGACGCCATCGGCGAACTCGTCAACATGATCTCCGGCGGAGCCAAAGCCAAGTTCGAGGGCAAGAGCATCTCGATCTCGGTCCCCTCCGTCGTTGTCGGCAGCGGACACACCGTGTACGGAAAGAAAGACATGAAGGGCGTCAGCATCCCCTGCAGCTGTGATGTCGGCGACTTCAGCGTCGAAGTGTCCATGATCCAGTGGGCCGCAGCCAAGGCCTGAGCCAGGCAACCTCAAACACCCATCAGGCCCGAAGCCCTGAGAGGAGATTTCAACCATGAAAGTCATGCTCGTTGACGATTCAAAGACCATGCGCAACATCCAAAAGGGAATACTTGCACAGCTCGGATACAACCAACTCGAAGAAGCCAGCGATGGCCTCGACGCCCTGTCCAAAGTAGGCGCCTTCCAGCCCGACCTCCTACTGGTCGACTGGAACATGCCCAACATGGACGGACTCACCTTCGTGAAAAAATACCGCGAACAGGGCAACCGCACGCCCATCATCATGGTCACGACCGAAGCCGAAAAAGCCCGCGTCGTCGAAGCCATCAAAGCCGGCGTCAACAACTACGTCGTTAAGCCCTTCACACCTGACGTCCTCTCAGGACGCATCAAGGAGACGATGGACCGAGCCAAAGCGGCCTGAGTTCAACATCGTCTCCAGGAGTGAGCCACGTGTCGTCGCAGGACGCCGGTCGAGACATCACGGTCCACGTTGCCGCTGACAGAATGTCGGCGGAGTTGACCGTGCCCCAGGGTTTCGATCCCGCGCATCTCACCGTGGCATACGTCGAACAAATCGCGACCGAGCGCGGCGTCAACATCGATGATAAAGAACGCGCCCTGATCAATGAGGCCATTCACGAACGCAACGGTCGCGATGGACTCACCGCCGTCATCGCCGAAGGTGTCCCCCCACAACACGGCGTCAAAGGTCGAGTCGAATGGCTCGTCGATCAGCCGCCAAAACCCGCTGAACAGGAAACAAACGAGCGCTCTGATCAAGCAGATGACGACAAGGTGTCCCACTATGACCGCAGTGCCTTTATCGTCGTGACACCCGGACAGGTCATAGGCAAGCTCCATCAGGAGACAGAAGGTCAGGACGGGCTCGACATCGCAAGGCAGGCCGTCAAAGCCAAGCCAGGCACACCTGCCAAGCTCGATGTCAACGACACCATCCAGATCAAACCCGATGGCGAGATCGTCGCGCTCTGCCGAGGTGTCCTCGAACGTGTCGCCACTAAAGCCTCCATCGAAACACAGCTGTCTGTCAATGGTGACGTCGACTTCTCCACCGGCAACATCGACTTCTGTGGCGATGTCATCGTCGCAAAAGGCATCAAGGACCGCTTCAAGGTCCGAGCCGAAGGCAACATCGAGGTCCATGGCGTCATCGAAGCCGCTGACATCGATTGCGATGGCGACCTCATCGCCAAAGGCGGATTCATGGGTGGGGAACTCGGTAACGCCCGCGTCGGCGGGAGCCTCCACGCCCGGTACCTCAACGATGTCACCGGTGAGATCGAAGGCGATCTCAAAGTCGATAAGGAACTGATCAACTGCGACCTCACCATCTTCGGTAACCTCGACGCCCCCTCAACAAGCCTCATCGGCGGAATCATCCGGCTCGTCGGCACCGGAAACATCCACGAACTCGGCTCCGTCGGCGGAACACCTACTGACATGGCCCTGGGGGCTCTGCCTAAACTCGAGCCACTCGCCATCGATCTCCATCGCATCGTCAAGTCATCTCGAGAACAGATCGACGGACTCCGCGCCGAAAACGAGAACCTCAAGTACATCAGCAAACCAAGCGCCCAGCAGAAAGAACGCATGACCGAGATCATGTGCGATTTCGCCACCGCCGATGCCACGCTCCAAAAAGCCGAGAACGCCTTGGGCTTGCTCGAAGCCCGCATGAACAAGCAACGCATCGTCGATGTGCTCGTCACCGGACGCATCCACGCAGGAGCCACCGTGATCTACCGTGGCTTGCCCATGCGCTTTAAATCCGAAATCCGTGGCCCGGCCCGCATACGCAGGAATGAAAAATCCGACCTCATCGTCGAACGTCAAGGCCACGAGACGCCGATCGAACATCTAGCAGGACTCGGCACCAGTCGCGCCGCCGCCTGAATACGCCGGACCTGAACCGTGGAGCCGCCCGATGATCAAAGTCGTTGTTGTCGATGATTCAGCCTTCATGCGCCGCGCCATCGCGGGCATGATCGAGAAGGACCCCGATCTCGAAGTCATCGGCACCGGCAAGAACGGCGTCGAGGCCATCGAACTCGCCAAATCCCTCAAGCCCGATGTCATGACCCTCGACATCGAGATGCCCGAAATGGACGGACTCACCGCCCTCCGCGTCATCATGCGCGAGTGCCCCACCCGCGTCCTCATGTGCAGCTCGCTCACCACAGGCGGGTCCATCGAATCCCTTCGCGCCCTGCGCATCGGCGCCGTCGACATCATCGCCAAAGACCACTCAACCTTCTCCACCAAAATGGGCGAGATGCAGGATGACCTCCTCGCCAGACTCAAAGCCATCGGACGCTCCCGCGGCCACTACATCGCCAGCCCCCCCGCCGGGGCCACCACCGGAAAACCCAATCCCAAAGCCGCCCCCACGCCTCAAGCCGTCAACACCAGCCTCAAACGCGTCAACGATGTCAGCATCGTCTGCATCGGCTCCAGCACAGGCGGGCCACCCGTCCTCGAATCCATCATCGAAGGCCTCCCCGAAAACTTCCCCTTCCCCGTCGTCATCGCCCAGCACATGCCGGGCATCTTCACCGAGTCCATGACCAAGCGACTCGCTAGCTCATCAAAGGTCAGCGTCATTCACGGCGAACCCGGAACCCCCATCACGCCAGGCACCGTCATGATCCTCCACGGCGGAGACCACCATCGCATCGTCGGCCGACCCGGGTCTGCTCGCATCGAGCATGTCGATGACGACACCCAAGTCTATAAACCATCGGTGAACATACTCTTAGAATCCGCCGCCAAAGTCTATGGTAGCCATGCCCTGGGCGTCGTTCTCACCGGCATCGGGCGCGATGGGGCTGAAGGTGCCAAGAAAATCACCGCCGCTGGCGGAACCATTCTCGCCCAGGATGAAGCCACCTCCGTCGTCTACGGCATGCCCAAAGCCGTCGTCGAAGACGGCACCGCCAAAGCCGCCCTACCCCCCGACTCCCTTCTCAACGTCCTTCTCGAATCCGCACAATTAGCCACATCCAAAGCTGCATGATCAATGTTCATTCTGGCTCGGGGATACCCAATCGCTCCAGCAGCGACTCGAACTCCTCAACCGATGCAAACTGAATGGCGACCGTCCCGGCACCCGAAGCCCCCTGCGTGCTGAGCCGAGTTTTCAGCCCGAGATGGCTGGCAATGTGCCGCTCGAGACCCTCCAGATGCTTCTGCCGCGTCGATCGGACGACAGCAGGGGCCTTCTGCTCAGACTGCGACACCCGCCGAACCTCCGACTCCATCCGCCGAACCGACCACCCTTCCCGAACCGCCCGCTCGGCGAGTGCCGTCTGCAATCGCTCATCACCCACCGCCACCAACGCCCGGGCATGACCCATCGCCAGCCGACCACCCCGCACCAGACCCTGCACGCCCTCGGCTAACTGAAGTAATCGCAATAAGTTAGTCACGGTTGAGCGATCCAGCCCGATCTGCTGCGCCAGCTCCTCGTGGCTCACCCCATGCCGCTGAACCAACTGCTCCAGCGCCCCAGCCCGCTCCATCGGGTTCAGGTCCTCACGCTGCAAGTTCTCGATCAGCGCCCACTCCGCCGCCTTCTGATCCTCCAGCACCTGCACAATCGCCGGCAGGGCGGTCAACCCCGCCAACTGCGCCGCCCGCCACCGCCGCTCACCCGCAATCAACTGATAACGCCCCGCCTCCTTGGGATGACGCCGCAACAACACCGGCTGCATCACCCCCTGCGCCCGGATCGACGCCGCCAGCTCCCCCAGCTTCGCCTCATCAAAACGCTGCCGCGGCTGATACGGATTCGGCTCGATCAGCTCCACACCCACCCGAATCACCGTCAACTCACCCCCCCGCTTCGCCTCAGCCGTCGCCACAACCGGCTCCGCAGCTATTTTGATGGCCTCCGATGGCTCAGCAGGGCGGTTTTTCACGGCAACAGGCGCCTCTACAGACACTGGCGTACTCACCAGACTCGCCAAACCCCGGCCCAGACGCGATGGCTTACGTGCACTCATCAGAGGGTCCTCCTTGACACATACCACGGTTCCACGTGGAACACCATACCACCGGAGCAACCCTACGCCCACCGCAAACCCTTGGGGGGGGCATTGCACCCCGAAGGCATGCTGTGTGAAATCACCAACAACCGCAGCCAATACATCCATGACCCATTACAAATGAACTTGAGACGATCTAGCCGCCTCTAAGTGTCAAACCAGGCACCCTGTTCCACGTGGAACGCCTCGACACCCCACTCGGCCCTCAAATTAATGCCGTAACCCTCACCATAGCCTCATAACGCCCATCGAGAGCCCGATAACCAAGGCAATGAGCGAACCGGACCCCACCCACGAACCCAGTTTTCCGGGCCTTGGACACCGCCCCGACACCAACTCGGGAGCCCAGGCCCTCAGCCTCCTCGACCGCACCGAGCGCCAGCTCCTCGAACTCGAGGACGCCGCCTCCCCCTGGCTGCAACCCGAAGGCCTCGGCCTCGCCGCCGTGCTCGCCCACGAGATCAGCAACCTCCTCACCCCGGTCAGCCTCTACGCCGCCCGCGCCCGTCGCAAACCCAACGACGCCGAACTCGCTCTCCAAGCGGCAGAGCATGCCGAAAAAGCCCTCGATCAGGTCAATCGCCTGACCGAAACCGTGCTCTCCCTCTCCCACTGCGTCCACCAGCACGAGCCCTCCACCGCCTCGGCACCCGCGCTCGACGCCACCCGCGAGGCCCTCGACGAACTCTCGCTCTGGTCCGCCAACATCCGCTTCGACCTCTCAGGCCTGCCCCCCGAACTCACCCTCCCCATCGAACCCGCCGCCCTCCAACGCGTCCTCGTCAACATCGCTGGTAACGCCCTCAAAGCCATCCAACGCACAGGCATCGGCACCACCATCCACTTCACCGCCAGCTCCAACGCCACCCAAACCTGGCTCACCATCGAAGACGATGGCCCCGGCATCGACCCCGAAACCGCCGCCACCCTCTTCGACCCATGGTCCCAATCCGCAGGCCACGGCATCGGCCTCACCCTCTGCCGCCAGCTCGTCGAACGCCGAAACGGCTCACTCACCTACCAGCCCACCACCCCCCACGGCTGCCGCTTCACGCTCACCTTCTGAACGACTTTCCCATAAAATGATCGCTGTTCACCCACATCGCGACCCCGTGATCCGCGCTCATAGGGGACAAGTGGTGGATGAAGCCCTTAATGTGGGCCAAAGTGTTGCACCGTGGGGAAGAGTGGGGTAACGTGCTCTCCGACGGATCACCAGTACCCGAGGCCAGGATGGCCACCCTTTTTAGCACCGAGGCAGACCCGTGGTCCTCACCGGCAACTATGAACACACGATCGACTCCAAAAACCGCTTGGCCATCCCAGCCGACCTCAGAAATGCGGTCCAGCAGGATGCCCCCGCGGCCGACGGCGATCCCCTCGTGTTCTACGTCAACCCCGCCGAACAAACCAACTGCCTCCGCCTCTTCCCCGAAACAGCCTTCAAACAACGCGCCCAACAACTCGAAACCTCATCACTCCCCCCAGACGAACTCCTCGCCTATGAGGAAACCTTCTTCGGGCTCAGCTTCCGCGTCGAAACCGACCGCCAGGGACGTGTCCGACTCCCCGAAGTCCTCCTCAACGCCGTCAACCTCGGCCGCGATGTCGCCCTCATCGGCAGAAAAGACCACATCGTGCTCATGCCACAAAACACCTGGCGCAGCACCATGGCCGAACGGCTCAGCCAACCCGCTCTCTTCAGAAACCCCCGCGCAGCCATGGGCCCCGCGAACCAGACAGACTAATCACGCCGCGCAGAACGCCCGGCGACATCCGAACAGAGTGGCCCGGAGGGCCACTGACAAGCAACGAAGGCAGGAAGGATCCGATCGCTAAGACACAGACTTGCGACGCTCCGGCAAAGGGTTAAGGACAACCCCAAGCCATCGGAGTGACCGGTAGCATCAGTGATCGGCCAGCTGGGAGCTTGCTGGATTGCGACGCCGGTTGGCAACCTGTTGCCTTGGCACCTTCGTTGATTTTATCCGGCTCAAACCGGAAAGGCGATCCCTACCCCATAATCGGGGATAAACGGGGTACAGTGTGTGCATGAACACGGTGACTGAATACCGTTCCGGACAGATCGCCTTCCCGGGGATCCTTACTTTCACCCTCGCCATCAGCGGTTGCTCGCTTCTCCAGCAGCAACCGGAGACAGAGCCTACGCGCCTCAACCTCCCAGGCGTCGTCGAAGAAGGCACCAACACGCCACCCACCCAGATCGCCATCGCCGACATGCGACGCTCCGAAGGCATCGCCCGAGTCGAAGAACTCCTCCGCGATGAAGGCTTCTGGATCGAGGTCATCGACCGACGCTTCGGCCGCATCCGCACCCTCCCATCCCCCGTCCCCGTCGCCGGTGAGTTCTGGGCCGGGCCCGCCGCCACCGGCTCCGAACAGGCCACCGCCACCCTCTCGGCCATGCGCCGCATCGCCCTCGTCGAGATCACCGAAACCCCCCGCTCCGCCGTCATCACCATCGAAATCCGCCACCAACGACTCGCCGCCTCCGACCGACGCATCTCCGGCTCCTTTAGCCGCCGAAGCTTCTATGACACCAGGTCCGCCACCATTGGCTCCTTTGGCGATAACCTGCAGTTCGACTCGATCAACCCCGCCAACACCCTCTCCGAACGCACCACATGGGTCCCCGCCGGACGGGATGTCGGCCTCGAAACACGACTCCTCGAAAAACTCAACACCCCGCCCGCCTCCTGACACCCCTCCCGTCGCCTAAACTCCGCTCCCCCTCAAACCCCTGGGAGCAGACCCTTGCCCACCACCATCCCCATCCGCATCGGCCACTCCCCCGACCCCGATGACGCCTTCATGTGGTTCCCCCTCGCCAACTTCACCGACCCCTCCGGCGAAACCCACACCCCTCGCATCAACACACGAGGCTTCGACTTCACCCACGTCATGGAAGACATCGAGTCCCTCAACCAACGCTCCCAACGCGGCGAACTCGAAGTCACAGCACTCTCTATCCACCAGTATCCCTACGTCGCCGACCAGTACGTCCTCACCTCCTGCGGGTCATCCATGGGCGACGGCTACGGACCCATCGTCGTCACCAAGCAGACCAACGCCGACGCCAACACCGCCCAGTGGCTCAAAGGAAAACGACTCGCCATCCCAGGCGTCCGAACCTCCGCATGGCTCGCCATGCAACTCCGACTCGCCGAACTCGGACTCTCCGAAAAAGACATCGACTGGCAAGTCACACCCTTCGACGAAATCCCCGACGCCGTCCTCAACAACCACGCTGACGCCGGACTCCTCATCCACGAAGGACAACTCACCTACCAGCAACAAGGACTCCGACTCGTCGAAGATCTCGGCGTCTGGTGGACCACCTCACGCAAACTCCCGCTACCCCTGGGTGGAAACGCCATCCGCAAAGACCTCGCCGACAACCTCCCACGACTCACCCGCGTCCTCCTCGACTCCATCAACTACGCCCTCGAACACCGCGAAGACTCCGTCCGCTTCGCACTCCAATGGGCCCGAGGCATGGAAGCCGACCTCGCCGACCGCTTCGTCGGCATGTACGTCAACCAATGGACGCTCGACTACGGCGACCGCGGACGCGCCGCCGTCGCCCAACTCATCAATGAAGGCGTCAAAGCCAACCTCATCCCCGACACCGGACCCGTCACCTTCGCCGAACCCGAATAACACCATCAAAAATCTGGGTGGCCCGGGTCATAACGCACAAGCGTTTGACCCGGTAACCAATAATCCTGCATGAGTGCTCCGTGTAACAACGCGTGCGTACCGATCCTCACCCCCAACACCTTCACCACCTCACCACTCAATAACCCACCACCGACACAGACCGCTGACCCAGGTCCAGATTCACAATCAGATATCGCAGCGCATCCACAGCGTGATCCGGACCATCCTTCGCTGGCTCCTCACTCGCGTCGCTCCGTCGGTCAAAGTGATACGCCTGCAACGAGTGAATCAACCGCTCGCACCGCGGGTCCACCAGCAACCGCCCGTGATCCAGCCACGAACGAACCCGCTCGATCCCATCACGAACCCGATGCCGCCGCGTCCGAACCCGCAACCCTCGCTCGCGCAGCATCTCAACATCCGAACGCCCCGTCTGCGCATTCCGCGCCAGCCCCGCAGGATCAACCGATACCCACGACGCCAGCGGCCAACCCCGTGCCAGCACCGCATCAACATTCGCCCCCAACGTCCGATCCCGCGCCACCAACTCATCCACCACATGCACCACCTCTCGACCCTCGCACTCGCCCACCACAGCCCACAAATACACCGTCGGCGACCGCAACCCAAAGTCCATCCCACCCACCAACACCGCATCCTCACTCAACGCCCCAACCGCTCGCACATGCAGCGCCGGATCGAACATCGGGTACACCGCATCCTCGCGCGTCGGCCGCTCACACAACATCTCCGCCCGCCACGTCGCCACCGACGCCCGACCCCGCTGCACGAGCAGATCATCAATCGACACAAAACCCCGCGACCCCTTCGCCACACCTCCGCAATCCTCCCACAACGCGCAAGAAGCGCAATCCCGCGACGCAGGACAACGCTCCGCTACATCCAGCGCCGTCCAACGCAGCAACCGCCCCGATCGCCCCGCATTCTCGCCAGGCGTCTCATGCATCCCCGTCAGCGTCGACATCAACCCACCAATCCGATGCGCCGTCGACAACGCATGAACCGAACCATGAACCTTCCACCGCCCACAACGACCCGAACGCGTCACCAGCTGCGCCGCCTGCCAAACCTCAGGCACAAACTCCTCCACCTCATCACACCGCAGCTTGTGCACACGCGTCCCCCGCACCGAACGATGCGACTGCGCCAACAGCTCAACCCGCGACCCGTTCATCAGCGTCACCCCACGCCCCGTCGCCGGCTTCGCCAACACCGAACCACCGGCCCCCACCCGCCGATCCGCCAGCAACGGCGTCTCTAGCAACTGCAGCAAATGCTCATGCATCCGCTGCGACTGCTCCAACGACCCGCCCAGAATCCGCATCTGAATCCCAGGCTTAAACAGCAAATCCACCAGCGTCGCCACGGCCCCCAACCGCGTCTTGCCACCCCCTCGATTCGCCCACACCACCAGATCACCCGACTCAGCCCGCTCCGCACCCGCCAGCTCATCACCAAAAAAACTCCGACGCAGGTACTCAAACGGCGAAACCGACCCCGCCACCACCGCACGCCTCGGCACATCAAGACCCAAACCCCGCTTCACAAACCGATGCAACTCACCCGCCGTCCTCGGACACGCCCGCTCAATCATCCGCAAACGAAACGATGACCTCCGCAACACACCACCCATCACCCCACGATCACTCATCCCTCACACTCCCATCATCATCCAACGCCTCCGACACCAACACCCGCTTGTCCCCCTCACCCTCTCCCTCAACATCACCCTCGCCATAAAGCAGCGCCGCCAGATCACCGACCCCTTGATCCAACTCGTCTCCACCACCACCAGCAACATCAAGTGCCCCTAGGTTTGCCTTAGTGTGGGGGGGTTGGGGGTGGCGGTCGAGTTTGAGGAGATCGACGCAGGCTTTGCGAGCCGTCTCCGCCGAGCCCGTCTCATCCGCAGACGCTAGCGTCAACAACCGCGACGCCGCCATCAACCGGCACCGCCCCAGCAGCAACTGCGTCTGCAAATCCGCCAGCGTGCTCAGCGCGGTCAACCGCCGCACCGTCGGCTCCCGCGCCGCCCACTCCGCCAGCTCCGAGGTTGATAACCGATGCTTCTCCGCGATCCCCACCCAGTCCGACTCCGCCCGGATCAGGTCCGCCAGCACCGCCCGCTCCCGCCGCTCCGAAATCCTCACCATCACGCCGCCCCTTTGTCAGCTTCATAACGATTCACCAACTCAACCAACGCCTCACTACGCGACCCGCCCAGCGCCCCCAACACCCGATCCAGTCGCTTTCGCTCCGCCGGCTTCAGGAAAAAATGCACCGCCACCACCCGGTCCTCCGCCCGCTGCGCCGGCACCAGCGTAGGCCGCTCCTTCGTCAACCCGATCAACCGCTCCGCCACCCCGCGATCCTCAGGCAGAAGCGGAGCCACCTTCACCATCGGCACATGCCGCGTCAGCTCCTCCAGCAGCTCGCCCCGCTTCACCGGGCTGTCCGCACCCCGCAACCGGTTCAACGTCGCCAGCAGCACCAACGCCCGCGCATCATCCACCGCCCACACGACACACCGCGCCACCTCACGACCCAGCTCTCGCAACACCATCACCCGATGATGACCATCCAGAATCTGATACCGCCCCTCATCACCACCCAGCGGCCTCACGATCACAGGCGGATACTGATCATGCTCCTCAAGATGACGCTTGAGCAGATCAACCATCCGCCGCCGCATCGTGTTGCTGTTTCGCGGATGCGCCTCCAGCTTGTCCAGCCCGATCTCCACCATCACCCCGCCCGCATCATTCATCACCTACTCCTTGTCCTTCTGACCATTCAGGTGCACGTAGTACACCGGCTCCACCAGCACACGCGAGCGTGCCACAACCAACTTCTCCTCAGACCGCGAATGCCGACGACCCGTCCGACCCGCGTTCTGCGCATACCACCGGTCAACCTCCTTCAGCAACCACGCTTGATCACCCTCCGGCAGCGCCTCGATCGCCGCCATCAGTCGCGCAGGCCGCGCCAGATCCGTGCGCACAAAGCGTTGATGTTCGAGGGCGTCAAGCAGCCTTTGATCGCAGGCCAGAGGCGCTCTGCGGTAAGCCGCCATGCCCGCTTTCTCGAAAAAAGGGTTCACACGGCCCATAGCAGCCAGTGCCTCGGTCACAGGCGTCGTCGCGCTCCCCAAAGCCGAGCGCACAAGCCTCACCGCCAAACCCAACCCACGAAACTGCGGATGAACAATCACCCGACTGATGCACCGCACCTCCTCATTCAACCACCGCGCCCGCTCCCCCGCCGGCAACCACGAACCAAACCGATCCGCCAACGCGTGGTCCCGCAAGTGACACGACAACGCTGGCAGGGACTCCACCAAAACCGCCACCGCCCGCCGCCGCACCTCGCGACCCAGCCACCGATCACCCGCCGTCTCGATATCAACAAAAGCCGAGAGAATCCGCGTCGCCGTCGCCGGCTTACCCGACCGGTAATGAAACGCCGACAACGCACGCAGGTCCGACCAACGACCCTCCGCGATCTCGACCGCCGTCACCGGACCCGCTTGCTTAAGGTTCGCGAAACGCTCAGCCACAGATAAGAGAGGAGGAAGGGTCATCGTGTAAGCACCTCAACCTGGCCAGCCGCCGTCAGCTCAATCAGCGTGTCCGGCGTAAGGGCCTCGAGAAGATCATCGTGCGTCGTCGCCACCACCAGCGCGCAAGACGACCGCCTCATCCAACGCCGAACCGTCATCGCAACATGCTTCGCGGTCAGCCGATCCAGCGTCGCGGCAAACTCATCCGCCACGATCACGGCAAAGCCCTCGCCCACCTCAGCCAGTGCCAACGCGTACGCCAACTCCAGCCGGAATCGCTGACCTTCTGACAACTCGCCCGGTCGTCGCAGCAGCAGCGCCGCCTCAGCCAAACCCGCGCGGCTCAGCCAGCCCGCGGTCTTGTCCAGGTCATCCGGCAGCGGGGCCGGAAACCCCTCAGCCAGCGGACGATCCGGCCACGTCGGCAGGGCGGCAAGATCAATCAACTCAACCGCCTGCTCACACAACGCCTGACGTACCGCACGCAGCAGCGTCGACTTGCCCGATCCAGATGGCCCCGTGAGGAACGTGACCTGCCCGGAAGCAAGGGTCAGCTCCATCGGCGGGAGCAACGCCGTCGGTCCGTGATGATCGAGTTCCAGCCCGAACAGCGCCGCGGCTTCCGCCGCGCCGAGACTGGTGGCTGGCTGATGCTCGACAGTCGCGTGGACCGCCACTGAGACTGAATGCTGCATACGATTCATCCCCCGTTTGTTTGTTGTGTCTAGAGCAGGTTGGCGAGCGTGTGCACGGCACGCATGTGCTCGCGGACGCGGTGCAGCGAGGCACCGGTTTCGCGGGCGACCGAGCGGAGGCTCTGGCCGTGCAGCGCGACACGCCGGGCCGTCGGCCGCGCTGCGGGTGGGATGATCTTCTCGTGCCGAGCCACAAAGAGGAACAGGTCCGAGTCCATCCGCGCGAGCATCGTCCGGACCCGGCGGTGGAGGGTGCGGACCGGCAGTCCCGTGGCCTCCGCGACCTCGGCCATGCTGCTGCCATGCCGGAAAATCTCCTCGAGAATCATCCGCTCATCCTTGGGCAGCAGGACAGCCCGCTGGAGAACGTGCTCGGCCCTTCTGCGGGCACCGATACGGGCTTGCAGGTGCCTTTCGGTCACGCTCTCGTTGATCATCTGGGTTGTCATGCTTGCATCCCCTATCTGTTTGGATTATGTTTGGTATCGTACGGATAAGTCCTCGCTGCGTCAACACAATGTTTAATGATAATTAAACTCATAATGAACCACGATCAAGCAAATTTAATGAAGATTTTACAATTTAATGCGCCGATCTTGTTTTGGGTTAGACCGTGCGGAGTCTGAATGATGGACAAGGCTTCGACAGAGATGCGTGTGGCGTTGGGCCAGAAGCTGCGTGAGCATCGGCAGCGGATGGGCTTGAGTCTTGAGGTACTGGCGGGGCGCGTGGGGGTGACCAAGGGGTATCTGTCGCTGATCGAGAATGCCCGGGTGCCGAGCCCGCCTAGCGACCGGGTGCTGGTGGCCCTAGAGAAAGCGCTGGGGGTGTTGGACGATTCGCTGAGTCGTGCGGGTGCGTGGGCGGCGACGCCTGGGGCGGTTCGCGAGGAGGTCAGTCGGCTGCGAGAGCACGCGGCGTTGTCGCACAAGGTGTTGCGGTCGCTGGCGTTTGAACAGGCATCGTCCGCTGAGGGTTCGAGTGGGAAGGCGATCGACCTTGATGCGTTGTATCGCGCTGGGGTGCTCGGGGATGCCGAGCATCTCGAGGAGGATGGGTTGAGGCCTGTTCCTGATGGGAGCGAGGCGGCGTGTGAACCGGCATCGATTGCGGAACAGGGTGTTGATCTGATGAGGCTGGCGGAGGTGATGGGGCAGCGAGTTCCGCTCATCAATCGTGTGCCTGCGGGGTATCCGGCGGGTTTCACGGACCTGGATTTCCCGGCGCGGGTGGCGGATGAGTATGTGCATTGTCCGGACGTGACGGACCGGGATGCGTTTGCCGCGCGGGTGGTTGGGGACTCGATGGAGCCGGCGTATCGGGAGGGTGATGTGGTGGTGTTTTCGCCTGAGGCGGACGTGATTAATGGATGCGATTGTTTTGTGCGGCTTGAGCCGGACCATGAGACGACCTTCAAGCGCGTGTTTTTTGAGGAAGGAGGGGCGGTGGTGCGGCTGGAGGCACTCAACCCGAAGTATTCGGATCGTCGGGTGGAGCGTGAGATGGTGGCGGGCTTGTACCGTGCGGTCTGGCGGATGTCGCGGCTGTGAACTGTGCGCATGAGTGCCCCTCCGGTAGACCCGGGTTGCGTCGAGGTTGTGCGCACGATGTTGGTTTAGCGGTTTCGACGGAGCCAGACCATGCTGGTGAAGCCGATGATGGCGGCGGTGGTGGGCTCGGGGATCAGGGCGTTGAAATCGGTGGTGTCATCGGAGGTGATGGTGATCTGGTCGGAGATGTCGGTGGTGCGTTCTTCATCGGCGAAGAATCGGATTTCCTGGAGTGTGACGGTGCTGGCAAAGTTGGCTGAGACGGCTGCGTCGTAGGGTGTTGAAGTGCCGGCAAAGTCAACCATGGCCAGACTGAGCATTAGGTTGAAGATGATGGTGCGGGGTCCGCCGGTCTCGATAGGCAGGGCGGTGGAGGCGACGGTCTCGTTGATGATGCTTGTTGAGCCATCGGTGGTGAGGGGGTAATCGGCGAGGGTAAAGAATCCGCCGCCTCGGCCGAGGAGGTTGGCGCTGAGGGAGGCTCCGCCGGTGACAGCGGTGCCATCGCCTAAGAGGGAGCCGTCGATGAGGAACACTGGGGACATGTAGACGGTGGGGCCTGGCCCTGCGACGGTGATGTCGAAGGTCCAAGAGGCGGAGGCTTCAACCGATGTGAAGAAGATGGTTCCGAGGTCGGATGCGATGTCTAACGTGCTGGATGCGGAGGCGCGAAGGCGGGGCGGCGCGGCTGCGGGTCCGGTGCTGATATTAACGGCGGCAGATGCGTCCCAGGTGACCTCTGACCCGTCGAGGGCGGGGTCGGAGGTGCCGCTGGATGTTGCGGTGGTGTTGATAGGCAGTGGCGGATCCCCAAAGACGACCGGGTTGTTGACGAGCCGAAAGGTCTCGGCGGGCAGGTTGAGCGGCAGGCCCTGGCTCTGGAGTCCGGCGGAAGCGCTGTAGCGCGTGGTGGCGGAGGCCGTCGGGATCAGGGATCCAGTGACAAGCACAGCGGTTCCGAGCATCAGGGCATAGCGGTTCATCTTCTTCTCCTCGCGACAGGTGTTGAGCCGAATCCAGTTTACCAGCCCGTTGTAGATTCCAGAAGGGTGTTTCGGGCTTGTCATCGCCCGCGCCGCTGATGAGGTCATCATGGGATTCAGGACTCTTGTAAGCTGACGCTGGCCTGAATGCTGGAGTGAGTTGTGATGGAGTTGTCTGTATTGCTCTGGGTGATGCTGGCTCAGGCGCTAGGTTTTTTTGTTCAGGGGATGGTGGGGTTTGGGGCGGGTCTGATCGTGACGCCTTTGCTGGTGTTGGCGGGGATGGAGTTGCCGCATGCGATCGCGGCGATGTTGGGGGGTGTGGTGGTGGCGACGGGGATGGGTTGCTGGCGTCGGCGTGGTGATGTGGCGTGGCGCGTGGTGGGGATGATGTCTGTGTATCGGTTGATCGGTCTGCCGGTGGGGGTGTGGCTGCTTAGTGCCTTGATGACTCAGGAGCCGTCGCTGATCAAGCAGGCCGTGGGGTTGGTCTTGGCGGTGGCGGTGCTGGCGATGTGGATGTTCAGGGTTCGTCCCGTTCCGCGTCTTGGTCATGGCTGGATGGTGGCGGCGGGTCTTGGCAGCGGGGTGCTTGGCGGGCTGGTGGGGATGAGCGGTCCGTTGGTGGTGATGTGGGTGATGGCGCACGACTGGGCTGCGGTCCGGTCGCGGGCGACGCTGTGGGCGTTGTTTCTGGTTTTCTCGCCGCCTCTGGTGGTGATGCTGGGCTGGACGTTTGGCTGGGACGTGTTGTGGTCGTTCGGGTTGGGCTTAGCGTTGTTCCCGGCGGCGATGGTGGCGGAGTATGCAGGGGATCATCTCGGGCGCGGCTTTTCGAGCGTGGGGTTGAGGCGAGCTGCGTATGGGTTGCTGTTGGTGATTGCGTTGGTGGCGATTGTGGAGCCGTGGGTTTAGGCGGCGGAGCGGCGTCGAATCCATCCGATCGTGACGAGACTGAATATCGCTGCGGATGTTGGTTCGGGAATGATGAGCGAGGCGAGGTCGCCGTTGGGGTTGTAGGCGATGGTGTCGAGGTGGAGGGTTCCGGCCCAGTTGGGCCCGCCGGTGTCGCCGGGCGCTGCCGAGAGGAGGATTGAGTCGATGAAGGTGTTGGGTCCGTCAATGTCGCCGTCGCCGTTGTCGCGTGGGGACCATAGGCGTGAGTCTTCGAGATTCCATTGCACGAGTTGCCACTGACCGTTGGGGATGATTTCGATGAAGTTGGATCGTTCCAGGCCGGACTGGATGGGTGAGCCGTCATCGAGCTGGATGGCGGCGTAGAGGGGGTCCTGACCGGGGTCGAGCTTGATGAAGAATCCGACGTAACCGGTGCGTGCCATGGCCTTGCCGTTCTGGGTGTTGTTGCTTGGAAGGGCTGCACCTGAGGGGATGCGGGCGAACATGCCTGATGGTTGTGCTCCGGTGTTGGTGATGGTGATTTCGAGTGATTCGAAGCCTTGATGGGGAGCTGTGTTGTCGAGCCGGGTGGCGTAGGTGGCGACGTTGCCTGATCCTGCGACGCCTCGGGCGCTGGCGAATCGGCCTTTAGAACCCTCGAAATCATCGAGGATCGTGAGTGTCGTGAGGAGCGGGACTGCGCCTTCGGCGAGGGGTCGTGGCGGGGAGGGGAGGGGGATGTAGTCGGGGTTGGGGGTAGCGAAGACGCCGAAGTTGTTGGCGACGAGTCTCGGGTTGCCGGGGGAGAGTTCTGAGGAGAGGTCGGAGGGGGAGTTAATGACTCTTGCGTTGGCGATGCCATCGTTGGAGTCGTCGAAAGCGAGAGTGGTTGATCCGCCGCCATCAATGTTGATGGCGTTGGTGACGCCAAAGTGTAGGAAGAGTGAGGCCATTTCGGTGGTGCGCATACCTGAGGAGAAATCGCCTTGTCGTCCATCGACGGCCATGAGGAAGACTCTGCCATCGGGTGCTACACCGAGGGCGCTGTGGGGGTTGAGTGCGTTGGTGTATGAGTCGTTGGGTGCGGTGATGGAACCGTTGGTGAGGATGCGTTGGTTTCCGCCAAGGGCGTTGTAGAGAGGGATGTTTTCGAGAGAGTCGAATCCGCCTGGGGTTCTGGCGGCGAGGACCGAGGCGACGTTGTTGGCATCGACGTTGAAGATTGGCTGGCCTGTGTACCAGTTGGGTGAGTAGCCGTTGCCCTGGGAGACGCCGGTGTGCGTGACATTGGCCTGTCCGGCACCGGCGTCGGCATAGAAGTCGCCGTTGAGGGCGATCTGGGTGCCGAAGGTGTTGGCGAAGTTAGGGGTTGTGTAGCGGGTGACCTCGCCCTGGAGTGGGCCGTTGCCGGGCTGCATGAGGAAGCTGACGCCTGGCGCAGCGGGATCGATCTCGACCAGGTGGATGACGACCGGGCGGGGGAAGTTGATGGTTCCGCCAGCGGTCGATCCGTCTGAGGCTTCGATGATTTGGTGGTGGGTGATGCCGATAAAGGGCTCGGCAGTCTGGATGATGGCGGCGGGGGCATGGGCCGTTATCGTGAGGCACGAGGCGGCCACGAGTGTCAGGGCGGGGTACGTCTGCCGCATGGTGTTTCTCTCCCAAATAGGTCTGGATGCTCTCCTGTTTCAGTGTAAGACCTGGATTCACCACGGGCCAGAAGCATTCCGATGGGGGGCTTAGGGAAACCCACCAAGTTAAGGGGTGTCAGAGAAATTTCCTTGGCGGCGCGCATGGGGGGCGGGTGGTCTGCCGTAGTCATCTATGGGGAGGTTGAGGACGGGGCGGAGGTGAGTTGGGCGGGTTGGGGGGCGTGACGGCTGCGGCCGGGTGGGCCGTGTCGCCGTTGCGCTTTTTTTGTTCTCTTCTTCCTCCTCCATGTGTATGGAGGATGCCTCCGGCGCGCCGTCACGTTCTTGTGATGGCGTGCTTTTTTTGATTGGTGAGCGATTGGTGAGGGTACGCACTTGGAGGTGCGTGGCACTTTTGTTGGAGAGGTTATGCGGGGTCGGATTCGATGAGTTCGAGGATTCGGAGGAGTTCGGCGACGGACCATGCCTGGGCGGGACAGCCGACGGGGCGGTGGGGCGGGGCGGACTCGTTGATTTCGGGGGCGTGGCCGAGCCCGGCGTGGCGTATGTGGTCGAGCAGGGGGGTGATGGCGGCGACGACGCGAGCGCGGGACTGTGAGGAGAAGTCGTTGGCGCGGAGGAGTGCTTCGGCGTAGGGTCCGAGGAGCCAAGGCCAGATGGTTCCCTGGTGGTAGGCACGGTCGCGGTCGAACTGCCCGCCGGCGTAGTGGGCGTGGTGGTTGGGGTCGTCGGTCGGGAGGGTGCGGAGGCCGAAGGGGGTGAGGAGTTTGTCGGTGACGGTTTCGACGACGGCTTTGCGGTGCCCGGATGCGAGGGGGGATTCGGTCAGAGAGACAGCGAAGAGTTGATTGGGGCGGATGGATTTGTCGCGGTGTCGTTTGTTTTTCTCGTCGGTGTAGACGTGGTCGTAGAGACACTGGGCCTTGTCGTTCCAGAAGGTCTTGGTGAAGGAACGTCGGGCGTGGTCGGCGAGGTGTCGGGAGCGTTCGGCCTGCTCGGGGTGGGATGAGGCGAGGGCCGTGGCGAGCCGCTGGTTGACGGAAGCCCAGAGGGCGTTGATCTCGACGCACTTGCCGGGTCGAGGGGTGAAGACGACGCCTTCGCGGGCGGCATCCATCCAAGTGAGCTGGGTTTGCGGGTTGCCGGCGGCGATCAGGCCATCTTCATCGAGTTGGATGAGGGGCTGGTCGGAGTCGAGTTCGGGGGGTGTGGTTCCGCGGACGTAGTGCTCGATGATGTCGAAGCAGGCGTCGGCGAGCCAGGTGGTGAGTGACTCGGTGTCGTTGGTGCGTTCGGCATATTCGAGTGCTGCGTGGATAAACCAGAGGGAGGCGTCGGCGGTGTTGTAGTGGGCGAGTGAGCCGTCGCGGTCGTCGAAGAGATTGGGGACCAGACCGTTGCGGATGCTGCCAGCGAAGGCGGCGAGGGTATCGCGGGCTTGCTGGTGGCGGCCGGTGGTGAGCAGGAGTCCGGGGAGGGCGATGAAGGTATCGCGGCCCCAGTCGGCGAACCAGGGGTATCCGGCGATGAGGGTGGAGAGTTCGCGGCCGTTGACGGTACGGGTGGCGATGAAATCGGTGGCGGCCTGGGCGAGTGTGTTGCGGAGGGTGTGGTCGGGGTCGGCTTCGTCGCGGATGGCGATGTGCTGGGCGACTTGGGTGCGTCCGCGGCGGTTGGGGTCGGGTGTTTGGGGTTCGGCGGGGTTTTCGCCGAGGTTGATGGTCAGGGTGAGGTCGTGATCCTCGGCGGGGGGGAGGTGGAGTTCAAAGGCACCGGGGACGAAGAGGTCTTCGCGGTCTTCCTGGCCGCGGTTGGTTTCGAGGGGGTACCAGATGTTGTGCCACCAGGTGGGGTCGGGGTGGAAGGGTGCGCCTTCGGCGGAAAGGGTGATGGTGTGCTGGTTACCGGCGGTGACGGTGAGTTCATCGTCGGCGACGCGGAGGTCGAAGGGGGGTGCGGCGTGCTGTTGGAGGAGTGCGTGGAAGTCACGGAGACTGAGCATGGGCCTGAGGCGGAGGGTTGCGCCATCGGGGGTGTGCTGGAGTCCGTTGATGCGGTAGCGGAGGGTGGCGGCGGGGTCGTGATCGTGGAGGTTGAGTTCGCGGGTGAAGCGGATGGGTCCGGCCTCGTATTCCCAGACGATGGTGAGGCCCTTCTCGAAGTGGGTGAGGTGGGCGAGTCCATCGGGTGAGAAGACGGGCCCGCCAGAGTCATGGGAGCGGAACTGGCAGGTGGTGAAGTCGAGGGTGCGGAGGGCGGTTCGGGTGGAGCCATTGGTGCCGATGCGCTCGGGGACCTGGAGTTGCTCGAGGACCTGGTTGAGGGCGAGGATGCGGCCGACGGGCGGGGACGTCGCGGCGATGAGTAAGCCGTGGTATCGGCGTGTGTTACAGCCCGCGAGGGTGCCCATAGCGAACCCGCCTCGGCCGTTGGTCAGGAGCCATTCGCGCGTGAGCGAGGCGTCGCGGCCGAGGTCGCGGGGATTGGCTTGATGAGTTTGCCAGGGGTCAGATGCCATCGGTTCACTTAAGATCGTGCGGTCGGGGGATGTGGTTGAGGAAAATGGGGTAACTGATTCGAGAATGCGGGTAATTCCGGGCTTGAGAGGCAGGTTTTTGATGGTGATCGAGGTTCGCGAGATTGAGATGCCGTTGGGTTGTCGGACGCCCGGGTCGTGGGGCTTAAGGGTGCTGGCGGACCCGGTGAAGCTGCTGAATGATCATGCTCATCTGGAGAAGAAGGCGGCGTTGAACGCGATGGAGATGCTGAATCAGTGGCCTGAGCCGGTTCCGCCTGAGGCTTGGGTGCAGACGATGACGGCGGTGGCGCGGGAGGAGATTGAGCACCTGCAGGTGGTGTTGCGGCTGCTGCACGAGCGGGGCGGGGTGTTTAGCAAGGGGCATCGGAACCCGTATGCGGCGGGGCTGCGGGGGCTGATCCGGAACGGGCATGGGCGGGCGGGGGCTCGGATCGAGAATCTGATGGATCGGCTGATGGTGGCGGCGTTGATCGAGCTGCGGAGTTGTGAGCGGTTTGCGGTGCTGGCCGAGGTGGCGGAGGACGCTGAGTTGGCGGGGTTGTACCGGGATTTGTGGGCGAGTGAGCATGGGCATTATCGGACGTTTCTGAATCTGTCGCAGCGGCTTCCGGGGGTGAGCGGGAGCGTCGTTGAGGAGCGGTGGCAGGTGATGTTGGCGGCGGAGGCGGGGATCATGGGTGAGCAGGGGGTTTACACTGGGATGCATAGTGGTGTTTGAGGTGTGACCGGCTGATTGGTGCTCGCTCAGGGCATCCCGAACCTGCGGTCCGGGACTGCCCTGTGGCGCCCGACGACGGGGTCGTCGGAGAGAGGCAGGGATCGAGTGAGTGAGCCGAGTGTTCTTGAGATACGTTCTGCTCAGCAGGCGTGGTGGGACCAGAACAAGCGCTGGTTCTTGTCGGTTTTGATCGGGGTGCCGGTGCTGGTGACGGTGGTGGGTTTCAGCGTGGGGCTGATGTATGCGGGTCGGGTGTTGTGGGGGTCGGAGGTGGCGGTGGTGTCGCTGGAGATGGTGAAGGGTTCGGCGGAGGTGGTGGACCTGCTGGGTGAGCCGATCGAGGCGGGTTGGTTTATTCAGGGGACGGTGGATGAGGCGGCGGGGCTGGCGGAGATGCGGTATGTCGTGCGGGGGCCGAAGGCGGATGGCGGGGTGCGAGTGAAGGGTGAGGTGGTGGATGGGGTTTGGGTTGTGACGGGGTTGGATGTTGGGGTGGGGGAGGGGGTTGTGGTGGTGGATACAGATAGTGACTGAAGGCAAAATCGACTGGAATCTTGAACTAGTGATACAGAGCATTTGTGATGCAGAGCGGGGACATCGTCTACATGATCCATCGACACAGCCGTACAACAATCGTGATCTGTACATGCGGTTGCAGCAGAGTATCGAGGATGGACGTGTTGACTTCGAGGGGCTCTCGCGAGCAATACCAAGCTATCACGTCGTGCTGAACGGGTATGCTCACAGGGATCCGATGGTATTGCTAAGTAAGTTTGGACGATTGCGGCGGATCGCCAGGTACTTATGCGGAGTAGAGTCTTCAAATAATCGAGGGATGTTTCCGTGTGTGATGTGGCTCAGCATCTGGCACGAAATGGCGGAGCGAGGAGTCTTGTCGGAGAGAACTCTTGAAGAGCTGCGCAGAATAACAGAAGACATCTGGTTGACGCCTGTTGAAGAGACCGAATCACTTGCAAAACTCGAGTATTTGGTTGATGAGGTACGGGAGATTATCCAAGAGATTAGGTTGCCAAGATCGGCTGATTTGCGATGTCGTACTCTGGTCGATTTCTCACAGACCTTCTCTGCTCATCAGAAGACAGAGCCTTTGCTTGTTGAGAAGATCGTTCGAGAGGGTTTGAACTACGACTATCATCTCCATGTCATGAGTTTTCTGACGAATCCAGTTCTTTAGGAACCCTCGCTTTCTCCGAAAGAGCCAGCAATAGACGACCCGGAAGGTGATAGCTCCTGAGAGCGTTCCGGGGGCCAGCTGCGCTGGACCCCGGCCACCCGTGTTTGCTGATGCTTAGCGGATCTTGATGGTGGCGAGGGCGATGGCGACGAGAAGGGCGGTGGTGAGCCAGAAGCGGATGACGGTTTGTTGTTCGGTCCAGCCGCCCAGGTGGAAGTGGTGGTGGATGGGGGCGCAGCGGAAGATGCGTTTTCCTTTGGTGGCTTTGAAGTAGCCGACCTGGAGGATGACGGAGGCGGCTTCGAGGACGTAGATCCCGCCTATGAGGAGGAGGAGGAACTCCTGTCGGATGACGACGGCGATGAAGCCGATGAGCCCGCCAAGGGGGAGT
The DNA here is from genome assembly GCA_040222855.1 of Phycisphaeraceae bacterium. Classification (NCBI taxonomy): domain Bacteria; kingdom Pseudomonadati; phylum Planctomycetota; class Phycisphaerae; order Phycisphaerales; family Phycisphaeraceae; species Phycisphaeraceae bacterium. Next base: position 755,422 of record JAVKCD010000019.1, on the reverse strand, counting down.
GAGCCGGAGTCGCCCATGAAGACCCGGGCGGGGTAGCAGTTGAACCAGAGGAAGCCGAGGCAGGAGCCGACCATGGCGCCGGCCAGGATCGCCAACTCATCGCTGAGGGGGATGTAGGGGACCAGGAGGTACTTGGCGAGGATGAAGTCGTTGTTGGTGTAGCCGGCGATGAGGCAGAGGACCATGAAGGCGAAGGCGACGATGACCATGATGCCTGAGGCGAGTCCGTCCATGCCGTCGGTGAGGTTGACGGCGTTGGACATGCCGACGATGAAGAAGGTGGCGATGGCGACGAAGGGGACGGCGCCGAGGACGATGAGGTAGGGGGAGGGGACGTAGGCTTCGCCGTCCCAGGTCCAGGTTTTGAAGAAGGGGAGGGTAAGGGAGTGAGACATGGTGGCGCCGAAGTCGTAGTCGGTGAGCCCGCCGAACTTGTTGGCACCGTGGTGGTGGATGAAGATTCCGAGGAGGACGGCGAGTCCGATCTGGAGGAGGAGTTTTTCCCAGGAGTGGAGTCCATCGCGGGTGCCGGGCATGCGTCGGGCGGAGGTGAGTTTCCACCAGTCGTCCCAGAGCCCGACGCCAAAGAGCCAGACGAGGCAGATGAGGCCCATCTGGACGTAGAAGGAGGTGAGGTCGGCGAGGAGGAGGGTGGTGGTGAGGATGGCGGCGGAGATGAGGATCCCGCCCATGGTGGGGGTGTTTCGTTTGTGCTTCATGACCTCGTTGAGGTCGGCGTTGTGGAACTCGGGGTTGTCCTGGATTTTCTGGCTGACGAGCCAACGGATGGTTCGTTCGCCGAAGGCCATGACGATGGCGAAGCTGAGGATGATGGCGAGGAGGGCGCGGAACTCGGCGTATCGGAAGACGGCGAGAGGGCCGAGGAAGGCGGACTCGTCGATCCAGGAACCTAGGGCTTGGATGAGGGCGTGGATCATGGGGAAGCGGCATCCGTGTCGCGGGTGGTCCTGTCCCTGGGGTCAGTGTAGATCATCGGTTGATCATGCGAATCTTGCTTCGATCGCGCGGCGTAGTCGGAGGAAGTCGAGACCAAGGGAGGATTTGATGAGGATGACAGAGGTGTTGTCGTGAATGAGTTGGGTGATGCGATTGATGGCTTCGTCGGAGGCGTCGGGTTCGGCGTGGGCGGGGATGGTGAGTTCGGGGGTGTCTTTGAGGGCCTGGGTGTAGGCGGGGCCGATGAGGAAAAGTTGGTCGATCTTGTTTGCGTGCGGGATGAGGTGTCGGAGGGTCTGGCGGTGGGCGGGTGCGGTGTGGTCGCCGAGTTCGAGCATGTCGCCGAGTACGATCGCGCGCGGGCCGGGGTTCTGTAATGAGAAGAAGGTGTCGATGGCGAGGGCGGTAGATTCGGGGTTGGCGTTGTAGGCGTCGTCGATGAGTAGGAGGTTGTTGAGGTGGACGGGTTCAAGTCGGCGGGGGACGGTGGGGAGTTGGCTGAGTCCTTGGGCGGCGTCGTTGAGGTCGATGTTGAGTTCGTGGGCGAGTGTGAGGGCGGCGAGGGTGTTGAAGGCGTTGTGGCCACCGAGCATGGGGAGTTGGATGTCGATGGGTTGGCCGTGGACTGATGCGGTGAAGTTGAGTCCGGTTGATGACTGGCGGAGGGTGTCGGGGATGATGTGGATGGGGGCTGCGGTGTCGAGGTCGGAGTAGAGGATGGGTTTGTGGTGGGCGGCGATGGTTGGGGCGTGCTCTCGGACGACGGACCAGGCTTGGGTGGAGGCGATGAGGGTGGCGGGGGGTTGGAGGTGGTGGAGGGCGGAGGTTTCTTCGGCGGTGACGCCTGCGAGGTTGTGGAAGTGTTCGAGGTGTTCGCTGCCGAGGGTGGTGAGGACGAGGTGGGTGGGTTGAGCGAGTTTGGCGAGGGGTTCGAGTTCGCCCGGGTGGTTGGTGCCGAGTTCGGCGAGGAGGAAGTCGTCGTTCTCGCGCATCTGGAGGAGGGTGAGGGGGACGCCTAGGTGGTTGTTGAAGGACTTGGGCGACTGGCTGCCGGTGAAGGAAGGGGTGATGGCCGCGTGGATGAGTTGTCGGGTGGTGGTTTTTCCGTTGGATCCGATGACGGCGATAATGGGAATGTCGAAGGCGCTTCGGTGTGCGGCGGCGGCCTGGTGAAGGGCGGTGAGTGTGTTGTTTGTGTAGAGAAGAGGGAGTGCGATCGTATCGGGGTAGGGTTGGCTAACGAGGGCGGCGGAGGCACCGGCATTGGCGGCGGCGGCGAGGTGATCGTGGCCATCGGCTTTTTCGGTGGTGAGTGCGATGAAGACGTCGCCGGGCTTGAGGGTGCGGGTGTCGATGGAGAAGCCGGTGATCTTTGTGTTGGCATCAGGTGGGAGGCTGAGCCAGCGGCCGGCGACGGCGTTGGCTAGGGCGGCGAGGGTGGTGATGGGTGATGGTGCTGGGGTGGTGTTCATGGGTGGGTTTTTTGGTACACGCACCTGAATGTGGGCGGCACCCATCAAGTTAGCTGTGTTGTAGACGCTGTTCGAGGGCTTGCTGGGCGTATTGGCGATCGTCGAAGGGGTGTTTGACGCCTTGGGTCTCTTGGTAGGTCTCGTGTCCTTTTCCTGCGATGAGGATGGTGTCGGTGGGTTGGGCGTAGAGGATGGCTTGGCGGATGACGGTGGCGCGATCGGGGTTGGTGGTTGTGTGGGGGCGTATGGATTCGGGAACTCCGGCTATTGCGTCGTTGATGATCGCTTGTGGGTCTTCGGAGCGGGGGTTGTCGGAGGTGATGATGAGGGCGTCGGCGTGGCGTGCTGCGGCGGTGGCCATCAGGGGTCGTTTGGTCTTGTCGCGGTCTCCGCCACAGCCAAAGAGGATGATGAGTCGTCCTGGTGCGAGAGGCCTAAGGGTGTTGGCGGCGTGGTTGATGGAGTCGGGGGTGTGGCAATAGTCGACGAAGATGGCGGGGGCGTTGTGGGTTTGCTGGAAGTCGGCGATCGTTGTTTTTCCGGCCACGGGGAACTCTGGGTTGGGGATGGGTTCGAGGCGGCCTGGGACTGGGGGTAGCGTGTGGAGGGTGGACTCGAGGTGGTCGGGGAGAAGGTTGAGTGCGGCTGCTGAAGCGAGGGCCTGGAGGAGGTTGGCGACGTTGTGGTCGCCGAGGATTGGGAGGGTTGTGTGGAGGGTACCCCAGGGTCCGGTGAGTGTGGCCTCGGTTTGGGTAATGGCTCGGTGGTGGATGGTGGCACGGGAGGTGGAGGTGATGGCAAAGCCGTGGTGGTCGGGTTGGGTAGAACGGAGGGTGGAAAGATGGAGATGGGCTGGGCAGTCACGGGCCATACGGGGCCAGTGGGGGTCGTCAGCGTTGAGGATGGCGTGGTCATTGGGGCTGAGGCGTTCGAAGAGTCGTGCTTTAGCGGCGGCGTAGGTGGTCATGTCGCCGTGGTAGTCGAGGTGATCCTGAGTGAGGTTGGTGAAGATGGCGACGCGAGGGTGGAGGTGATCGGTGCGTTGCTGGTGGAGGGCGTGGGAGGAGGCTTCGTAGACGCAGGCTTTGCCGGAGGCGTCGCGGATGTGGGCGAGGTGGCGTGAGAGTTCGATGGCGCCGGGGGTGGTGAGGGTGGCGGGTTCGCGGTGGGTGACGAGGTCGTTGTGGATGGTGCCGAGCAGGCCGGTGGTGACGCCAGCGGATTGGAGGAGGTCATGGAGGAGAATGACGGTTGTGGACTTGCCGTTGGTGCCGGTGACAGCAGCGAGGGTGAGGGCCTGAGCGGGGTGGTCGAAGAGGCGTTCGGCTAGTTGTCCGCAGAGGGCCTGGTCGATTTTTTCGGCCAAGAGCAAGGGGATCGGTTCTCGGACGTTGGCTTGATTATCGGGCGTGGTGAGGATGGCGGCGGGTGAGTGGTGGAGGGCGCTAGCAAGATCGTCAGGGTAGTCGGATCGTCGATGGACGAAGAGCCAACCTGAGTCGGAGGTGAGCTGGCGGGAGTCATCGGTGAGGTCGTGGATGATGGGGTCACCAGGGCGGGCGACTTGAATGGGCAGGTCTTGGATGAGGTTGTTGAGGGAGGCCGGGGGCATGGGTGATCTTGTATCAGGAGGTTGGGGTGGGCACGAAAAAGCCCACGGGAGGCCGTGGGCGGTGCTGAGGGGGCCTGGTCAGGGCACAGGGGGTATCAGGCCGCGGTCAGGCGGCCATGGCGTGGGTTCTGGTGGTGTGGGCGGGGCTGGTGGTGGTTCGCGTCCAGGTGGAAGAGCGCCCGCGTCGGTTGGAGAGGGCGAGTCGGCGCAGGTAGTCGGTGAGGGTGGCCTCGTCGAAGCGTTCGAGGAACTCCGGGGAGGCGGCGTGGTTGACGCGGCGGATGGAGTCGATGAGTTGGTGCTTGCTCATTGGATGATCCTCGTTCGGCGTTCTGGGGTCTGTCCGGACCCCATCCATCGGCGAGGGGTGGGAAGAATCTCCACGGTGTAACTGGAGTGGACGTTGGGGATCGCCGAGGGTGTTGGATTGGGCGTTTTTTCGGCGATGGGATCGGGCGTGTATGATCATGGGTCCTGCGTCGGGAGGTTTGTGTGTCGATCAAGGTTCGCAGCCCGTATTCGGGGGTCGAGGTCGCTGTTCGTTCCGAGGATGTCGGGCGTGCTTTGCGTGATGAATCGGGGCGGGTGTTTTATGTGATTGCGCGGGGAGCGGGCGGGGGGTGTTACGGGTCTAAGGTGAGGGCGGGGTCTGAGTCGGATGAGGCTCAGGCGCGGCGATGGGCTGAGGGTGAATCGTTGCCGGTGTCGTCGGGTGGTGCGGCGGTGCATGATGCTCGGGGTTCGGGTGGACGGCGATCCTCGGCGGGATGGGTGGTGGCTGTCTTGGTGATCGTGCTTCTGGCGGGCGGGTGGTGGGTGTGGCGTAGTGGGGTGTTGAGCGGGGGTACGGAATCAGGCGGTGCGGGTGATGTGCCTTTGGAGATTGAACCGGATGCGGTCCCTGCTGATGGTGGCAGGGCTGCGGAGCTTGTTACGGAGTGATGCTGATGCGATGCGGATGGATGAAGATGATGCGGTCGTTGGTGGTGGGGCTGCTGGTGCTTGCGGTGGCGGGTTGTGGCGAGCGGCCGAGGGAGGCGGACCTGATTTACATTTCGGCGGTGGCTCATATCACGCTGGACCCGCAGAAGATGTCGTGGTCGCACGACATTCGGGTGGCGAGCATGTTGTATGAGCCGTTGGTGCGGGTTGATTTTGCCACGGGTGCGGTGGAGCCTGCGGCGGCCGCGTCGTGGGAGGTCAGCGAAGATAGGATGACGTACACGTTCACACTTCGTGAGGATGCGCGGTGGTCGAACGGTGATTCTGTGACGTCGGGGGATTTTGTGTATGCGTGGCAGCGTGCAATGCTGCCTGATACAGGGGCGGAATATGCGAAGCTGCTGTATCCGATCGCGGGTGTGCGAGCTTATTATCAGTGGCGAACTGATCAGATTGCGGAGTATGCGCGGGTGCGGAACACTGCGGGTGGTCAGGCGGGTGCTGCGGCGGAGGAGGCTGCGGCGCTGCTTTGGGAGGAAGCAGAGCGTCAGTTTGCGGAGACGGTGGGTTTATCGACTCCTGATGATCGAACGCTGGTGGTTCGTCTCGAGGAACCGACGCCTTATTTCCTTCAGATGGTGGGCTTCTCGACGTTTGCACCGGTTGATCGGGGGAGTGTCGAGGCCGAGACGACGTTGAACTCTGCCACGGGGATGCGCCAGATGGATACGGCTTACTGGCGTGATCCTGAGCGCGTGGTGGCGAGTGGTCCGTACATGATCGAGGAGAGTGTCTTTAAGCGCTATCTGAAGCTGCGGAAGAACCCGAACTACTGGAATGCTGCATCGGTTCGTAGCGAGACGATCATGGAGAAGATCATCGAGGACCCGCAGAATGCGTTTCTGGCGTACAACGCTGGCGAGGCTGATATTTCGATTGCGCTACCTTCACTAGGGTCGTTGCCGGCGGGTTTGGTTCAGGATGAGCGTCGGACGGATGTTCACACGGTGAATGCGGCGGGGACCTATTTTTACAACTTCAACTGCCAGCCTGAGCGTGCGGACGGATCGCCGAATCCATTGGCTGATGCACGGGTTCGTGTGGCGCTTTCGAAGGGGATTGATCGTGAGCAGATCGTGACTCAGGTGACGGGGATGAGCCAGCCGATTGCGCGGAGTTTTGTTCCGCCTGGTGCGGTGCAGGGATATACCCCGCCGGTGGAGACGGGTGTTGTCTACGACGTGGAAGGGGCTCGATTGCTGCTTGAGGATGCCGGTTATCCGGGCGGTGAGGGTCTGGATGGCCTATCGATTTTGTACAACACTGGAAGCGGGCATGAGGAGGTTGCGATCGCGATTGCGGCGATGTGGGAGCGTGATCTGGGTGTGGTGGTGAATACGGAGGGGGTGGAGGCTCAGACGTTCTCAGATCGTGTGAATCGTGGGGATTTTTCGATCGCGCGGTCTGGTTGGTTTGGTGATTACATGGACCCGACGACGTGGCTCGACAAGCACCGGGCGACCAATGGGAACAATGACGCGAAGTGGGTCAATGCGGAGCATGATGGTCTGTTGGATGAGGCGATCTTGATTCGTGATCCTGTGGCACGGTTTGTGAAGCTGGCTGAGGCTGAGGCGGTGTTCAACGCGGAGCAGCCGATTGCGCCAATCTTTCATTACAAGCTGGTTTATCTATTTGACGAGGCGCGTGTGAAGGGGGTTACCTTGAATGCCTGGGCTCGGTGGCGTTTCGACAAGATCTGGGTGGAGGCGTCGGAATGATTCGACTGATCCTGATGCGGCTGCTGCAGATCCCGTTGATCCTCGCGATCATCTTTCTGGTGACGTTTGTGTTGGCGTGGGTGGTGCCGGGGAATCCGTTGGAGCGGCCGGAGGGTCAGCGGCCTCCGCCTGAGGTTCAGGAGGCGATGGCTCGGCAGTACAACCTGCATAGCCCGACGGCGTTTTTGACGAGTTACGTGAAGAACGTGACGGTGGGGAGTGAGCAGTATGGGTGGCCCGATTTCGGGCCGTCGCTGCGGTACACGGATCAGCGGGTGTCGTCGATTATTGGTCAGGCGCTGCCGGTGAGTGCCGGGTTGGGTTTGGCGGCGTTGGCGGTGGCGTTGTTTCTGGGGACGACGGCGGGTGTGGTGGGAGCGCTCAAGCCGGGGACATGGGTGGACTCGGCGAGTCTGGCGGTGGCGCTAATTGGGGTGAGTCTGCCGAACTTTGTGACCGGGTCGATTCTGTTGATCGCGTTTGCGGGGTTGCTCGACTGGTTTCCGGTGGGGGGGTGGGGGCGGCCGGAGCATGTGGTGCTGCCGGCGATTGCGCTGGGATTTTTCCCGGCTGCGTATGTGGCACGGCTGGTGCGGCTTGGGCTGGCGGATGTGATGAGCAGCGATTTTGTGCGGACGGCACGGGCCAAGGGGCTGAGTCATATGGGGGCTCTGTTCAAGCACGCGTTGAAGGTGGCGTATTTGCCGGTGCTGAGTTTCATGGGTCCTGCGGCGGCGTCGGTGATGACGGGGTCGTTTGTGATCGAGAAGGTATTCGCGATTCCGGGGATGGGGGACTACTTCGTGAACGCTGTTCTGAATAAGGATCAGTTTTTGATTCTGGGGGTGGTTTTGACGTATTCGACGATGCTGGTGCTGTTTAATCTGATGGTGGACGTGGCTTATGCGTGGGTGGACCCACGGATTGAGTTGTAGCGGGGAGTCTTGGGCGCGAGAGGGTTTGCACGATGGCCCGGCCATCACTATATTAAGACTTTGTGGTCGTCTGACGATCGTTTTCCAGACGATAACAGGCCCAGCCGCCGTCGGGCGGTTCCCGGGCTGAACCCGCCAGGCCGCTTTGGTCGTCATCGGCCGGGGCGGCATCCGAGAGGTCGGTGTGACATGTTGGACGCGAAAGCTGTGAATCATCTTGGGATTGCGGTGCGGTCGATCGAGGATCACCGGGCATACTACGAGGGGGTGTTGGGGGCTGAGTTTGAGATGATTGAGGAGGTTCCTGAGCAGAAGGTTCGGGTGGGATTTTTCAAGGTGGGTGATGTGCGGCTGGAGTTGTTGGAGCCGACGAGTGAGGACTCGCCGATCTCGGGTTTTCTGGAGAAGCGGGGCGAGGGTCTGCATCATGTTGCTTATGAGGTGACGGACCTGGAGGGGCGTTTGGCGAAGCTCAAGGCGGAGGGGGTTCGGTTGATTGATGAGACGCCGAGGAGCGGGGCGCACGGGATGAAGATTGCGTTTTTGCATCCCAAGGCGTCGAAGGGTGTGTTGACGGAGTTGTGTGAGCCCAAGGCGCACTGATAGCAAGCAATAACGCGGGCTACTGAGCCTGTGGAAGGATTTGGATCATGGCTGAGAGTGCGGCACGACGAGGGATGACGGTCGCTGAGCGTATTGAGGAGCTGCGGTCGCGGAAGAAGAAGCTGCTGGAGATGGGCGGGGCTGATCGCATTGCGAAGCAGCACAAGGCGGGGAAGTTGTCGGCGCGTGAGCGCGTGGACCTGCTGTTGGATGAGGGTTCGTTTCAGGAGCAGTACGGTTTTGCGCAGCATCGTTGCACGCACTTTGGGATGGAGGGGAAGGACCTGCCGGCGGATGGTGTGATCACGGGGTGTGGAACGGTCAATGGTCGGCTGATGCATGTGGCATCGCAGGATTTTACGGTGGTGGGCGGGGCATCGGGCGAGGTTCACTGCGACAAGGTGGTCGCGATGATGAAGGACTCGCTGAAGACGGGTTCGCCGTTTATTTTTGTGAATGATTCGGGCGGGGCTCGGATCCAGGAGGGGATTGACAGTCTGGCGGCGTATGGCCGGATTTTCTATCACAACGTGCTCTTGTCGGGTGTTGTTCCGCAGATCTCGCTGATCTGCGGGCCGTGTGCGGGTGGTGCTGCGTATGCGCCCGCGCTGACGGACTTCATCATTCAGACGAAGAAAGCGCAGATGTTCATAACGGGTCCGTCGGTGATCAAGCAGGTCACTGGCGAGGATGTGACGGCGGAGCAACTGGGCGGCCCCGAGGCACAGATGGCGTATTCGGGTGTGGTTCACTTTGTGGCGGAGGATGATGAGCACGCGGTGGCGATCTGCAAGGACCTGCTGAGCTATCTGCCGTCGAACAATGTTGAGGATGCGCCTGAGGCACCGACCGCGGAGAGTCTGGGTCTCGATGAGTCGCTAAACGATTTGATCCCGGACAACTCGAAACAGGCGTATGACATGCATGAGGTGATCAAGCGTGTTGTCGATGGCGGGAAATATCTGGAGATTCAGGCGACGTATGCTCAGAACATCATTATCTGCTTTGCGCGGATCAATGGCCGGTCGGTGGGTATTATTGCCAATCAGCCGAAGGTAAAGGCGGGGTGTCTGGACATTGATGCGTCGGACAAGAGTTCGCGGTTCATCCGGTTTTGCAATGCGTTTAATATCCCGCTGGTGACGCTGGTGGATGTTCCTGGGTTTATGCCGGGTGTGGAGCAGGAGTATGGTGGGATCATTCGTCACGGGGCGAAGATGTTGTTTGTGTATTCGGCGGCGACGGTGCCGAAGATCGCTGTGATCCTGCGAAAGGCTTATGGGGGGGCGTATCTGGCGATGAGCGGGAAGGATTTGGGGACGGATCGTTGTGCGGCGTGGCCGACAGCCGAGATCGCGGTGATGGGTGCTGAGGGTGCGGCGGGTGTGGTCTTTCGGCGTGAGATTGACGCGGCGGATGATCCGGCTGCGAAGCGGGCGGAGCTGATTGAGCGGTATCGAGAGACGTTCTCGACGCCTTATGTGGCGGGTGGTCGCCGGATGGTGGACGAGGTGATTGAGCCGGCGGCAACGCGTCGTTATCTGGCGATGGCGTTAGACTCGCTGGTGACCAAGCGTGAACTGCGTCCTGAGAAGAAGCACGGGCTGATTCCTCTTTAATGTGAGGCCGAGCGAAGCATGAGTGTGTTGATGCTGGCGAGTACTGGGGGGGTCCAGACCGGCCTGCTGCTGATGGTGGTGGGTATGGGGGTGGTGTTTGGCTCGCTGCTTATGTTGATGACGGTGGTGGCGTTGATGCAGCGTGTTCTTGCGGAGGCTCCAGCGGTTGTCGTTACGCCTCCCCGTGAGCCGACGCCTGTGGTTGCAGCGTCATCAGGGGGCGGGGTTGATGGGGCGTTGGTCGCGGTGTTGACTGCGGCGGCGACGGCGGCGCTGGGTCGTCAGGCGAGGATTCATGGCGTGCGGCTGGTTGCGCGTCGTGATCGTGCCTGGGCTCAGCAGGGACGGCGTTCGATCATGACCTCACACCGGCCGCAGCGAAGGCGCGGCGAGTAAAACAGGGTTAAGCATCATGATGAAACTGCGTATCACGGTCGATGGGAAAGCGTACGACGTGGATGTCGAGGTGCTGGAGGATGGTGGCGGGGCGTTACCTGCTTCGGCTCCTGCGCCAGCGGTTGCGGCTGGGCGTCCGACGACGGCCCCTATGGCACCGAAGCCGAGCGCAGCGAAACCTGCTGCTGCACTTTCTGGGGGTGGTGGCGGGGCGGATGTTCCGAGTCCGATTGCGGGGAACGTACTGGACGTGAAGGTCAAGGCCGGTGACACGGTGGCACAGAATGATGTGCTGCTGGTGCTGGAGGCGATGAAGATGGAGACAAATGTCTCGTCGCCACGGGCTGGTACGGTGGCGGAGGTGCGTGTGAAGTCCGGTGATGCGGTGACCTCGGGCCAGGTGCTTGTGACCTTTGCGTAGTGAGCATGGTGCGTGATGGAAGCTGTCTACAGCGTGTTTTTGGATTACCTCACTGATTCGGGTTTTGGTCAGTTCAGCTGGCCGAACCTGGTGATGATCGGTGTGGGGTGTTTGTTTATCTGGCTGGCGGTTCGGAAGGGGTTTGAGCCGCTGCTGCTGGTGCCGATTGGGTTTGGGATCCTGATCGGGAACATTCCTTATGACGCTTCATCGTTGTCGCTGAGTGTGTACGACGGGCCGGTAAGTGAGCATGACGTTCACTACTACATGGTTGAGTATGGGGAGGCGGAAGATGGTGTGATTCCGCTGACGTTTTTTGAGCCGCTGCCCGAGCAGGAGCGGCATCGTGGGGACTACCTGGTTGAAGAGGGTCGGGCGATCATGGTGAATACCCATGCGCTGTTTTCGGCGCCGGGGTGGTATGGCGCTGAGCGGGGGAATGCGGTGGTGGCGCTGGGTCAGGGACGATCGTTGCTGGTCGCCCAGGAAGTCAAGGCACCGAGCGGGAAGTATCCGCAGGTGTGGTCGCCAGAGAAGCAGGATGTGTTTAATGCATCGATCCTGTGGTGGCTGTTTGCGGGTGTGGGGTTGGCGGGGTTTTATCCGCCTCTGATTTTTCTGGGGATCGGGGCGCTGACGGATTTTGGCCCGATGCTGGCGAATCCGAAGACGTTGCTGCTGGGTGCGGCGGCGCAGTTCGGCATTTTTGCGGCGTTGCTTGGGGCGATGGCGCTGGGCTTTACCGACCAAGAGGCGGCGTCGATTGGGATCATAGGTGGGGCGGATGGTCCGACGGCGATCTTCACTTGTTCGCAGTTGGCTCCGCATCTGCTGGGGGCGGTGGCGTTGGCTGCTTATTCGTATATGGCGATGGTGCCGATCATTCAGCCGCCGATTATGAGGCTGTTGACGACGAAGAAGGAACGTCTGATCCGGATGGAGCAGATGAAGCCGGTGTCGAAGCGTGTGAAGATCGTTTTCCCGATCGTGGGTTTTCTTCTGACGGCGTTTATTGCTCCGGGCGGGCTGCCGCTTCTGGGTATGTTGTTCTTCGGAAACCTGTTGCGGGAGTCGATGGTCACGGACCGGCTGGCGAAGACGGCGCAGGGGACGTTTATTGACATCGTGACGATACTGCTGGGGGTTACGGTGGGAGCGAAGACGTCTGCGGCGAACTTCCTGACACAGGACACGATCATGGTGTTTGTGCTTGGCATTGGGGCGTTTGCGATCGCGACGGCAACGGGCGTGTTGTTTGCCAAGCTCATGAATCTGCTGAGCAAGGAGCCGATCAATCCGTTGATCGGGGCGGCGGGTGTGAGTGCGGTGCCGATGGCGGCGCGGGTGGTGCATCGGGTTGGACAGGAGGAGGACCCGCAGAACTTCTTGCTGATGCACGCGATGGGACCGAATGTGGCGGGTGTGATTGGTTCGGCGGTGGCGGCGGGGGTGTTACTCAGCCAGTTGGGTTGAGCGGAATGGAGTGAACAGGCGTGCTGATTTCGTGGCATGAATCCGTGGGTTCGACGAATGACGTGGCGTCGGCGCTGGCGTCGGAGGGTCGTTGCTCTCCTTTTGTTGTAGCGGCTCGGCAGCAGACGGGTGGTCGAGGTCGCGGGGGTCGTCGGTGGGTGTCGCCTATTGGTGGGGCGTGGTTGAGTCTGGCTTGGTTACCGCCTGCGGGCTGGGGTGGCTGGTCGTTGGCGCCGTTGGCGGTGGGGCTGGCGGTGAATCGCGTGGTGAGCGATTTACTCGCGGAGCCATTGCGGGACCGTGTTGAGATCAAATGGCCGAATGATGTGTTGGTTGGCGGGCGCAAAGTGGGTGGTGTGTTGTGTGAGCGGCCCTGGGCGGGTCGTGAGGGCCATGATTGGTTGATCGCGGGTGTGGGCGTGAATGTGAGTCTCCGATCGGCATCGCTTGGTGAGGGGCTGAGGGTGCCGGCGGTGTCGCTTGCTGAGCTTCTGGATGATGTTCCTGAGGTTGATGATGTGGTTGAGCGTGTTGTCTACAGGATGCTGAGTTTGCTGAGGCTGGTGGGGTCGGAGCCGGGGCGCGCCTCGGTGCTTAGCGAGGTGAGGGGTGTTCTGGCGTGGCGTGGTGAGCGGGTGCGACTGGTGCAGGGCGGGAAGGCGGTGCAGGGTTGTGTCGTGGGGCTGGACCCGGATGGTGGCCTGGTGCTGCGAGACGATACGGGGGCAGAGCGCGTGGTCTGCGCGGGGGACGTGGAGCGATTGAGTCTTGAGAGCGAGACGCTGGCCGTGTGAAATTCAGCACGATAAGGAAGATGTGATGTCGATGGGATTGAACAACGGACGGAGCCTGGCGATGGTTGAAGGTGAGCGATGCCAGAGGTGTCAGGCGATCACGCAAGTCACGGCAGAGGAAGTGGCGGCGATGATCCCGGATGGCGCGACGGTCGGTTTTTCGGGTTTTACGCCAGCGGGTGCGGCGAAGGCGGTGCCAAGGGCGATCGCAGCGCGGGCCGAGGTGCTGCACGCTGAGGGCAAGCCGTATGGGATTCGCGTGCTGACCGGTGCTTCAACGGGGGTGGCGTTGGATGAGTCGCTGGCCAGGGCGGATGCGATCAAGTGGCGTGCGCCATATCAGTCGAGTTCGACTTTGCGCAAGCGGATCAATGCCCAGGAGACCCGGTTTGTGGACATGCATTTATCACATGTCCCTCAGATGATGGAGTTTGGTTTTTTCGGTGAGTTGGATTTTGCGATCGTCGAGGCGACAGACATCACGCATGACGGGCGGGTGTATCTGAGTACGTCGGGGGGTGCTTCGCCGAGTTATCTGCGGCATGCGAAGAAGGTGGTGGTGGAACTGAATCGGCATCACTCGACGCGTCTGGCTGAATGTCACGACGTGGCGATCCTGCCGCCCCCGCCGCACCGTAGTCCGATTGCGATCCATCATCCGTTGTCAAAGATGGGGACGCCTTTTGCGACGGTGGACCCTGAGCGGATCATTGGGGTGGTGGAGAACGACGAGTCGGATGGGGTGGCTCCGTTTTCGGCTCCTGATGTCGTGAGTGAGAAGATCGCGGGGCATGTGATTCGTTTTCTGCTGGATGAGATGAGGGCGGGGCGGATCCCAGCAGACTTTCTGCCGCTGCAGTCGGGTGTTGGGAATGTGGCGAATGCGGTGATGGCGGGGCTGGGCGCGTCGTCGGATGTCCCGCCTTTTTATATGTATTCGGAGGTTTTTCAGGACGCGTTAGTTGATCTGATGATCAATGGGCGACTGCTGGGGGCATCGTGCACGAGTCTGACGCTGAGTGATGAGCAGATGGCACGCATCTACGGCGACATGGATTTCTTTGCGCCCAAGATTGTGATCCGCCCGCAGGAGCTGTCGAATAACCCGGGGGTGATTCGACGGATGGGTGTGATCGCGATCAACACGGCGATCGAGGTGGATATTTATGGGCACGCGAACTCGACGCACATCTGTGGCACCAATCTGATGAACGGCATTGGTGGGTCGGGCGACTTCATGCGGAATGCGTATCTGTCGATCTTTGTTGCGCCGAGTGTGGCTAAAGGCGGGGCGATCTCGACGGTTGTGCCGATGGTTTCGCACTGCGATCACAGCGAGCACGATGTTCAGATTGTGGTGACGGACCAAGGGCTTGCGGACCTGCGCGGGCTGGGGCCGGTGGAGCGAGCGGAGGCGCTGATCAACCACTGCGCTCATCCTGATTACCAGGACTATCTGCGGAAGTATGTGGCTGAGTCGCCTGGCGGTCACCTGAGGCACGACCTTGCCAAGTGCTTTGAGATGCACAGGGCGTTTATCGAGACGGGCTCGATGAAGATTGGATGAGTGCGTTATTCAGCAGAACTCGGGTTGGCACGGCCCGGTTCGCGGGCGGAAGGGATCCAACTGCCGAGGGGTTCTTGTCTGCTCTTTCGTGCCATGTGAATCACAAAGAGGCCAAGCAGGAAGAGTAGAGCGGAGAGCCACTGGCCGCGAGTGATGCCTGTCGCGGCGAACTCGCTGTTAAGGAGTTGGGTGTCGGGCATGCGGAAGAACTCGCCGATGATGCGGACGATGGCGTAGGTGCAGCAGAAGAGTCCAGCGATGAGTCCTGGCTTGCGGGGCTTCGTCCAGGCGGCGGCGAGGATCAGGAAGAGCAGGAGTCCTTCCAGGGCGGCGGCGTAGAGTTGTGAGGGGTGGCGCGGGGTGAGGGCTGGTTCGATGAGGGCGATGATGTCGGGGTCGTGCTGCTGAATGCGATTCATGGCGTGGTAGGCCCAGTTCAGCGGGGTCTCGCCGAGGTCGGGGGCTTTGGCCATGAGTGGGGCGAGTTTGGTTGCGTAGAGTTCAGGATCGACTGCCCAGTCCAAGAGTTCCTGGGGGAAGCGGGTGGCGAAGATGAAGTTGGGTGCGCACTCGCGGCCGTAGAGTTCGCCGTTGACGTAGTTGGCGAGTCGTCCGAGGAGGACGCCTGGGGGTCCGGCGAAGGCGACGAGGTCGAGGAGGTGGAGGATTGGGGTGTTGTGTCGTCGGGCGAAGAGCCATGCGGCGAGGATGGCTCCGAGCATGCCGCCATGGGAGGCCATTCCGCCTCGGTTGATGGCGAGTGGCCCCCAGAAGGGGGGTTGGGAATCGAAGTCGATGAGGAGTGAGGGCTGGTAGAAGAGGACGTAGCCGAGTCGTCCGCCGATGATGAGGCCGAGTGCGATGTGGATAATGAGGTCGGCGGCGAGGTCGGGCTTGAGGGGTGTGCGGCCGACGGTGAGGGCGCGACGGATGAGGGCGTAGGCGATGAGGAAGCCGGCGAGGTAGGCGAGGCCGTACCAGCGGATGGGGAGGCCGATGCCGGGGATGGTGAAGGCGATGGGGTCGAGGGTGTGGAGCATGGGTCATCAGTGCCGCTGATGGTCGTCGGCTACTGGCCTCGTGGCTTGCGTTTGCTCTTTTTCTTTCGGGTCTGTTTGAACTTGAGGGTTTTGGCGTTGGTTTTTTTGGTGCCGGAGGCTTGCTGGCGGGGTTTGGTGGATTTGCCGGATTTGGGGTTGCGGGATTTGGTTTTCTGGTCGGTGGCTTTGTCGTAGTTTTTGCCGGTGGAGACGACGGCGAGTTCGAGTTGGCGTTTGGGGAGGTCGACGGAGGCGATGCGGACGGTGAAGCGGTCGCCGATGGTGATGGTTTTACCAGAGCGTTGGGCGACGAGAGCGCCGGTCTGGCGGTTGAGGGACCAGCGTTCTGAGGTGGGACCGGGGAGTTCGGAGGCTTCGACGAAGCCATCGACGAGGAAGCGGTCGATCTGGACGAAGACGCCGCGGTTGGTGACGCCTGTGACGGTGCCGGGGAAGTCGTCGCCGAGGTGGTGGGTGAGGAGTTGGAGGATGAGGAAGTTGCGGAGCTGTCGTTCGGCGGCCTCGGCGTTGCGTTCGGTGGAGGAGCAGTGGCTGCCGAGTTCGGTGAGTTTGTCTTCGGTGGGGATTTTTTCGGCGAGGACTTTGGTGGGTTTGGATTTGCGCTTGAGCGGTTGTCCGCCATTGGCTTTCTCTGCTGCGATGTACTCGGAGAGGGCGCGGTGGAGGATGAGGTCGGGGTAGCGTCGGATGGGTGAGGTGAAGTGGCTGTAGTGTTCGGAGGCGAGAGCGAAGTGGCCGACGACGGCAGGGCTGTATTCGGCTTTGGAGAGGGTTTTGAGGACGGCGAGGTGGACGGCGGTCTGGGCGGGTTTGCCGCGGGCCGAGTCGAGGAGGGACTGGAGTTCCTGGCGAGTCGGGTGGGCGGGGATGTTGTAGCCGGCGACGCGGGCGAAGCGGCGGAGGTCGGACATGTCGTGGGCGGGTGGATCGGGGTGGATGCGGCGGATCATCGGGAGGTCGAGTCGGTCGAAGAGGGAGGCGGCGGCCTCATTGGCTTCGACCATGAACATCTCGATGAGGGTGTGGGTGAAGGCGTTGTCTTCGGGCTGGGCATCTACAACGTGCCCTGCGTCGTCGTAGACGAGTTCGACTTCGGGGAGGCCGAGGACGATCATACCGTTGCGGAGGCGCCGCTGGCGGATGCGTTTGGCCAGGTCGTCCATGGCCTTGAGCATCTTGATGAGGGGTCGTGGGTACTTGGGTTCGGTTTTACAGTGTTTGGTGGCTTCGCGGATATCGCCATCGATGATGGCCTGAGCTTCGAGATAGGTGAAGCGTTTGGCGGAATGGATGCGGGTTTTGGCGAAGCGTGTGGCGACGACGTTGGCGTCTTTATCGTAGCGGATGAAGCAGGAGAGGCAGCAGCGGGGAACGTCTTCCTGGAGGGAGCAGACGCCGTTGCTCAGGACCTCGGGAAGCATGGGGATGACGTGGCGTGGGAGGTAGACGGAGTTGCCGCGGGCGTAGGCTTCCTTGTCGATCTCGGAGCCGGGTTCGATGTAGAGGGCAACGTCGGCGATGTGAACGGCGAGTTCGACCACGGCGCGGGATCCGTCGTTGACTTCGGTCACGGAGATGGCGTCATCGAAGTCGCGGGCGTCGGGGGGGTCGATGGTGCAGATCAGGGTGTTGGTGAGGTCGAGTCGGTCTGGGTTTTTCTGTTCGGCGTCGAGTTTCTTGACGGCTTTGCGGGCGTCTTCGAGGACGGCTTCGGGGAACTCGCCTGGGAGCCCGAATCCCTGGATGGTGGCGAGGGTTTCGACTTCGGGGATGCCGGCTTCGCCTAGGACTTTGGTGACGACGCCTTCGGGCAGGTCGTTGGGATTCTCGGGGTAGGTGATGATTTCGAAGGCGATTTTGTCGCCGGGGTTGGCACCTGCGGCCTGGGCGTCTCGGAGGACGACGTCGGTACTGAGGGCTTTGCCATCGGGTTTGACGATGGAGAGTCTGCCCTGTTGGACAACGGTGCCTGTGAAGACCTTGTCGGAGCGTTTGACGACTTCGACGATTCTGCCGGTGTAGGAGGTGGTGCCGGGTGTGGAGGGTCGACGATCGCGGAGGACGCGGGCGCGGACGGTGTCGCCGGAGAGTGCCCCGCCAGTGTCCTGAGCGGGGACGAAGAGGTCGGTGTGCATCCGGTCATCGTCGGGGGTGATGAAGCCGAATCCACGGGGGTGGAGTGAGAATCGTCCGGTGATCTCGCGGCCTGGGGGCGGCATGGCGAGGGTGTCGGCGGAGCCGAGGACGACGTGTTTATCTTTGAGCAACTGGGTGATCGCGTGTTCGAAGTCCTCGCGGTCTTCGGGGTCGATGTTGAGTTGCTTGGCGAGTTGTGAAGAAGAGGCTGGTTGATAGCGACGGTCGCTGAGGTGTCGGACGATCGCGGCCTTGATCCGCTCGGACATGTTGTTTGTTTCTATCGGTTGTTGAGCGCGTCGCGGGCTTGCTGGCTTAGGTTGACCGTTGGGTCGGCCAGGAGGGTCTTCCAGGATTGGAGAGCCTGTAGGACCTGGGTCCACTCAGCGCGAGGAATATAGCGCGAGAGCGACCCGCCCGGGGCGGGCGTGTTCGGGAAAAATGTCTCGCGGGCGAGGTCGAGGACCTGATCGGAGACGCGGATAAGTTCTGCGGCGTTTGGCGCTTCGGGGTCTTGCTGGAGACGTTCCGTAGCGACTTGCGCATTGACAATGACGAGTGCTGAGAGGTTTGCGAGGATCGGCTCGATGTTGACGCCTTCGGATCGTGCTCGGATGAGCCACTGGAAGGTGGCGGTGAGGGCACGTTCCTCGGGGGCAAGGCTGTCGCGGTCGGTCACGGTTCTCGTGAAGAGGGCGTCGATCAGGCGTTGGTAGGCGTCGGGATTCGAGAAGGCGTCGAGGGCCTCGACGAGGCGGATGGCGGTGATGTCGGAAGTCTCGGTAGCGAGTTGTCCGGCGAGAAGGTCGGCGTTGCCCAGGAGTTGCTGGTTGGTGAGTTGAACGCGGGGTGTGATGTCCTCGAAGCAGCGGGCGGCCCAATAGCGGACGGCAGGGTTCTCATCATCGAGTGCCTGTCCTGCGAGGTCGAGGGCTTGAGGGGCGTGGAGATAAGAGAGGATGATGGCGGCGTTGAGGCGTGTCTCGAAGCTGGCGTCGCTCAGGAGGGGGCGGAGTTCATCGACGAGTACGAGGGAGTAGGCGTTGCGGAAGGCGTCGGTGGCATCGGATCGTGTGAGGGGGGATGTCAGGTTGCGACGGGTTCGTTTGCGAAGATCGGCATCCGGCTCGACCAGGACGAGGACAGTTTGTCGGGTGATCGAGCGGAGTTGCTGTTCGGTTTGCTGGGTGATCGTGGTCGCCTGGATGATCTCAGTGGGGATACGGTCCTGCGCGAAGAGGGTTGCTGGCAGCATGGCGAGAGCCAATGCTGCGGCAACAAGGGTTTTGTTGGGTGTGTAGGAACGACTCATCGGCAGCTAACGCGCTCGCTGAACAGTACTTCGGGATGAGCGGACGGTACCGCTGGGGGGCTTGAACGTCAATTAGGCGGGCCTGGCTCGGGGTCTTCGAGTCCGAGGTCCCGAACCTTCTTATTAAGGGTGTTGCGGTTGATGCCCAGGAAGTCAGCGGTGCGGATTTTGACGCCTTCGTTCTGAGCGAGGGCCTCGCGGATGAGGTGGCGTTCGACTTCGTGGATGACCTGGCCGTAGATCTGTCCGTCGGCGGCGTGTTGGTTAATGGCGAGTTGGGCGAGGCGGCTGCAGAGGGCGTCGAGGGACTGATCAGAGCCGGAGGAGCGGGTTTGCTGTGAGAAGAGACGGATCTGGAGGGGGAGGAGGTCTTCGGTGAAATCTTCGGTGTTGGCGAGGACGACGGCTCGTTCCATCGCGTTCTCCAGCTCACGGACGTTGCCTGGCCAGGGATAGCGGAGGAGGGTGTTCATGAGGCTACGGGAGACTTTGTGGAGGTTCTTGTTGTTTTCCTGATTGAAGCGATCGAGGAAGTGGTCCACGAGGAGGGGGATGTCCTCGCGGCGGTTGCGGAGGGGTGGGAGGTGGATGGTGACGACGTTGAGGCGGTAGTAGAGGTCTTCGCGGAAGTTACCTTTGCGGACTTCGTGTTCGAGGTCGAGGTTGGTGGCGGCGATGACGCGGGCGTCGACCTGTTGGGTGCGGTGGTCGCCGACGCGTTCGAACTCGCGTTCCTGGAGGACTCGGAGGAGTCGGACCTGAAGTTGTGGGTCGAGGGTTCCGATTTCGTCGAGGAAGATGGTTCCGCCTTGGGCGGCCTCGAAACGGCCTGTTTTATCGCGGATAGCGCCTGTGAAGGAGCCTTTGACGTGGCCGAAAAGTTCGGATTCGAGGAGTTGGGGGGCGAGTGCTCCGCAGTTGACGCGGATGAGGGGTTTGTTTCGTCTTGGGGAGTTGTAGTGGATGGCTTTGGCGACGAGTTCCTTGCCGCAGCCGGTTTCGCCAAGGATGAGGACGGTGGCTCGTGATTCGGCGACCTGTGCGATGGAGGAGAGGACATCGAGCATGGCGGGTGCGCTGCCGATGATGTTGCCGAAGGTGTAGCGATCGCGGAGGTCATCGCGGAGCAACTGGGTCTGGGCTATCCACTGAGAGCGTTCGATCTGGACGAGGTTGTGGATGCGGTAGGCCTGTCCCATGAGTCCGGCGATGATGGTGAGCAGTCGTGTGTCGGCCTGGAGTTGGGCGTCGGAGATGAAGGGCTTGTCGACGCTCATGGCTCCGACGAGTTGTTGGGTGTCCTTGATGGGGATGCAGAGGAAGCTGATGGGCGGGGCTTTGTCGTCGGTATCCGTGGCGGCGCGGGCACGGGTGCGGTTGAGGAAGTCGGGGTGTTTGGCGATGTCGGGGATGATGGCGGGTTGCCCGGTGTCGAGGACGGTGCCGGTGACGCCTTCGCCACGGGCGTAGCGGCCGCGTTGCTGTTCCTTGGCGGAGAGTCCGACGGCGGCGACGGTTTTGAGGCGGTCATCCTGCTGGTCATGGAGGACGAGTGAGGCGCGGAGGATGCCCAGGCGTTGCGTGAGGACCGCCATGGCCCGCTGAAAGACCTGTGGGAGGTCGAGGCCGTCGCCGAGGATGAGGCTGATCTCCTCCAGAATGTCTAATTCTTGTTCATGTCCACCCATCGTCTGCCTATTAAATCATCACTTGAGGGAAATCACAAGGTGAGGTTGTGGGGGTTGGCTTTGGGCGCAGAGGGCGCCAGGGAGGCCGTTGTTATTTATAAGTTATTTATTTAAATGATTTTATTCATATATTCGGGGGTGGTTTTGTCGGCTTTGAGCGCGCGCGAGTTGTGTCTGGACCTCTCTGTAGACGGGGTGTCCCGTTCATGGAGGCGGCCGGATGAAAACGGGTTTTCTGGATTCGGATGTTCTGACCGAGCGATTAGCGGGGCACCGGCTTGAGAGAGAGCCGTGGCTTCGGCGGCTTTGGTCTTATTACCGGAACCCTGTGGTGGCGGAATCGGCGCGTGATGGCTCGGTGCGGCACCGGACGGCTCAGGAAGCTGGGCTGCCTGAGCGGCTGCGGCGTCCGGGGCGTGAGGTGGTTACAGAGAATGATATTGCCTGGCGCGTGCATTCACTGGTGGACTTTATGTTCGGGCGACCGGTGGCGATTCGCAGTGAGGCCGGGACGGTCGAACGACGAAGGTTCATCGAGCGGTTTCTTGGGTCGCTGATCGAGCAGAGTGGTGGTGTTCAGTTTCTGCAAAACCTGGCGTTGCTGGGGTCGGTCTACGGGCATGTTGATGTGCTGCTTCGGGTACGAGAGACAGGTGTGGTGGGCCGGAGAGTGGACGCGGATGCGTTGGCTTCGCGGTTTGCGCTTGAGCTGGTTGAGGCACCGCGGGCTGTGCCAGAGACGGACGCGAACGATTACCGGCGTCTTGTGGGGTACGCGGTCCAGACGCGGGTGGGTGCTGGTCGCGGGCGTGTCGAGGCGTGGACGGACCTTGGTTACCGACGGTTTACCGAAGCGGATAGAGATGATGTCGGGCTGGAGCTTGAGGCGCGGGGTGTGAATCAGCTTGGGCGCGTTCCGGTGGTCCACATTCAGAATATTGCGCAACCGCTTCGGTATGCGGGGTTGAGTGATGTTGAGCCGTTGCTGCCCCTGCAGGATGAGCTGAACACGCGGCTGTCGGATCGTGCGAACCGTGTGACGTTTCAGTCGTTCAAGATGTACCTGGGCAAGGGGATTGAGGGGTTCACAGAGCGTCTCGTGGGGCCGGGTCAGATGTGGGCGACTGATAATCCTGAGGCGACGATTGAATCGTTTGGCGGCGATGCGGTGAGTCCGTCGGAGGAGTCGCATCTTCGGGAGCTGCGCGATGCCCTGGACAAGGTGAGTGGGGTTACGCCTATTGCTGCGGGGCTGATTCGAGGTCGTGTCGGCAATCTGACCAGCGAGAATGCTCTACGCGTGATCTTGATGGGGACGCTCGCGAAGACGGAGAAGAAGCGTGTGACGTATGGCGATGGTCTGGCTCGTGTGAGCGAGTTGGCCTTGCATGCGGCGCATGTGATGGGGTGGTACGGGAATGATCCGCGGGATCGGCGTATTCGTCTGGAGTGGCCGAGCATGCTGCCTGAGAACGAGGGCCAGGTACTCAAGAACGCGCAGGCGAAGGCGGAGCTTGGGGTTCCGAGGGGGCGAATTCTCGATGAGTTGGGTTATGGCGACAGCGAAGGCGGCGCGGCCGCTGGGGAACCACATGAGGACATTGATCAGGAGCGGACGCGATGAGTGAAGCAGAGGCTGTTGTGATGGGTGAAGAGGATCGGATGGCAGAGATCGAGCGCGAGCGTGATGCGCTGCGGAGCCGGCTCGAGAGCACGAAGGCAGCGATGACGAGGCTGGAGAGACGGACTCGGATTGATGATCTTCTGGCGGGCACAGAGGTTGTTGATCTTGAGGCGGCCAGGTTGCTGACCGAAGCGGCAGTGGAGCAGATGGATGAGGAGGATCTGGATCTGGCGGTGGAGGATCTGAGGAAGCATCGGCCGTATCTGTTTCGTGAGCGGATGGTTGATGCCGGGATGGGTGTGATGGGCGAGGAGCCGGAGACGGGTGATGTGGTTGCCGCACGTAAGGCGCGGGCATCCGGTCATCGTCGTGATTTGCTGGCGTATTTGCGGCTGCGTCGGTCGCGGTGAGTGGTGTTGAGGTTGTTTTGAGTTAAATCAAGAAGGAGGCTGATGGATGGCATTTACGGGTAAGGCGACGTATTCGGGTGGGTCGACGCTGCCGGAGTTGGCAGAGGACGTTTCGGACATTGTGGGCATTGTGAGTCCTTATGAGACGCCGTTGCTTGACGCCCTGGGTGACCCTGGGCGTGTGGCGAGTGGTACGGTGCATGAGTGGCTTGAGGACGGCTTGCTGCCGAACACGGATCGGATCAACGATGCAGCGTTCACGGATGCTGATGTTGATACGACGTTCGTGGTGGAGAACGCGGACCGGTTCCGAGTGGGGGATCAGGTTCAGGTGACGGGTTCACGAGAGGTAATGTTGGTTACGGCGGCTGACACTGGGAGTAATGCTCTGACGGTCGTGCGAGGGTACGGCGGGACGACCGCAGAGAATCTGGCGGACAATCAGGACCTGAGGATTCTGGGTAATGCGGCGCTCGAGGGCGATGATTCGCCTGTGGCTCGGTTTACGAATCGGGTGAGGAAGCAGAACTACACGCAGATCTTCACCTCGGCGGTTGAGGTGTCTGGGACGATGCTTGCTACGCGTCGGGTCGCTGTGTCGGATGAGATGGATTACCAGAAGCAGGAGCGACTTCGTGAGCTGATGCGTGATCTAGAGAACTGCGTGGTCAACGGTGTATCGGCCAGCAGTTCACCAGAGGGGGGATCGACGGTGCGGCGGACGATGCGAGGGATCATCCCGCATGTGAGTACCAATCTGTATACGAGTGGCGCTGGTGGGTTCCCTGCGGGTGAGACGGTGAGTTCTGTTGATCATCACCTGACCGAGGAGCAGTTGAATGCGGCTCTTCGGGGCATCTGGGATTCGTCATCGGGTTCGGTGGACTTGATCGTGGTTGGCGGGGCGCAGAAGCGTCGGATCAATGGTTTCGTCACATCGGCACGTGGGTTTGGGCCGGAAGACACTCGGTTCAAGGATCTGGTGAGTGTGTACGAGAGTGATTTTGGTGTGTGTCGCGTGGTGTTGTCGCGTTGGATTCCGGCGGATACGGTTTTGTTGCTTGATTCGTCGAGGATTGATGTGTTGCCGCTTGGGGGCCGTAGCTTCCACTACAAGCCGCTGGCCGCGACGGGTGATCGCGACGCGGGACAGATGATTGGTGAGTACACGATGGAGTTGCGAAACGAGCAGGCGCATGGCGTGATCCGGGGCCTGGCGGCCTGATGATGGGCTGCGGGCGGTGCGGGTGGGCTGTGTCCGAGAGGACGCAGCCCGCTTTGAACGGTAGGGTTGAGGTCGAGAGTGGCCGAGAAGCGGGGGATTTGATGAACTTTTCACAGGATCGAGATCTGCTGGCGTATGAGCCAAATGTGTTTGTGGAGGTGCCTTTCACGGCGCAGGAACGTGTGTCGGTCGCTGATGGCTTGGTGAGTGGGAACACGCTGACGAGTGTCGAGGCCGATTTTGTTACTGCTGGGGTCGAGGTGGGTGGTGTAGTACTGATCGAGCGGGTGGCTCACGAGGTCGTCGCTGTGGTTGATGCGGGGACGCTGGGTGTGTCTGCGGTGCGAGAGCGTGAGGCGGATGCGGCGATCGCAGCTAAAGCAGGGGAGCAACTTTCGGTGCGAGTCAGGACGTTCGCTCCGCAAGCCACGCTGATCATGACCTGCTGCTGAGGTTGCTGGGTCTGAGCGATGAGGATTCACCGGGCGAGGAAGCTGTGGTGTCGTTGGGTGCCATGATGCGGCTGGAGTGCCTTGGCACGCTGGGGATGGTGTATAGCGCAGCGGCGTCGATCGGCGGCCATCATGAGGCTGTGCTGGCGAAGGCATCGCTCTATCGGGAACGATTTCGGAGGGCCTGTCGAGAGGCCGTCATCGGGGTTGACCTGGATGGCGACGGGCGGGCAGATGAGCGGAGAAGATTGGGGCTGGTTTCGTTGGCGCGTTCCTAGGGGGTGTGGATGATGCTGGTCTATGGAGAGATGACGGTAGAGGATATCGCGTCTTGTCGGCTCGTCCGCGTGGAGCGTGTGACTGCTTTGCGGCGATCCGCTGGGGTGGGTGGGGTTGGTGAGGTCGTGGATCAGCGGCCTGGGTTAGCTGTTACGTATGAAGTGAATGTGCTGCGGGATTCAAGCCGTGAGCTTAATGATGTGTTGGGGGAGATCCTTGCATGGGCAGATGGTGTCGGCCGCGGTCTGAGTGATGAGTCGAGTCGGTCCTGGTGTGATGCGGTGCTTGGCCGAGTGCAGGTGGTTGACCTTGACCAGGTTGGTGTTCGGTGGCGAGCGGTGGTACGGCTGATCTTTGAAGTGGGTGGGCTGGACTGATGGGAAACGTAGAGGATGGTTTGATTGCTGCTGTGCGTGAAGAGAATGATGAGCATCCCATGGCCGTTTGGGTCGGTTGGCCCGACGCGGTGGCCAAGGATCGGGTTGTTGTCGTCTGGGTCGATGGTGAGTTGGCGAGTTGGCGAGTTGGACAGCGGGTGTTGGTGATCGTGGACAGTGGGTGCTCATGGATCGGGCGGTGAGTCATCGCGTTGAGGTTTGTGAGGTTGCACTGTACGAGTTATTGGAGGGGCGGATTATCTCTCCAGCGAGCGAGCGGCTGGTGGTGCAGCGTGATGAACGATGGCCAGTGGATTCATGGGTCAGGCTTGCTGGTCAAGACGGAGTCATCGAGGCACGGGTGTGGCCGAGCGGCCTGGGGCGAGGTGGTTTTGGCGGGCGCTTTGGCTATGGTGCCTTTGGTGTTGATGGCGAAGGGTCGCCCGGGCTTGGGGTAGGACAACTGGGAGAGGGCCCACTCGGACTTGATGGCGAGGGGTTTACGGTCCCGGGCGATGTGCGCCGGGCGCTGGGAACGGGCTTGACACTCGATGTGTTTGAAGGGGGACAGGTCTTGGCTACAGCTCTGGTGGAGGATGCGCTGGCGTCTGATGGCCCGACTCTCGGCGAGATTGTCTGGACGGATTCTGGGATCAAGGTGCGTAAACGAGAGGTGGTGTGCGGATGAGCGAGTGGAGTCCGGTGGATAGTGAGTTGCTCGGTCGGGTTGAGGACGAGGCGACGGGCGTGCCGTATCTCGAGACCGGCTTGAGTCCCTATTACCTTCAGTTCCGGAGGATGATTGAGCGTCTGGCACGCGTCGCGGAGCGATCGAACGACCTTCGGGTGTATCAGGATGGTGACCTGACCGTGGGCGTCCGGGGTGGGAGGTGTCGCGTTCATGGTCTTCGTTTCGATTTTGTAGCAACCAGCAGTTTGGTTGTCACTGATGAAGCGACGACGTCGGTGTGGATTGATCATGTCGGGAGCATTCAGAGTGGTGCAACGGGATTTCCTGCTGAAGCGCACCTCCATCTGAGGCTGGCTGAGGTCGATGCTTCGGGTGGCGCGATTACGGAGGTTCGAGATCTGAGGGGGGAGACATTTCTCGCCGGTCTTAATGTCGCAGACCTTGGGCTCACGGCGACTGCGGGGGAGATTGATCGGGTGTTGGCGGGTACGAGTGTCGATGTGACATCGGGAGCGCTAGGGTTTCTTTGTGGTGGCACGACTTCGCCGGGTGACAACTTGCATACACATGGTCAGTCACTTGCCTCTGTGGATGGGGAGTCAGCGTTCACGGTAAGGAATGTTTCGTCTGGGGCGAGCGCCGGGGTGGCGATTGGGTGGAGTGTACCGGAGCATCTGGCCTCGGCAACGCTACTGCGCGTGCTGCCCGATGGTGGCTGGCTTGAGCAGCAGGTTGGAGGCAAAACCTACGGCGTGGTTGGCGGCGTGCCGATGCAGCTGGTGTTGCCTGGGGTGTTGACGACGAGTGTGAACGATCGGTTGATCGGAGTAGCACCCAGTGATGGCGTCGTTGATTCTGTGGTGCTAATCGCCGGGACGAATCTCGAGACGAGTTCTGGGGTTGACGCAGTGCGTGCTTCTCTGAAGATAAATGACCTTCTGGCGACTGATCTCCCGGCTTCGCTTTACGTCTCCGATGGCAGCGGTTATCGGAGCACAGATCGGGGCGATGGTGAGGCTGCCTCATTGTTCAGCGGATCACCTTCTCAGGCGCAACGGGGTGATCTGTTAACCGTCACGGTTACGCGGAGTGTGAGTGGTGTCGTCACTCAAGAAGCTGAGGATGTTGCTGTGCTCGTGGTCTTGCGATCGAGCAAGGCGATTTAGAGAGGAAGTGATATGAGTATGGTTGTTCGTGAACTGAGTGACCAGGAGTTAGAGTTGCTCGTCGGGCAGCAGGACCCTGCGACGGGGATGGTCTACCCCGAAAGAGGGCTACAGCCTTACTACCGCTGGCTGATGAACACTCTGAGGCTGCTGGGGGATGCCGGTATGGGCGATTTTCGTGTTATCCCAGCGGCGGGCGAATCGCCAGCAGTCGTGGTTTTGGCCGGGCGAGCTTCGGTGTCATCGGTGGTTGTGAGCTATGCCGGGAGCACGCTTGATTTAGCAATATACAGCAATGGCACCGTGTATATCTGGCTTCGTGAGTCGGCGGGTGAGGCTGTGGTTGAAGCGGGTCTTGCTGCTGGAGGCTGGCCCGTCGGTACGCATATCAAACTGGCAGAAGTGGTCATCGAGTCTGGCCAGATTGTGTCTGTGTTGGATCGGCGCAAGGAAGTCATGTTGTCGGTCTGATGAAGGGGGTTGTTGTGGCTGTGCTGCGTCATGTGGATTTCGAGGTGTCGAACTGGGCTGAGTTGGGTGGTGCGCCTGTGGAGAGGCTGGGTTATGCCGAACGGGTGTTGTCCCTGGGGCCCAGTGGGTACTGGCGATTGGGCGATGCCGGCAGCTCGGCTATGGACATGTCCGGGGCGGCGGCAGGTGCTGTTATCGGTGGGGTCACCACTGGCGTCTCGGGATGCCTTGAGTCCGAGTCAGATTCCGCTATGGGTTTTGCAGGTGTGAACCAGATGGTTGATGTCGGGCGTGCTGTGCTTCCGTCTGATAGCTCTGCGGTCAGCATTGGGGTATGGATTCGCACAACTGCTTCGACTACTGGAGCGATGTTCTCACAGTATGTCAATACTGGAACACCAGGCGCTAGCGAACGATTTGGCTTGCGGCTGATCACAGGGGGCTATCCTGCATGGTGGAAGGGAGGGACGGTGCGTGCTCAGGGTTCTCAATCCCTTCTTGATGGAGTGTGGCACTTTGTCGTGGGTGAGCGTCTGTCCACGGGGGTCATCAAGCTTTGGGTTGATGGCGTCTTGGTCGATAGTGGGAGTGATTCTCAAGGGTTTGCCAGTGCGAACAGCGCAATCGCGGCCTTTCCGGCTGTGAGTTATCTGACAGCAGATTTAGATGAGGTCATGGTGGTGCCTGCTGAGTTGGGAGGATCGGCGATTCGTGACTTGTACGACTGGGCGATGGGGATCCCGAAGGTGACCGGGGGTGGCTTATGAGTTCCATGCTTCAGTGTGTTGAGGCGGCTTATCCTGATCGAGGCGAGGTTGGTGTTCGGATCACACTTGATGACGACCTGCGTGGTGTGGGGCACGGACTGAGTTTGAGTGGTGATCAGGATGTGGTTCATACGCGCCTAGCCATCAGGGCTCGGATGATGACCGGAGGTCGTGTGACTGTGTTGGCGGCGGCCGACTGCAATGGTGTTGTTTGGTGGCTGGAACTTGATGGTCAGACTAGACATCTAAAGCTGGTCCAACGAAACAGTGAGGCCCTCACCTGGCCAGTCGATCAAGGACCATCATGGGCAGCCGTTGAGGTCAAATCGGATGCTGTTTTGGAACGGGTTACGCTCTGGGTGAATGGTGTCAAGCAGGGAGATGTGGATCTCCCGGGCTTGCTTGCTCTAAAGAACCTCGATCTTGGATCGCTCTGGCGGGACGAGCAAGCTGCAGGCTGGATTGATGTCGACGAGTGGGTCATAGCGACCGCGTACATCGGCCCGCTGGTTGTACCAGCCACGAGCGAAGGTGTTGGAGACCCTGCCAGGTGGCTCGTTCTGTATCGAGTGAGCGATGCTAATTCTGTGGCGTGGGCTGAGGAGTATGCGAATCGGCGGATGGTGCCGTATGCAAACCTGATTGGGCTAAACGTACCTGCGGACGAAAGCGTCGATGTCGCTGGCTACCTCTCAGTCTTGAATCAACTCAAGGACTACCTAGATCTACATGGACTGCGTGACCAGGCGGCTGGCGTTCTCATTGGCTTTGGCGTGCCGGGTTACGTTGAGCTGACGCCTGATGTGGAGCGTCTACCTTTGGGTTCGATGCTGGCCAATGACGCGGGTGATCTGACGCCAGTGACAAATCCTGCTTATGCAGCAGGGGGTGAGGGCCTAGATGCCAGCTCGTTGTTGGGCTTACGGCTGTCTGCAAGGATCGATGGCGCATCCATTGCTGAAGCCATCGCGATTCTCAATCGTGCTGATGATGTCATGGCGGGTTCACTGATTGCTGATCGACTAGCCTCGATCTGGGTGGATACCGATGGGCCTGCGGCAACGGTGCTTACCGAAGTAAGCGCGAGACATGTAGCGTTTGTTGCCAGCGACACCGCACGATCAACCAGGTTGCCTGTACGCGTGGGGGATGGGCTGTCGTCCGGGGTACAGACTCGTGTTCAGCATGATGCCATCGTCTGGAACGGCCTAGGGGGTGCCTTGCCTTCGGGTTTTTTTGCTGATCCCGCTGGCCCTCGTGCTCTGCTGGTGCAAGCTGGCGTGTCGGCGTACCCGCTGGTTTCATTGAGAGAAGACGTGCTCGGGTCTGCTTGGGCTATCGAATCGTTTTCTGCGGGCTACGCCGCCATCGGCGGTGCGTCGATGACATCGACAGTCGGCGATATTCCAGACCTTACGACTGTGATTGACCGCCTGACACGAGGCTGGACTCTGGCTGAGGCCTGGTACGCCGGTCAAGCCAGATTGCAGACGGAGTTCTGCCTGGTGGGCGATCCCTTGATGCGTGTCCCGTTAGATGAATCAGGGTGGGATGTGGTCTCTGCATCAGGCGGCGCTCTAAGTGGCCAGCGAGTGATCGCGGTACGCAGTGAAATCACAACCTTTGATGATGAAGCTCTAACCGAGGGAGCTATCGAGGACAAAAGATGGCTGGTGTTAGCTAGAGATGGTCAAGGCAACTTGGCCGATGGTGTTCGAGGCATCAATATTGCACATGATGGGGCTGGATGGGTTGACGCTGGCGTGTCGTGGGTATGGCCGACCGAAGAGGGCTGGCCATTAGAGATTTCAGAAACAAGCGTTCGCGGTGTCGTGATCTGGCCTTGTGGGCTTGCCGTCGCTGGGGTACTCGGCGCTACTGTTGAGATCGAAGCAGATGGAAGTATCACGGAGCGTAAGCTTCGGGTTGAGCGAACTGCTGATCGAGTTGCCTTCGAGAAAGAGTTGATGCCAATAGGTTCACGTCTACGCTTGCGAATCGGGATGGCAAGCGGGATAGAACGATGGACGCCATGGTCTGAATCGATGACGAGCGGCGAGGTTGTTCCAGGCGTCCATGTGCGGGAAGGAGACCAACATGTGGCTATCTAATGGCCGAATCTCACGGGTTCATGTCGAAAGCCCACTCTTGGTGCTGGTTGATGGAATCCCAATAGATGATGCTCGCGTTCTCCGCCTAGAGGAGCACGGCCCGCTTGGACGACGAAGAGCTAGGATCGAGATTGGCCTATCGACACTGCATGGGCGTGAGGTCGTGATCGCAGAACCCTTCTTAAGGGCTGATGGGTTGAGCGGGAAGCGCATTCTTCTGCGTGGTGTCATTCATGATCGGGGCTCGCTTACGGATCGTAACGCGAGGCGTAACCAGTGGATCGTCATGGATGAGTGGTCCCTGTTGCTCGATCGCGAGATCAACGCGCTACCAAACACCTGGGCGCTTGAAGACGACACAGGACATACAACCTGGTTTCGTACTGGTGATAAGGCAAACCTCGGGTCGTTCACTAAGAGGGTCAATGGTCTTGAGGTCGCTGGCTTTGGTGATACTGGCGAACGATGGACGGTCGGTGCTGCGCTTCGGTTGCTTCTCGCGGTGAGTGGGATACCCATCAGATGGATGATGCCCGACCACTTTGCAACGCGGCTCCTCGAGCGGGATATTCGGCTGACCGGCACGCTAAGTGATGTTCTTGAACGAATCACAGCAGATCATCGTTTTATGCTTAGATGGGACGAGACCGACCGGGTGCTGATAGTTAGCACACGCGAGCAGATTGGTCGACGCGTCGCGTTGGGCTTTGGTGGCATGTCGACTCGGACCGCGTGGCGCTCGCTTGAGGGTCCGAGCGAGCAGCGGGCGGTCAGGGGGCTGGCCCGAGCGAGCGGCTGGCGGGTTGAATCGACTTTTATGTTGCAGCCGGGTTGGGACTCCGCTTCGCAAGGCCTTCCAGACGGCCGGTATGACCCAACCAAGCCGGGAGACTTCACGGAAGTCGCCCAGGTCTTTCGACGCTGGGTGCTCAATGAAGACGGTGCATACTCCGGGACTCCCTACAACGCCGCTGCCTATGACTTGCGTACGCTGTTTGGTGATGATCGCGTCCCAGCTGACCCCCTGCGGCTAGAGGCACCCTTGTCACTCGACACAGACGGGCAGACCATGCCCGCGCTGGTCGAGATCAGCGAGGATTCCGGCGCGACATGGCGTGTCATCAATACGAGGCGACTACTGACGGATCGCGCGGGAATTGTATTGACGGCTGATTCGCTGGGTTCTGCTTACCTAGCCGCCGCCCGCGCTGGTGCCGCACGATGCAGAGTCACAGCCAGTCTGCGCTCCCCTGTCGCCGTTGAAGCTGAACGCTGGTGGGGCAACGTCTTTTCTGGAACGTACGAACGCTTGGCGCTTGAAACAGAAGAACGGTTTCGCTTCGCGCGTATCGACAGCAACAGTCGTTTCTCGACGCAAGTTCGTGCTGGGACTCGAAAAGCACTAGAGAACGACGACAGCGCACCGATGCGGCGATGGCTGCTGGAAAGTTTGGAACAAGCCGGTGGTGAAAAACGATTTCGCCTGGAACGTAGCGGTCGTGAAACATGGCTTCGTCCAGGTGACCAGGTGACGGTCAAGGCCCTTGGGTTGCATCCAATCATCTGCGATCGCATGGCGACAACACGAACCAGCCGCAAAGGGTCATCACATACGGTAATTGAAGGAACGAGAGGTTGAGTATGTTGCTTGAGACGACCATCACGCCCCTGACACAACTCGGGGCAGCGGGGATCATGGGCGGGCTGTGGGTCTGGGAGCGAGGGCTGTCCAGTCGGCGCGAACGTGAACTCAATGAAGCGCATTCAAAGCTGATGGCCCAGCGGGAAGCCCTCGCCGAGTTCATGGATATCGCCCGACAGAATGCGAGGATCATCGAACGATTTGACCAGACCCAGGAGCGGCTGGCGAGGGCGGTGGACTCGCTCACCGAGCGATTAGGCGATCGCCACGACCCCGCCCTGAGACGCAGCGGTTGATTACGATAGTGGCATGCGATGCTTCTCCCTCCTGGCTGTGCTCTGGCTTGTATTAACCGCTTGCTCAATGTCCGAGCCCGGACCCTTTCAAAGGGAGCGGACTCGCTTCAATGATTCGGAGACCTGGGTCGCCCGACCGGTTGCGGCCAGAATCCATCCATCGACCCGGTTTGTCACCACGGCGGGCAAGTTAGAACTGGACGTCCGCGTCGAGCTTGTGGATGCCTTTGGCGATCCGATCAAATACAGCGCCGACTATCGGTTCGAGGTCTGGACGGGTGGTCTGGCTGGCACCGCCCAGAGTCGAGCAATCAACATCACCAAACAAGTCAAGACATACAACGAACACCAGGAACATTATGACTCGGTCACTCGCAGCTACACGTGGAGACTCCCCATTAGCAACGAAGAATCCGCGCTGACACGACCGCGACTGCACGTCTAT
Organism: Phycisphaeraceae bacterium; assembly: GCA_040222855.1. Lineage (NCBI taxonomy): Bacteria > Pseudomonadati > Planctomycetota > Phycisphaerae > Phycisphaerales > Phycisphaeraceae > Phycisphaeraceae bacterium. The sequence goes on along the minus strand of JAVKCD010000019.1, from coordinate 722,697 downwards.
GTGACGCCGGAAGGGCAGGAGCGGATTCAAATCGAGGTAAATCTCCGCGGGAGCTAGGCTCAGCAGCGAAGTGCCTGACGGGCCCTCGCCGTCAACGCCGAGGCGGCCTCACGAGACGGTGCCTCAGCGATAAAACGTAAGATCGGTTCGGTGTTGCTTGGGCGGACGTGAATCCAGCCACCATCGAGGTCGAAACGCACACCATCCGTTTGATCAACACGCGAACCAGCAAAGGTCTCCAGCAGTTTCTCAACCATGGCCTCAAAGGGCTCGTCCGGCCGTGGCACTTTCTCTTTCTGCATCGTGTAGAGCGGTAACGCATCACGAAGCTCGGCGAGAGTTTTACCGGTCGTTGCCATCAGCTCAAGGATCAGCCCCATCGATCCGAGACTGTCGCGGATATGGCTCAATCGAGGGTCGATGACACCGCCATTTCCCTCTCCACCGATCGTGGCATTGTTCTCACGCATCACCTCGGCCACGTTGGCCTCGCCAACGGCACTCCGTAAGACTCGCGCCCCAACCCTCGCCGCCAGATCGTCAATCATTCGACTGGTTGACAAGTTGGCGACCGCGAGATCACCCTCTCGCAAGCGGTGGCGAGCACAGAGTGCGAGCGTGCACTCTTCGCCGATGTATCGACCGGCGTTATCGACAATGGCCAGTCGATCTGCATCAGGGTCCTGAGCAAAGCCCGCATCGGCCCCAGTCTCTCGCACAGCATCGGCCAGCTCCGTTAGATTCTGCTCCAGCGGCTCGGGCTCATGCGGGAAACGCCCCGTCGGTTCGCTGTGGAGATGAATTAGTTTGACCCCAAGCCGCCCGAGAAGCTGACGAACCTCAGGACCCCCGGCACCACAGACGCTATCTACAACAACCGTAAAACGCCGTGACTGAATCATCTGTTCATTCAGAAGTCCAGCCACTGCACTAGCGTGGTCTGACGCCGCGTCAATGCCCGCTTGTTTGAGGACGCTATGGCCGCTGTCCCCACTTGGCTTCTCGTCCGATAGCGCCTTGAACGCTTCAACAACCTGGCTTGCCTGCCCGGCGGTGGGTGCCGAACCATCTGACCTAATCAACTTTACGCCGTTCCAAGGTGTTGGGTTGTGACTCGCTGTCAGGACGATCGCATACGAGTTCTGCCTTTTGGCAGCAAGCCCGACAGCAGGCGTCGAGGCGATCTCAAGATCAAGTACTTCGATCCCCTCATCCGCCAAGCCTCGCGCTAAACCAGTGGCAAGCTGAGGACCCGAGGGACGCGAATCACGCCCGATCAGCAGACGACGCGAAGCGCCCCACTCAAGCAGCGTGCGACCAATAGCTCGTCCGTAACGCCAAGCCACCTCCTCAGTCAGAGATTGGCCGACGATCCCACGCAGTCCGCTGACACCAAGCATGAGTGGGGCTCGCTTCAAGAGACAACCCCTGCAAACTCCGCCCGTAGCAATGCTGGGCTCAACCCCTTGAGATGCGGGCGAATCACCTCGGCGTCCGTCAGGTCTTCCGCCGGCTGGTTGGTGGTCAGGCCAAGCGTACGAAGACCAGCCCCGCGGGCCGACCGAAGGCCAGCAGGCGTGTCTTCGATCGCCAACAAAGTTTCTTGCGTGAGCCGATGATCGACATGAAGGGCAGCCAGGCGCTCAGCCGCCAAACGGTAGGTCTCCGGGTCTGGCTTCGAGCAGGTCACATCATCCGCCGTCACGATCAACTCAAACAGGTCGTCATAACCATGCGCCTCAAGCACGCCACGGATGTCAGCTCGCGTCGCCCCGCTGGCAATCGCGATCGGCGTGCCTTCGTCCTTAAGGGCCTGCGCAAGCTCGAACGCTCCCGGAACCAGCGGGATGCCTTCCTGGACGATCTTGTCAAAAGCCTCTTGCTTCGCGGTCATCAGGCCACGGAGGTGTGAGTAATCCCCCGCCTCGCTGTCGAATCCAAAATCACCGAGTATCGCCCGAAAAGCATCGCGGTCATCGAACCCGATGTATCGCTTCCTGTAGTGATCCATGTCAAAGTGGATGCCCGAGCCCACAACCGCCGCCAGCATCGCCCTGCAGTGGGCCGCTTCGGAGTCGGCGAGCACGCCATCAAAGTCAAACACAACGCCTTTAATCATGCCCATAGTCTAATCCCTGATTAGCCCTCGCGATCACCGATCGCGCCTTGGTCGTTACAGACAAATCATATAGAAACAACACCAACCCACCAGCCCTAACATGATGTGGGTACCGCGATCCTGCGAGAGGATATTCATGAATCGATCGACCAAAGAACTCGGACAAGCCTTTGCGTCGTACCACCAGGCGATACCAGCTCGCCGCCCCATACTGGAGCGAGCCTGATGATCGACACGTCAGTCATGTCAGCGATGCTGACCCCCGCGATCATGATCTCGGCCTGCGGCCTGCTCTGCCTCGCCCAGTTCGCTCGCTATACCACACTCATAGGCCGCGCCCGAGGCTTCAACCACGAACGCTACAACCTCATGCGCCAGCTCCGACAGCTTGACGAACACCACGCCGAGACGGCAATGATCAAAGGCCGCGTTGAAGCACTCAGCTATCAGGCCCAACGCGTCATTGTTCACGCCCGACTGATCCGCGATGCTCTGGTCCTTCTGGTCAGTTGCATCATGTTGATGATCATCACCTCATTGCTCATCGCCGGATCGCTTCTGCTGCCCGCCTGCTCTCCCGCAGCATTTATAAGCTTCATCATGGGTCTGCTTTGCATCCTTGCCGGAATGAGCCTGGTCCTCTGGGAAATGCTGATCTCGCTCTCTCTTATCTGCTACGAAACCAGCCATGTCGAGACCTTCGGGGCGATCGATCAGCTCCGCAGCGGGTCGCCGATGTGAGTCCAACGATTGAAATGCTGGCCAGGGCGCCTATCCTTGCCCTACGATCAACAATCAAATGCAGATATCACGCGAGAGTGCACACGTGGACTCAACCAAACAGCTTTCCTCACCGCACACCGGCACGGTCTCAGATCGTGCTGGCATTCTCGCGCATTATGTGGATTCGAGAGCCGCGAGCGAAAACCTCTGCAAGGGACTCGAACCCGAAGACCTGGTCATCCAGTCGATGTCCGATGTCAGCCCCCTGAAATGGCACCTCGCACACACGACATGGTTCTACGAGCAGTTTGTCCTCGAACCACGCACCCCCAACTACCGCTGGTACCACGAACAGTATCCTTTCCTGTTTAACTCCTACTACCAAACCGTTGGGCCGATGCACTGCCGAGCCGAACGTGGATTGCTCTCACGCCCCACCGTCCAGGAGGTCTACGCCTACCGCAAGGCGATTGATCAGCGCATCACCGAACTGCTGGACTCAATCCGAGACGAGGACCTACCAAGTCTCGCGGGCATCATGGAACTCGTCCGCCACCACGAACAGCAGCACCAAGAGTTGATCCTCACCGACATCAAACACATCTTCTCCAGCAACCCCCTGATGCCTGCCTATCGCCCAGAGCAACCACCAACTCATCAAACTGCCCGAGATCAGGCATGGGTGCCCATCACGGGTGGGCGACACTCGATCGGACACGCCAACCAGGACTTCTGCTTCGACAACGAGCAACCACGGCACGAGGTGCTCATCCAGCCCTTCGAGCTCGCCGACCGCCTCGTAACCAACGCCGAGTTCCAAGACTTCATCGATGATGGGGGATACCAGCGGCACGACCTCTGGCTCTCGATGGGCTGGGACGCCATCAACAAACACAACTGGACATCACCCCTCTACTGGTTCCGCCTGAGCAATCGCTGGATGGAGTACACCCTCAACGGGCCCAGGCCACTCCGCGATCACGAACCCGTCTCCCACATCAGCTTCTTCGAGGCCGATGCCTACGCCCGATGGGCTGGCCATCGACTCCCCACCGAAGCCGAATGGGAAACCGCCGCACAACACAGCAAGGTCAACGGTAACCTCGCCGAGCAGCGCCACCACCACCCCCTCCCCGCCGACGCCGCACCAGGCCTCCGCCAGATGTTTGGCGATACATGGGAATGGACCGCCAGCCCGTACACCGCCTACCCCGGCTAC